>JAQUME010000007.1 GCA_028718245.1 Candidatus Omnitrophota bacterium
ATAAAGAAGAAGCCTATCTTGATTTCTACCGCAAGATGCGCCCCACCGAACCTGTAACCAAAGAGGCTGCCGAAGCTTTGTTTTACAGGTTATTTTTTGATCCGGCCAGATATGACCTGGAGAGGGCAGGCCGTTTCATCCTGAACCGTAAATTAGGAATGGATGTGTCCCTGGAAAAAAGGATACTCGATTCCGACACCATAATCAAGGTAATTGAATACCTGATCAAATTAAACGCCGGCACCGGAAAGATCGACGATATCGACCATTTAGGCAACCGCCGCGTGAAAAGCGTGGGTGAACTGGTGCAGAACCAGGTGCGCATCGGGTTATCCCGCGTGGAGCGTTCCATCAGGGAGAGATTAAGCATCCTGGGCGAGTTTGATAATCTTAACGTGCATTACCTGGTCAACTCCAAACTTTTAAGCAACCAGATCCGTGATTTCTTCGGCCGCAGCCAGCTCTCCCAGTTCATGGACCAGATCAATCCTTTGGCCGAGATGACCCACAAGAGAAGGTTGAGCGCCCTTGGCCCCGGAGGTTTATCAAGAGAGAGAGCGGGTTTTGAAGTAAGGGATATCCATCCTTCGCATTACGGCCGCGTCTGTCCTATTGAGACCCCCGAAGGCCCGAACATCGGCCTGATCGCTTCTTTAAGCTGTTTCGCGCGGATAAATTCTTTAGGCCTGATCGAGACCCCTTACCGCAAGGTAGAGGATGGCCGCGTAACCAAGAAGATAGATTACCTCACCGCGGATATTGAAGAAGACAAGACTATTGCCCAGGCCGATGTCCCGTTAGACAGTGAAGGCCGTTTCGTTGATAAGTTCGTTACCTGCCGCTATAAAGATGACTTCCCGAAAGTGCCGGCAAAAGAAGTGCAGTATATGGATGTCTCTGCCAAGCAATTGGTTTCCGTTGCCGCTTCGATGATCCCTTTCCTTGAGCATGATGACGCCAACCGCGCTTTGATGGGCTCAAATATGCAAAGGCAGGCTGTGCCGCTGATGATCACCGAGCCGCCTTTAGTGGGAACTGAAATGGAAGCCAAGGTGGCACAAGATTCCGGCACAGTGGTTCTTGCCCGGGATTCCGGTAAAGTGACCAGCGTGGATGCTTCATCGATCACCGTTGGAAAAAATATCTATCACCTGAAGAAATTCCTGCGCACTAATGCCGACACCTCCCTTAATCAGAGGCCTTTAGTGGGATTAGGGGACCGCGTAGAGCAGGGCCAGGCCATCGCCGACGGCATCGCCACAAAAGAAGGTGAGCTGGCTTTAGGCAAGAATGTCCTGGTTGCTTTTATGCCCTGGAGAGGATATAACTTTGAAGACGCCATCCTGATCAGCGAAAGATTGATCAAAAAAGATACCTTTACCTCTATACACATAGAAGAGTTTGAGATCGAAGCTGCCGAAACCAGGCTGGGCAATGAAGAGATCACCCGCGATATCCCCAATGTCAGCGAAGAGGCGTTGAGGAACCTGGATGAAACCGGGATCATCCGCATCGGAGCTGAAGTAAGCGCCGGGGATATACTTGTGGGCAAGATCACTCCCAAGACCGATTCCGAGCCCAGCCCCGAGGAGAGATTGCTGCGGGCGATCTTCGGAGAAAAGGCCGGGGATGTGCGCGATACCTCATTGATCGTGCCTCCGGGTGTTGAAGGGATAGTCATCGACGTGCACGTGTTCCAGCGAAAGGACCGCGGCAGAAAATCAAAGGAAGAGAAAACCAAGGAATTAGCCAAGATCAGGGAGTTGAAGGCCTATTATAAGCAGGAGATCGAATTCCTGCAGACTGAAAAGACCGCCCGTCTTGCCCAGGTTTTGGGAATAGATAAGAAAAAGGTGGAGAAGTTCGATCTCAGCGATAACGAGGAGGCTAAGATCCTGGCTGCTTCTTTTGACGAGCAGATGCAGGAATTATTGGCCGAAGAAGAGCAGGAGATTGAAAAGGTCCGCCGCGGGGATGAACTGCCCGCCGGCATCCTGAAAAGGGTCGTGGTCTATATCGCCACCAAACGCAAGCTCTCCGAAGGTGATAAGCTTGCCGGAAGGCACGGTAACAAGGGCGTGGTCTCCCGGATCATCCCGGAGGAAAATATGCCTTATATGCCCGACGGCACTCCGGTGGATGTGGTTTTAAATCCCCTGGGTGTGCCTTCGCGTATGAACGTAGGCCAGATCCTGGAATGCCATTTGGGCTGGGCAGCCAAAGTCCTGAATTTAAATGTAAGCTGCCCTGTATTTGACGGAGCCAAAGAAGGGGAGATCAAAGAATTGCTTAAGAAAGCAGGCTTGCCCGAAGACGGCAAGATCACCCTTTACGACGGTTATACAGGAGAGCCCTTTGACCAGAAGGTCACCGTCGGATACATGTATATTTTGAAACTGATCCATTTAGTTGATGAAAAGATCCACGCCCGCTCTATCGGGCCGTACTCCCTGGTTACTCAGCAGCCATTGGGCGGCAAAGCGCAATTCGGCGGTCAGAGGTTGGGAGAAATGGAAGTTTGGGCCCTTGAGGCATACGGGGCGGCATTCACTTTGCAGGAGATGCTCACCGTCAAGAGCGACGACGTAGCCGGAAGGACGCGCATTTACGAAGCGATCGTCAAAGGCGAACAGCGGCTGACTCACGGGACTCCGGAGTCATTTAATGTATTAATCAAAGAACTCCAAGGCTTAGGCCTTGATATCAGGACAGAAAAGGCTAAATAATGGAAGAGATCGTCTCATTTGATAGTATTTCGATAAAGATCGCCAGCCCCCAGATAATCAGATCCTGGTCTAAAGGCGAGGTGAAAAAAGCCGAAACCATTAATTACCGCACATTGAAGCCGGAAAAAGACGGGCTCTTCTGCGAGAAAATTTTCGGCCCGGTGCGCGACTGGGAATGCAACTGCGGGAAATATAAAGGCATAAAGTTCAAGGGGATCACCTGCGACCGTTGCGGTGTTACCGTTGACCGTTCAAGCGTCCGGCGCGAGCGCATGGGTATCATCGACCTGGCTACCCCGGTTACGCATATCTGGTTCTTTAAAGCAGTGCCCAGCAGAATGAGCGCGCTTTTGGATATCGGCTTAAGGGACTTAGAGAGGATCATTTATTACGAAGAGTATGTTGTGGTCGATCCGGGCACCACTCCTTTAAAGAAGAAGGAGCTGCTTACCGATGAACAGTATCAGCAGGCACTGAGCAAATACGGCGCGAGCTTCAAGGCCAGGATCGGCGCCGAAGCGATCAGGGACCTTTTAAAGGAGCTTGACCTGGATGTTGTCTGCCGTAAATTCAGGAAGGACCTGGAAAAATCAAAAGATGTGCTGAATAACCGCAAGGCGATCAAGAACCTGAAGATCGTGGAGGATTTTAAGAAAAGCGGGAACAAGCCGGAATGGATGATATTGGAATCTCTGCCGGTGATCCCGCCTGACCTGCGGCCGCTGGTCCCTCTGGATGGCGGAAGGTTTGCCACCAGTGACCTTAATGATTTATATCGCCGGGTGATCAACCGGAATAACCGGCTTAAGAAACTGATGGATCTCTCCGCGCCGGAGATAATCATCCGCAACGAAAAACGCATGCTTCAGGAGGCGGTAGACGCACTGCTTGATAACGGCCGCCACGGCAAGCCGGTAAACGGGGCCAACAATCGGCCGTTGAAATCCCTTTCGGATATGCTTAAGGGCAAACAAGGCCGATTCCGCCAGAACCTCCTAGGTAAGCGCGTGGATTATTCGGGCCGTTCGGTTATCGTGGTCGGGCCGGAGTTAAAGCTCCACGAATGCGGCCTGCCTAAGCAAATGGCCTTGGAGTTATTTGAGCCGTTCATCATCAAAAAATTAAGAGAAAAAGGTTTTGTGCATACGATCAAGGGCGCCCGCAGAATGGTAGAACGCGGCAAGATCGAGGTCTGGGATATCCTGGATGAAGTGATCAAGGACCATCCGGTAATGCTTAACCGCGCCCCAACCCTGCACCGTTTAGGCATACAGGCATTCCAGCCGCTGTTGATCGAAGGAAAATCCATCAAGATACATCCATTGGTTTGTACCGCTTTTAATGCCGACTTTGACGGCGACCAGATGGCTGTGCATGTGCCTTTGTCATTGGAATCGCAGTTAGAGGCCAAGGTCCTGATGTTGGCTATTAATAACGTATTTTCTCCCGCTGACGGCAGGCCGGTAATTTCTCCCACCCAGGACATTATCCTGGGTGTTTCTTATTTGAGCAAGGAAAAGGCCGGGGCCTTAGGTGAGGGCAAGAGCTTTTCCAGTTTTGAGGAAGTTTTAACCGCTTATGACGATAAAGCGGTAGAGCTGCATGCCAAGATCAAAATACGGGTTGATGGGGTTTATGATTTTGACCAGAAGATGATTATCGGAGGCAAACAGCTGCTGGCTACTACCGTCGGCCGGGTATTATTTAACCAGGTCCTGCCTCCTGAATTCGGGTTTGTCAACCGGGAATTAAATAAAAGCAGGGTAAATGATATAGTGGTAAGCGTGTATAAGAGGTTCGGCCACACCGCGACCATCAAGCTGCTTGACGATATCAAGCGCCTGGGTTTTGAGATGGGCACTTTGGGAGGCATCTCTATCGGCATCGATGATATGACCGTTCCGCTGGATAAGCCGCAGGTGCTGAAAGAATCAAAGGAAGAGGTGGCCAAGGTAGAAGACCAGTATCGTAAAGGTATCATTACCGACAGCGAACGCAAATCCAAGGTTATTGACATCTGGACCCACGCCACCGACAGGATATCCGACCTGTTATTCAAGGGGATGGATTCCTTTAATCCCATATTCATGATGGCTGATTCAGGGGCCCGAGGCTCCCGTTTACAGGTCAGGCAGTTAGCCGGCATGCGCGGGCTGATGGCCAAGCCCTCTGGAGAAATTATTGAGAACCCGATCACCGCTAATTTCCGCGAAGGGTTGAATGTTCTGGAATATTTTATCTCCACTCACGGCGCGCGCAAAGGTTTGGCAGATACAGCGCTCAAGACCGCCGACGCCGGATACCTGACCCGCCGCCTGGTTGATGTTGCCCAGGAGGTAATTGCCTGCGAAGAGGACTGCGGCACATTGAACGGCATTACGGTTTCGGCGATCATCGAAGGGGATGAAGAGGTGGTCAGCCTTAAGGACCGGATCATCGGCAGAGTGGCTTTGGATAATGTGGTGGATATCATTACCGATCAGGTTATAGTCCAGCAGGCTTCGGAGATCACCGAGGAAAAAGCCGACCAGATCGAAAAGCTGGGCATTGAAAAGATCCGTATCCGCAGCGTTCTGACCTGCGAATCAGGCAGGGGTGTATGCACCAAATGTTACGGACGCAACCTTTCCAGCGGCCGCCTGGTGGAATTGGGAGAGGCAGTCGGGGTTGTGGCAGCCCAGAGTATCGGGGAGCCCGGGACCCAGCTGACCATGAGGACCTTCCATATCGGAGGTACCGCCTCCAGGACCATCGAACAATCATTTATCAAATCCAAAAACAAGGGTTTGGTTAAATATCATAATTTAAGGGTAACCCTTAAAAATAAAGAAAATGTCGTTTTGAACCGCAACGGCGCCATCAGCGTCAATGACGCCCAGGGCCGCGAACTGGAAAGATATCCCGTTCCGCAGGGCGCCTTCATCAGTATTCTTGACGGGGAAGAGGTGAACAAAGGGATATCCTTTGTGCGCTGGGATCCCTATACGATCCCGGTCCTTACCGAGGTCGGCGGAGGCGTGCGTTTTGAAGACCTGCGTGAAAATGTCACTATGCGCGAAGAGATCAATCCGGTCACCAAGCTTGCCGAGCGCGTGGTGGTTGAGCACAAGCCGGAGTATCATCCGCAGGTAGTCATATTAGATGAGAAAAAAGAGGTCCTGGGGATTTATCCTATACCTATCGGCGCCCATATTATTGTCAGGGACGGCGAGAAGGTAGGAGGAGGCGATCTTCTGGCCAAGATCCCGCGCACCGTGGTCAAGACCCGCGATATCACCGGAGGCCTTCCGCGCGTAGCCGAACTTTTTGAAGCCAGGCGGCCGAAGGACCCGGCAGTGATCAGCGAAATAGACGGGTTCGTGGAATTCGGCGAGACCAAGAAAAACCAGAGGGTGATCATCGTCAAATCCACTACCGGTATGGCCAGGGAGTATGTTATTCCGCACGGCAAGCATCCCAATGTTTATAAAGGTGATAAGGTTACCGCCGGCCAGCAGCTTACCGACGGCCCGGTGGTTTTGCAGGATATTTTGCGCGTCTGCGGGGACAAGGTTTTACAGGAGTACCTGGTCAACGAAGTGCAGGAGGTTTACCGCCTGCAGGGCGTGCGGATCAATGACAAGCATATTGAGCTGATCATCCGCCAGATGCTCAAAAAAGTAAGGATCGAAGATCCGGGCGATACGGATTTCCTGGCTACACAGCAGGTGGATAAGTGGGTCTTCCAGAAGGAAAATACCCGGGTGATCAAAAAAGGCGGCAAACCCGCGCAGGCAACACCTTTACTTTTAGGTATTACCAAGGCCTCCCTGACCACGGAGAGTTTCATCTCCGCGGCCAGTTTCCAGGAGACTACCCGCGTTCTGACCGAGGCTGCCACCAGCGGCAAGCGTGATGAACTGTTCGGGTTAAAGGAAAATGTCATCGTGGGCCACCTGATCCCGGCAGGGACCGGATTCAGGTCGCACCGCGATATTGAAGTAGTTAAAACCGGGGCCATAAAAGGTTTGGAAGAAAAATTAGAAGCTCAAAAAGAAAGTGTAAAGGAATAATTATGCCGACAATTGCCCAGCTGATCAGACACGGAAGAGTTTCCAAAAAGAAGAAGAGTAAATCACCGGCCCTAAAGGCCTGCCCGCAGAGAAGGGGTGTTTGCCTTCAGGTGCGCACCATGACCCCTAAGAAACCCAACTCCGCTTTAAGAAAGATCGCCAGGGTCAGGCTTACCACGGGTATTGAAGTCACCGCCTATATTCCCGGCGAAGGGCATAACCTTCAGGAGCATTCCATCGTTCTGGTCAGGGGCGGCAGGGTAAAGGATCTTCCCGGCGTGAGATATCATATTGTCAGAGGCACATTGGATGCTTCGGGGGTTAATGCCCGCAGAAGGTCACGATCGAAATACGGGGCCAAGAGGCCAAAGGAAGGGAAATAATGAGAAGAAGAAAAGCGCAGGAAAAAAATATTTTAGCCGATCCCAAATTTAACAGCAAGATCGTGGCAAAATTCATCAACATGGTGATGCTGGAAGGAAAGAAGTCCATTGCCGAGAGAATGGTTTACGGCGCTTTTGATATCGTGCGGAAGAATCTGAATGAAGAGGATATTTTAAAGGTTTTTTATAAGGCCCTGGATAATGCCCGGCCGCGCCTTGAGGTCAAGCCCCGCAGGGTAGGCGGAGCAACATACCAGGTGCCGGTTGAAGTAAGGCAGGAGCGCGGCACCTCCATCGCCCTGCGCTGGATCAGGGATTTTTCCCAGAACAGGAAGGGAAAGCGCATGGAGGAAAAGCTGGCCGATGAGATCATCGCCGCTTACAAAGGGGAAGGATCGTCGATCAAGAAACGCGACGACACGCACAAGATGGCTGAAAGCAACAAAGCCTTCGCCCACTTCCGCTGGTAAAAGCAGGGACGTCTTTGGATCCAAAGCGAAGGGTGTCCCCAGTAAGGGAATTTATATGATTAACTTGAGAAATGGCTATAGAAATAAATGAGAAAAATACCGTTAGATAAAATCAGGAATATCGGGATCATCGCCCACATCGACGCCGGTAAAACCACTACCAGCGAGCGTGTGTTGTTCTATACCGGAAAGAATTACAAGCTGGGAGAGGTGCATGATGGGACCGCGACCATGGACTGGATGGTCCAGGAGCAGGAGAGGGGCATTACTATTACCGCTGCCGCCACCACCTGCGTATGGAAGGATATCACCATCAATCTGATCGATACCCCCGGCCATGTGGATTTTACCATTGAAGTAGAAAGGTCATTAAAGGTCTTAGACGGGGCAGTGGTTGTTTTCTGCGGGGTCGGCGGGGTTGAGCCGCAGTCAGAAACCGTCTGGCGCCAGGCTGACCGCTATAATGTCCCGCGCATCGCTTTTGTGAACAAGATGGACCGCACCGGCTCAAATTTCTTTGAAGTAATTGAGCAGATGAAGCAAAGATTAGGGGCTAATGTGGCGGCGATCCAGCTGCCTGTCGGTAAGGAATCAGGTTTTTCGGGCCTGGTGGACCTGGTTGAAAAGAAACTTATCCACTATAATGATGACCTGGGCAAGGAATATGAAGTTAAAGATGTCCCCGAAGAGATGCTTGCGGATTTTGATAAATACCGCTTGATCCTGGTAGAAAAACTCGCCGAGGCGGATGACGCGATCATGGAGATCTACCTGCAAGGCAAGGACGTAACCAACCAGCAGCTAAAAGAAACTATACGCAAGACAGTGATCGCCAATAAATTTGTGCCGGTGCTTTGCGGCTCGGCTTTTAAAAATAAAGGGGTACAGCTGGTGTTGGATGCTGTAAAGGATTATCTTCCTTCTCCCATAGATGTACCTCCGGTAAAAGGCACTAACCCCGATTCAGGGGAATTTGAAGAGGTTAAGGCCGATGATAAAGCCCCTTTTACCGCTTTATGTTTTAAAGTAGCTACCGATCCTTTTGTCGGTAAAATATATTTTATCAGGATGTATTCCGGGACACTTACTTCAGGGACATATATTTACAATGCGACTAAAAGGGAGAGGGAGCGCGTTACCAAGATCGTTAAAATGCACGCTAACCGCCAGGAGATAGTGGAGAGTATTTCTACCGGCGATATTGCCGCCGCGGTAGGATTAAAAGACACTAAGACCGGCGACACCCTGTGCACGGAAAAAAATCCGATTCTTATTGAAGCAATGCGTTTTCCGGAGCCGGTCATCCAGCAGGCGATCGAACCAAAATCAAAAGACGCGCAGGAGAAGCTGGGCCTGGCTATGCATAAACTGGAAGATGAGGACCCATCATTCAGGGTCACTTATAACCAGGAGACCGGACAGACACTTATTGCCGGCATGGGGCAATTGCATCTTGAAATTATCATCGACAGAATTTTGCGCGAGTTCAACGTGGAGGCCCAGGTCGGCGCTCCCCAGGTTGCTTATAGAGAGACGATCAAGAAAAGCGTCTCCAGCGTCGGAAAATTCATTTCTCAGTCCGGAGGCCGCGGCCAATACGGCCATTGCGTTATTGAGATGGCCCCGCAGGAAACCCCGGGCACCGGCATTACCTTTGATGACAAAATTAAAAGCGGCGCCATTCCGCGCGAATTTATCCCGGCGGTAAAACAGGGGATAATCGGCGCGGCTAAGAACGGTGTCCTGGCAGGTTACCCGGTCACCGATGTAGCGGTAGTTTTAGTGGACGGCTCATACCACGAGGTTGATTCCTCGGAGCTGGCATTTAAAATGGCAGGTTCCATCGCCTTCCAGGAGGGGATGAAAAAAGCCCATCCTGTTTTGTTGGAACCGATCATGGATATTGAAGTTATCGTGCCCGAAGAATTCATGGGCCAGATAATCGGCGACTTAAGCAGCCGCCGCGCCAAGATCATTGCCCTCGGGCAGAGGCTGAACCTGCGCACCATCCGGGCCAACGTTCCGCTCTCGGAAGTTTTTAATTACGCGACTATAACAAGGTCCTTGACACAAGGCCGTGCATCATATACAATGGAACCTTCCTTTTACAGCGAAGTTCCGGCACATGTAGCTGAAAAAATCGTTTCAGGGGCGCAAGCCACAGGCGCAGGCGCAAGAAAGACTTTTTAACAAGGAGGAAAAATGGCTAAAGAAAAATTTGTAAGGAGTAAGCCTCACGTAAATATCGGGACCATCGGTCATATCGATCACGGTAAAACCACCTTGACCGCGGCCATCACCCATGTATTGGCAAAGTTGGGAAAGGCCACTGAAAGGCAGTATGCCGATATCGCCAAGGGCGGTACCGTAAGGGATGAGACAAAGGTTGTTACCATCTCGGTTGCCCACGTGGAATATGAAACCGATGCCCGTCATTACGCGCACATCGACTGCCCGGGGCACGCCGATTACATCAAGAATATGATCACCGGAGCAGCCCAGATGGACGGGGCGATCCTGGTGGTTTCGGCAGCTGACGGCCCTATGCCTCAGACAAGAGAGCATATCCTGTTGGCCCGTCAGGTTAACGTGCCTTCAATGGTCGTTTTCATGAACAAGGTTGACCTGGTGAATGATAAAGAACTGCTTGACCTGGTTGAAATGGAGATCAGGGATCTTTTGACCAAGTACGGATATCCGGGAGACAAGACCCCGATCATCCGCGGTTCTTCAAATAAAGCTTTGACAGCCGCCGACGCCAATGGCGAAGATGCCAAGCCGATACTGGAATTAATGAAAGCAGTAGATGAGTTCATCCCCCTGCCTACCCGCGAATTAGACAAGCCCTTACTGATGGCGGTTGAAGATGTATTTAGCATCGAAGGAAGAGGCACTGTCGGCACCGGAAGGATCGAGCGCGGCAAGGTCAAGGTCGGCGAAGAAGTTGAGATCATCGGCCTTCGCCCTGAAATAAAGAGATCAGTGGTTACCGGAATAGAAATGTTCCGCAAACTTCTGGATGAAGGACAGGCCGGTGATAACGTCGGCCTGCTCTTAAGAGGTGTGGAAAAGAATGACATCGAGCGCGGCATGGTTATCGCTGCTCCCAAATCTATTACTCCTCATACCAAGTTCAAGGCCCAGGTTTATATCCTGACCAAAGAGGAAGGCGGCCGTCACACGCCGTTCTTCAAAGGTTACCGGCCGCAGTTCTATTTCCGCACCACCGACGTTACCGGTTCGGCAGATCTTCCGACCGGAGTGGAAATGGTCATGCCCGGGGACAATGTTAACTTAGAGGTGGAATTGATCACCCCTATTGCCATGGAAAAAGAATCGCGTTTTGCCATCCGCGAAGGCGGACACACGGTAGGCGCGGGCGTAGTTACCGAGGTGATCGCCTAATTCATGGATACGCAAAAGATACGCATAAAATTAAAAGCATATGACCACCGGCTTCTGGATCAGGCGGTGATCGAGATCGTTGATACGGTGAAGCGTACCGGCGCCAAAATATCGGGGCCGGTACCACTTCCCACTAAACGTGAAATTTACACGGTATTGCGTTCTCCGCACGTTGACAAGAAATCGCGCGAGCAATTTGACCTATCCACGCACAAACGCCTTATTGACATCTTTGAGCCCACAGCCAAGACCATCGATTCATTAAGGAAATTGAACCTGCCCGCAGGAGTGGATGTAGAAATCAAATAAAATGATAGGATTGATCGGTAAAAAAATCGGTATGACACAGGTTTATACGGCTGACGGCTCGCAGGTAGGGGTTACCGCCATAGAGGCCGGCCCCTGTCCGGTGCTGGCGGTCAAGGATAAGAACATCCAGCTGGGTTTTGAAGCTGTATCCGAGAAGCACGTAAAGAAACCCCAACTGGGGATTTTTAAGAAGTTGAATATCCCGGCGCTTAAATTGATCAGGGAGGTTTCCAAAGAAGCCAATGTTGAATATAAAACCGGAGACCAGCTCAGGGTAGACCTTTTTAAGGAAGGGGATTTTGTAGATGTCAGCGGTGTTTCTATCGGCAAGGGTTTCCAGGGCGGTATGAAACGCTGGCATTGGAACGGCGGGCCGATGACCCATGGCTCGACCTCCCGCCGCAGGGTCGGTTCCATAGGTTCAAGCACTACTCCCGGAAGGGTTTTCAGGGGCCACCATATGCCCGGGCATATGGGCGCAAAGAAAGTAACCGTGCAAAATCTGAAAGTTATCCGTGTAGACCTGGAAAATAATGTTTTGTTGGTAGAGGGTGCGGTTCCCGGATATAAGAACGGTTACATAATGGTGGCTAAAGCAAAGAAAATAAAGAAACCCGCTCCGGCAGGCTCAGGCGCGAAGAAGGCTAAGAAATAATGTTTACTTTACCCGTATATAATAGCGAAGGCAAAGAGATCGATACCGTAAAGCTCAATCCATCTGTTTTCGACGGCACTGTGAATATGGAGTGCCTTTATCAGGCGATCGGTTCTTACCGGGCTAACCAGAGAAAGGGATTGGCCGCGACTAAAACCCGCGGGGAGGTATCCGGCGGCGGCAAGAAACCGTGGAAGCAGAAGGGCACCGGACGCGCCCGCGTAGGTTCTACCCGCTCTCCGTTATGGAGGCACGGTGGAGTTGTCTTTGGCCCTCATCCGCGCGATTTTTCCTACGAGATCCCCCAGAAGATCAAGGCGCTGGCTTTAAAAACCGGCCTGAACGCCAAATTAAAAGAGAATAATTTTATGATAGTTGATGAATTCAAGGTGGAGGAGCCCAAGACCAAGCTTGCATTAAAGATATTGTCTAGCCTTAAATTATCCTCCGCCGGACACAAGAAAGAAGAAAAGGTTTTGTTCTTAACGGATAAGGTGGACGCTAAATTAAAAACCGCCTTAAAAAATATAAGTTTTATTACCGTTGACCTGGCGAAGGACTGCCATGCTTATGAAGTGATGAATAACCATAAGCTGCTGATCACTAAGTCCGGCCTGGCAGACCTGACCGAAAGGCTTAAATAATGGGCTCCGCGATGACGATCAAGGCGCTTTTGCAGACGGAGAAATCCAGCGCTTACGGGGACAAAGGAAAATACCTTTTTCTGGTAGCCAATACCGCCAATAAGATCCAGATCAAAAAAGCGGTGGAGCAGGCCTATAAGGTCAAGGTCAAGAACGTTAATACCTTTGTTTCCCTGGGCAAGCTTAAAAGGGTCAGGCATCAATTAGGCAGGACAACCGATACCAAGAAAGCCGTGGTTACTTTAGCCGCCGGCCAGAAAATAGAGATCAAGTAGGGAATAAAAAATGGGACTGATAAAATTTAAACCGACCACACCTTCAAGAAGGCATATGAGCGGCCCGGATTTCTCCGAGATCACCAAGCATAAGCCGGAGCGTTCATTGCTGCGCCCCTTGAAGAAAACCGGCGGAAGGAATGCCCACGGCCGCATAACTACCAGGCACATAGGAGGCGGGCATAAACAGATGATGCGCCTGATCGATTTCAAACGGGACATTTATGATCAGCCGGCAAAGGTCCTGGGTATTGAATATGATCCTAACCGTTCTGCCAGGATCGCTTTGCTCGAGTATCCGGATAAACAGAAACGCTATATCATTGCTCCGGTAGGCCTGAATGTGGGCCAGACGGTTATTTCCAGCAGCCAGAAGGATATTGATATCAACGCGGGCAATTGCCTGCCCTTACGTAATATCCCTTCCGGGACCCTGATCCACAATATTGAATTGTTCAAGGGCAAAGGCGGCCAGATCGTCCGCGGGGCAGGGACCAGCGCCCAGATCATGGCAAAAGAAGGTGAGTTCGCCCATGTCCGGCTGCCATCCGGAGAGGTGAGATTAGTAAGTTTGGACTGCCGCGCTACCATCGGGCAGATAGGAAATATTGACCATGAAGCGATCATTTTAGGCAAAGCGGGAAAGAGCCGCTGGCTTGGGATCAAGCCTACGGTAAGAGGATCGGCAATGAATCCCTTTGATCATCCTCACGGCGGCGGCGAAGGTAAAGCCGGCCAGGGTAATCCCCATCCGGTCACTCCCTGGGGCAAGCCTACCAAGGGATACCGGACCAGGAACCGCACTAAATATTCCAACAAATTTATCGTTAAGAGAAGGAAGCCATAATATGCCGCGCTCACTGAAAAAAGGTCCTTACGTTGAGGAAAGTTTATTGAAAAAGGTTGCCAAGCAGACCAAAGCCGGATTGCGCCAGGCGATCAAAACCTGGAGCCGGCGCTCCACGGTGATCCCGGATTTCGTAGGGTTGACCTTCGCGGTCTATGACGGCAGGAGGCATGTGCCGGTTTTTATCACCGAGAATATGGTAGGCCATAAGTTAGGGGAGTTTGCCCCATCGAGGATATTCAGGAAGCACGGCGGTATCAAGGCCAAGAAGGCGCTGGAGAAGACGTAATGATAGCCAAAGCCGAAGGAAAATTCTTAAGGTTATCTCCCAGCAAGGTCCGCCTAGTCATGGACCTGATCCGCTCAAAGCCTGCCCTTGAGGCAGAAGCGATCCTGCGCACCGTGGATAAAAGGCCAAAGGAATATTTGATAAAGATATTGAGGTCCGCTATCGCCAATGCCAAAGTCAAGGGCTTTAGCGCGGACAAATTATACGTTTCAAAGATCCTGGCCAATCCCGGGCCGGTCTGGAAGAGATTTAAGGCCGCCGCTTTCGGCAGGGCTGCTTCGATACGCAGGCGCACCGTGCATATAAAAGTTGAATTGGATCTGAAAGAGGGGAGAGAGTAATTCATGGGTCATAAGGTAAGTCCTTTATTATTAAGGCTCGGTTTCATAAGGCAGTGGAATTCGCGCTGGTTCGCCAGGGGGAATGATTTCGCCCAGTTCATCCAGCAGGATTATAAGATCAGAAAATTCATCAAGAGCAAATTTAAACAGGCGGCGATCTCCAAGATCGTTATTGAGAGGCTCGCCCAGAAGGTCAGGATCCGCATATTCTCCGCCAGGCCCGGGATCATTATCGGCAGGCACGGCTCGGATATCGAGCGGCTGCGTTCGGATCTAAACAGCCTGGTAAAGAGCGAGCTTTCCATAGATATCCAGGAGGTGAACAATCCTGCCTGGGATGCCCAGCTGGTTGCCGAGAACATCGCTTTGCAGCAGGAAAAAAGAATAGCCTTTCGCCGCGCGGTAAAAAGGGCAATGGAGCAGTCCATCGCCTCGGGGGTCAAAGGAATACGGGTTTGTTGTTCAGGGAGGCTTAATGGCGCTGAGATGAGCCGCAAGGAAACCTATAAGATCGGCAAAGTCCCTTTACAGACCCTGCGTGCGGATATTGATTATGGTTTTGCCGAGGCGCTTACTACCTACGGCCTGATCGGGGTTAAGGTCTGGATTTACAAAGGTGATATTCTGGGTAAACAATTTGTCCAGGAGGAGTCAACTTCTTCTGGAGGCCGTCAGCAGCAGCCGAGAGAATCGTTTAAAGAGCATGCTGCAGGATCAGGGAGAAATAAATAATGGTCTTGATGCCCAAGAGGGTTAAATATCGTAAACTCCAGAAGAGCCAGCGTCGGGGTATAGCGACAAGCGGGGCGACCCTGGCTTTCGGGGAATTTGGTTTAAAATCTTTGGAGAACGGGTGGATCAAGAATACCCAGATAGAATCAGTGCGCGTTATCCTGGCCCGCCAGCTGCACAAGGGCGGAAAATTATGGATAAGGATATTTCCGGATAAATCAATTACCAAAAAACCGGCTGAAGTGCGCATGGGAAAAGGCAAAGGTGACCTTGACCACTGGGTTGCCGTGGTAAAGAGAGGCCGCGTACTTTTTGAACTAGGGGGGGTGCCCCAGGAGTATGCCAAGGCATGTTTTCGCCTGGCAGCTTACAAGCTGCCGCTTCGCACAAAATTCGTGATGAGGACGCATAAATAAGATGAAAGCGCGGGAATTAAGGAATTTATCCCAGGAGGAACTGCTGCAGAAGGAGAAAACCCTGCTTGAGGAGTTGTCGGTAATCAATATGCAGCGTTTTGCGGGTAGGGTGGAAAAACCGCATAAGTTCAAGCTGATCAGAAAGGATATCGCGCGCATCAGGACGATATTAAATAACAGGAAAGATAAATAATATGGGTAAGCAGAAGAAATTTACCGGGGTTGTGGTTAGCGACAAGATGCAAAAGACCGTGGTGGTAAAGATCATGCATTTGAGCCGCCACGCCAAATACGCCAAGACCGTCAGGCGTTATAATAAATTCAAGGCGCATGATGAGAAGGGTATTGCCAAGCTCGGAGATACGGTAGCTATCGTTGAGACCAGGCCTTTATCAAAAGACAAGCGTTTCAGGGTCGAGCAGGTCGTCAAGAAGGCCGCCGGTACCCATGTATCTGCTCCAGAGGAGATCGTTTAAATGCTTCAGTTACGCTCTATTTTAGATGTTGCCGATAATACCGGGGCGCGCAAGGCCTCTCTAATCGGCGTCTTGAACAGGATGGGCACCTTGAACGCCGAGATCGGCGATGTCATAAATGTCAATATCAAGGAATCTGCTCCGGAGGCAACGGTAAAAAAAGGTGAGAAGTCCAGGGCGGTGATCGTGCGCACCAGGCATCCGATAAGAAGAGCCGACGGCTCGATACTGCGTTTTGACCGCAATGCCGTGGTGTTGATCGATAACCAGGATAATCCCAGGGGCACCCGTGTTTTCGGGCCGGTAGCCCGCGAGTTGAGGGACAAAAAATTCAATAAGATAATTTCTTTGGCTCCCGAGGTAATTTAATGCAAAAGATCAAGAAGAACGACATAGTGCAGGTCATCAAAGGCAAGGATAAAGGCAAAAAAGGCAAGGTGCTCAATGTTATTGAAAGCAGCCGGCGCGTGCTGGTAGAGGGCCTGAACCTGGCCATCAAGCATAAGCGCCAGTCTAGCCAGGAGCAAAAGGGCGGGAGGATCTCCATAGAGATGCCGCTTTCTATATCCAACCTGATGGTTTTTTGCAAGAGCTGTTCCAAGCCGGCTAGGGTAGGTTTCGTGATTTCAAAGGATAAGACTAAGGTAAGAATTTGCAAGAGCTGTAAAGAGGCGCTATAAAATGACACCGAGAATGCTGGAAAAATACCGCAATGAGATCGTCCCGAAATTAATGGAGGATTTCAAGCTCAAGAATAAAATGGCGGCACCCTGCGTGAGCAAGATCGTCGTGAATATGGGGGTCGGTGAAGGGGCCGCGGATATCAAGGTCCTGGATAAGGCCCTGGAGGAGCTCGCCGCTATTACGGGCCAGAAACCGGTTATCCGCCGGGCAAAGAAGGCCATAGCCAATTTCAAGATCAGGGCTAACCAGCCGATCGGCGCCAAGGTCACCCTTAGGAAGGCAATGATGTATGAGTTCATGGACCGCCTGCTTAATATCGCCCTGCCGCGTATCCGCGATTTCAGAGGTGTAAGCCGCGATTCATTCGATAGGGCGGGAAATTACACTTTAGGTTTAAGCGAGCAGATCATTTTCCCGGAGATAGAATACGACAGGATCACCCGCACCCAGGGCATGGATATAACTTTCGTGATCAAGAACGCTAAAAAAACCGAACAGGCAAGGGCTTTGCTGAAATATTTCGGCATGCCTTTCAAGGAAAAGGAATAAGCCAAGATGGCAAAGAATTCACAGATCGCCCGGTGGAAGAGGCCGGCAAAATTTTCTACACGCAAATATAACCGCTGCTCCATCTGCGGAAGGTCCAACGGTTATTTGAGAAGGTTCCAGCTCTGCCGTATCTGTTTCAGGGAGCTTGCCTGGCAGGGGCTTATCCCCGGTGTTAAAAAGGCCAGCTGGTAAAATGGCCATAAGGAGAATAGAGTAATGTCTAGAACTGATCTGATCGCGGATGTTTTTACGATAATGCGCAACGCCATAATGGTAAAAAAGCCTGCCGTTGACCTGCCGGCTTCCAACAGCATAAAGTCCATCATGGCGATCCTCAAAGAAAATGATTATATTGATAATTTCAAATTGATTGAAGATAAAAAGCAGGGATTGGTCAGGGTATATTTAAAATACACCGCCGGGAAGCCTGCGATCCGCAATATCAAACGCGTTTCCAGGCCGGGTTTAAGGGTATACTCCGGAGGCAAGAAGCTCCCGGTAGTTTTACGCGGCAGAGGTATAGCGATCGTTTCCACCTCCAAGGGCATGCTTAGCGACAAAGCGGCCAGGGAGTTAGGCGTGGGTGGTGAGATCGTCGGTTATATCTGGTAATTCACGATAAATTTAAGTGGGGGTTCATTAATGTCCAGGATAGGCAATAAACCGGTAGCTGTTCCGAAAGATGTTAAGATCGAGGTCAAAGACGGAGAAGTTTTCGTTGAAGGCCCCAAGGGAAAACTCTCCCGCAGGCTTTCCGACCGGGTTAGCGTAGAGGTTAAAGAGGGAATACTGCTTGTAAAAAGAGCTGCCGATACCAAGCTGGATAAATCCATGCATGGCTTGTTCCGCGCGCTGATCGTAAATATGATCAAAGGAGTGACTGACGGTTACACCAAAGAGCTTGAGATCATCGGCGTGGGATTTAAGGCCGCCATCTCCGGGAATAAACTCAACCTGGCTCTAGGCTTTTCTCACCCCGTCAATGTGACGATCCCCGAGGGGATCAAGATCGAAACGCCTAAGCCCACTCAGCTGGTCATAAAAGGCATTGATAAGGAGTTGATCGGCAAGATCTCTACCGAGATCCGGGCGATCTATCCTCCTGAACCGTATAAAGGAAAAGGGATCCGTTTTGTCGGGGAACACGTCAAGAAGAAAGTAGGAAAGGCCCAGGCAACCGGTAAATAACATGAGAAAAAAAGAAGAGTTAAGGCTTAAGAGGCACAAGAGAATAAGGATGAAGATGGCCGGCACTCCGGAGAAGCCGCGGCTGGTCGTGCACCGTTCATTAAAGAACCTTGAAGCCCAGGTATTGGATGATACGGCAGGCCTGGTACTGTTTTCTCTCTCCACCAAAGATAAGGGCTTAAAAGAAAAGTTTTCCTGCGCGGGAAATTTAAGATCATCCGTTCTTTTCGGAGAGCTCTTCGCGCAAAAAGCAAAGGAAAAAGGGATCAGCAAGGTTATTTTTGACCGGGCAGGTTATCTTTACCACGGCAGGATCAGGTCTTTTGCCGATGCGTTAAGAAAAGGCGGAATGGAGTTCTAAATTATGCGTGAATTGAGCATTGGGCAGCAGTCGGATCTAATCGAAAAAGTGATAAGTATAAACCGCGTTACCAAGGTGACCAAGGGCGGCAAAAAGCTGCATTTCAGCGCCTTGGTGGTTGTGGGTGATACTAAGGGGAGGGTGGGTTTTGCCCTGGATAAAGCCAATGAGGTCGCCGATGCCATCCGCAAATCCCTGACCAAGGCAAAGAAGAGCCTGTTCAAGGTGCCGCTTGAGGGTTCCAGCATTCCTCATGAGATAATCGGCAAATTCGGAGCGGCCAGCGTTTTATTAAAACCGGCTTCGGAAGGTACGGGCGTAATTGCCGCCGGTCCAGTGCGGGCGATCTGCGAGGCTGCCGGGATAAAGGATATACTTACCAAATGTTTGAAATCAAATAACCCGATCAACGTCATCAAGGCTACTATGCAGGGGTTAAGGAACCTTAAAGCTTAAAAATGAAAGATAAAAAACCAGCGGTAAAACACACAACAGTGAAGAAGGCGCCGGTAAAGAAGCCGGTTTTGAAGAAAACCGAAGTTAAGCGGCCGCAGAGCCTGGTTTCTTTGCATAACCTTAAAGCCCCGTTCGGCGCTCATAAGAAGAAAAAACTTTTGGGCCGGGGCCCGGGTTCCGGGCACGGCAAGACCTCGACGCGCGGCAGTAAGGGCCAGACCTCCCGCGCGGGGAGGCATTTTTACCTGGGTTTTGAGGGAGGGCAGTCCCCGCTTATCCGCAAGATGCCCAAGCGCGGATTTGTAAGTAATTTTAAGAAGAGCTATCAGATCGTCAACCTTGATGAACTGAACAGGATAAAAGAAACCACGATAACCCCGCAGCTTTTAAGGGAAAAAGGTTTGATCCGCGATGAAGGCGCACTTATCAAGATACTGGGAGATGGTACTATCAAGAATCCGGTTACCGTTCAGGCGCACGCTTTTTCAAAACGCGCCGCAAGCCAGATATCGGATGCCGGAGGCAAAGCGGAAATAATCAATGTTTAGCGCACTGGTTAACGCGTTTAAGATCCCGGACCTGAAAAGGCGGTTGATCATCACCGGGGCGCTTATCGCGGTTTACCGCGTAGGCTGTTATATCCCCACCCCCGGCATAGACGGGGCGGCACTTGCCGAGTTTTTTAACCGTATCGCCAAGACTCAAGGTGGCGCGCTCTTTGGCATAATCAATATGTTCTCCGGTGGCGCAATGGAGCGGCTGACCATATTTGCCCTGGGGATAATGCCGTATATCTCCTCATCCATCATCATGCAGCTCCTGACCGCGGTAGTCCCGGCTCTGGAGAAGATGGCTAAGGAGGGCAAGGCCGGATACGAGAAGATAAACCAGTTCACCCGCTACGGGACAGTCCTCTTGTCGTTGATCCAGTCCTATTTTATCGCGCTCTGGCTTGAGAATCCCGCGCGTTTCGAAGGCCTGCAGATCGTCATGAATCCCGGGTGGGGTTTTCGGATCCTGACGGTGCTTACCCTTACTACCGGCACGATCTTTATTATGTGGCTGGGAGAGCAGATCCAGGAGCGGGGCATCGGTAACGGGATATCGCTGGTAATTACCGCCGGTATCATTTCCAGGATCCCCACGGCATTCAATCAGCTTTTTGTTTTGATCTCACCTTTAGATGCCAGCCGCAGGCAGATCCAGCCGATCACTTTGCTGGTCATGGCGGTATTGCTTGCGGGGGTGGTCTTCGCAGTTATTATGATCACCCAGGGCATAAGAAAGATACCGGTGCAATATGCCCGGCGCATCGTGGGCCGCAAAATATACGGCGGGCAGAGCACTTATATACCGCTTAAGGTAGATACATCCGGGGTCATCGCCATCATCTTCGCGCAGTCGATCATTCTTTTTCCGGCGACCCTGGCATCTTTTATCCCGAACCCGGGATTTCAGCGCCTGGCCCAGGGATTGATCCGCGGCCATTTGCTTTACACGGCTATTTACGCTCTTTTGATAATTTTCTTTTGTTATTTTTATACGGCAATAGTTTTTAACCCCAATGACCTCTCCGAGAATATGAAGAAGTATGGAGGTTTTATCCCGGGGATAAGGCCGGGCAGGCCCACCGCGGAGTTCCTTGATTTCGTTATGACCAGGATCACCCTGGCGGGAGCAAGTTTTATCGCGGTGATCGCGATCCTGCCGGATTTTATCATGGCCTGGCTTAAGGTGCCGTACCTGGTGGCATCCTTTTTCGGAGGCACGGGTATCCTGATCATCGTAGGCGTTATGCTGGACACCTTAAAGCAGGTTGAGTCGCATCTTTTGACCCACCATTACGAAGGGTTCATCAAGAGCGGCCACATCAGGGGGAGAAGATAATGTACCTGGTACTTTTAGGCCCTCCTGGAGCAGGTAAAGGCACTCAGGCAAAGAGGCTTGCCGAAAAACTGGCCCTGCCGCATATTTCTACGGGAGATATCTTAAGGCAAAATGTTAAAGACGGCACGGAACTGGGTAAACAGGCCAAAGGCATTATGGAAAAAGGCCTGCTTGTCCCGGATGAACTGGTCGCTTCAATGCTTGACCGGCGTTTTAATGAGCCGGACATAAAAAAAGGTTTCATATTAGACGGGTATCCCAGGAACCTGGCTCAGGCCAGGACCCTGGATGAAGTTTTAAAGCGTAAAAATATCGGCGTAGACCTGGTGGTTTATCTTGATACAAGCGATCCTGTGGTCGTCAAACGCCTTACCGGCCGCCTGGTCTGCTCCAAGTGCGGGGCTAATTTTCATACGGTTAATATGCCCCCGAAGGCAAAAGGGGTATGCGATAATTGCCAGGGGGCCTTGTATCAGCGTTCCGATGATAATGAAGGTACGGTGCTTAAGCGCCTCCAGGTTTATAAGAATGAAGTTGCTTCTTTGATAGATTATTACAAGCAAGCCGGCAAACTGCGCACCTTGAACGCCGATCTGGATGCGCAGGTAGTTTTGGAGCAGATCATCGCGTTAACAGTTTAGGGTTCAAATGATCCCTTTAAAGTCGCAAAACGAACTGCAGATGCTGAGGCGCTCCGGGAGGATACTTAGCCTGGTTATGCGCAAGGTCGCCCGGATCGTAAAGCCGGGGATAACCACTGCCGATATTGACAGCTTGAGCGAAGAGTTGATCCTTAAGCAAAAGGCAAGGCCGGCTTTTAAAGGGTATAAAGGTTTCCCGGCAACTGCCTGCGTTTCGGTAAATGAAGAGATCGTTCACGGTATTCCCGGGCCGAGGGTCCTTTTAGAGGGAGATATCGTCAGTATTGACCTGGGGGTAAATTACCAGGGTTATTTCTCAGACGCCGCTTTTACCTTAGCCGTAGGCAGGATAGAGGGAACAAAGCAGAAGTTGATCGCAGCGGCTAAACAGGCCCTTGACATAGGGATAAGCCGGGCAAGGCCGGGGAATAATTTGGGAGATATCTCCTGCGGTATCCAGGACTTTGTGGAAGGCCGCGGTTTCTCGGTGGTCAGGCAATTTGTCGGTCATGGCATAGGGAGGGATTTGCATGAAGAGCCCGAGGTGCCGAATTTCGGACACGCCCATTCAGGAGCGCTGTTAAAAAGCGGGATGGTCCTGGCGATAGAGCCGATGATCAACCTGGGCACCTGGGAGTGCCGGATCACCGGCAACGGCTGGACAGCGGTGACCTGCGACGGCGCCAGCTCCGCTCATTTTGAGCATACTGTAGCCATCACGGATAAAGGCCCGGAGGTACTGACTAGGTAAATATGCCTAAAGAAGATTTAATTGAAACTGAAGGAAAGATAATCGAGGCGCTGCCCAACGCCATGTTTAAGGTAGAGTTGGAGAATGGCCACGTGGTTTTGGCGCATGTTTCAGGCAAGATGCGGATGAATTTTATCAGGATACTTCCGGGTGACAAGGTAAAACTAGAGCTTTCTCCCTACGATCTGACTCGGGGGAGAATTACATTCAGGGTGAAATAATGAAAGTCAAAGCGTCGATCCGTAAGATCTGCGACAAATGCAAGATAATAAGAAGAAGGGGAATAGTGCGGGTGATCTGCGCTACCTCTAAACACAAACAGAGGCAGGGTTAAGCGGTATACCATATAGGAGACAAGGATGCCAAGGATTATCGGTGTAGATATACCCAAAGAAAAAAGGATCGAGATCGCCCTCACTTATTTGTACGGGATAGGCAGGGTCCTTTCCAATGTCGTGCTTAAAGAGGCGGGTATTAATCCGGATAAGCGGGCAAAGGACCTGACCGATGAGGAGGTCGCCCGGATCACCAATATCCTGCAAAAAGGGAATATGAAGGTGGAAGGGGACCTGCGCCGTGATATATCACAGAATATCAAACGGCTTATGGATATCGGTTCCTGGAGAGGGATGCGCCATAAAAAAGGCCTTCCCGTAAGAGGGCAGCGCACGCGCACCAACGCCCGCACCAGAAAAGGGAAGAAGAGACAGAATCTGGCGGTTGTCAGGAAAGTCGAACCGGCAAAGTCCGCGAAACCCGCTAAATAGAGGGCAGGTAGTAGATAGCAGTTAGTAGGCAGGTTCTCTAAAAAGAAAGTTGAGGAAAAATTAATGGCAACAAAAGAAAAGGCAAAGAAGAAAAAGATCGCCAAAGGCGTAACCAGCGGGATCGCCCATATACAGGCAAGCTTTAATAATACGATCATTACCATAGCCGATAAGCAGGGCAATGTATTGGCCTGGAGCGCCCCCGGGATCGTCGGTTACTCCGGCTCCAAGAAATCTACGCCTTTTGCCGCACAGATAGCTGCGACCGACGCGGCCAGGAAGGCCAAAGAGGTCGGTTTGAAGGAGATCGAGGTGCACGTTAAGGGCCCGGGTTTTGGCAGGGAGTCGGCGATCCGCGCTCTTCAGGCAGCCGGATTGGTCGTGACCTTGATCAAGGATGTGACTCCTATTCCTCATAATGGTTGCCGTCCCAAGAAGAAAAGGAGAGTTTAATTTATGGGCCGCTATATTGACGCAGTTTGCAGATTATGCCGCAGGCAGGGTGAAAAATTATTCCTGAAGGGGACCAAGTGCCAGACTGAAAAATGCCCGATCGCTAAAAGGGCTTATCCCCCGGGCCAGCACGGCCAGGGCAGGAGGCAGAAGCTTTCCAACTACGGCCTGCAGCTTAAAGAAAAACAGAAGGTCAAAAGGATCTACGGGGTTTTTGAAAAGCAATTCCGCAAATATTTCAAGATCGCTTCAAAGACCAAAGGGGTAACCGGCAAGGTGCTTTTGCAGCTATTGGAGCGCAGGCTGGACAATGTGGTTTTCCGCATGGGCCTGGGTATTTCGCGCTCGCAGGCGCGCCAGATCGTCAGGCATAACATGGTCGCGGTCAATTCCCGCAGGGTGAATATCCCGTCATACCTGGTGGCCAAGGATGATGTGGTTGAAATTAAAACCAAGGATAAGGCCAAGATCAAGATCAAGGATAACCTGGAGCTTTCTAAAGACAGGACTGTTCCTTCCTGGCTTGAGTTTGCTCCCGGTGAAATGAAGGGTAAGGTCTTAAGGCTTCCGGAGAAGAACGATATCCAGCAGCCGATTTCCGAACAGTTGATCGTCGAGTTGTACTCTAAATAATTTTAGCCGGTATTTTATCAAATACAATCAGCGGGGGGAGAGATGGGCATAAAATGGAGAGATTTTCAGTTTCCCAAGAAACTTGAATGTGATGAATCGGTATATACGGATACATACGGGAAGTTCCAGGCCGCTCCTTTTGAAAGAGGCTATGGGGTAACCCTGGGCAACTCTTTAAGAAGGGTATTGCTTTCTTCTATTGAGGGAAGCGCGATCACCTCGGTCAAGATCGCCGGCGCCGCGCATGAATTTTCCACCATCCCCGGGGTCCTGGAGGATGTCCCGGAGATAATCTTGAATATCAAAAGCCTGGTTTTGAATTCCCATTCCAAGATCCCCAAGACCATTTATTTGAAGGCGGATAAGAAGGGCGAGGTCAGGGCCAAGGATATCGAGGCGGATGAGACGATAGAGATAATCAATCCCGAGCTGCATATCGCCACCCTTACCAAGGATACCAAACTGAATATCGAGATGGAGGTTTGCCGCGGCAGAGGTTATGTTGCCGCTGAGCTGAATAAAAAAGAGGAGAAGGTTGCCGGGCTTATCTCGGTGGACTCCATCTTTACCCCCATAAAGAAGGTCAACTACTTCGTGGAGAATACCCGCGTCGGCCAGCGCACGGATTACGATAAGCTGATCCTGGAGATCTGGACCAACGGGAGCATTAACCCGAAGGATGCTTTGCTTTATGCCTCCAATATTTTACAGAGGCATCTGGATATCTTCGTGAATTTCGGCCAGTTACCGGAAGATATCATTGAAGAGGAGCCGGAGATGACCAAGGAGGAGGCAGCCCTTTATGAAAAGCTGAGGCTGCCGATCTCGGAGCTTGAGTTATCTGTCCGAAGCTCCAACTGTTTAAGGGAGGCAGGGATCAAGATCATTGCCGACCTGGTCAAGAAAACCGAAGATGAGATGCTTGCTTTTAAGAATTTCGGCAAGAAGTCCCTTACCGAGATCAAAGAGCTGCTTATGGGAATGGGGCTTACCTTGGGAATGCAGATCGATCCCAAAAAGATTAAGAAGGGCTAAAATAATATGAGACATGCGAAGAAGAGGCTGCAATTAAACCGTTTCACCAGCTGGCATGATGCTACAATTAACAGCCTGGCCAGGGCCATTATCCTTAACCAGAGCATTAAAACTACTTTGCACAGGGCCAAGGCATCCCGCCAGACGGTTGAACAACTTATTACCCTGGCAAAAACGAATACCCTTTTTGCCCGCCGTCAGGCGCAAAAGCTCCTCGGTGAGCATAAGCTGGTAAACCTGCTTTTTAATGAGTTGGGCCCGCGTTTCTCAAAAAGGCAAAGCGGATTTACCAGGATCATCGGCATGGGGAAAAGGCGCGGGGACAATGCCGAGATGGTAATATTTGAGCTTACCGAAATAAAGAAAAAAGAGGCTAAACCGGTTAAGCATGCTAAAGAAACTAAGGCCATTCCTGCGCAAAACACAGAGGGCCAGGCCGAAGAAAAAACTATTGAAGAACCAAATAAGGCTGAGCCCAAGCCCGTAACTAAAGAGCATCCGGCTAAAGGCAAAAAACCACAAACCAAGTTTATCAGCGGTATAAGGAGCATTTTCAAGAAGAAAAGCGATTCTTTGTAAATAAAGAAGATCCTTCATGAAAATAGATACAAGGCTTGCCGAGCGTCTAAAAAAGATACATCCTTCTTCAACCTTGGCGATAACCTCCAAAGCCAGGAAATTGAGATCTGAAGGAAAGGATATTGTCAGTTTTGCCGCCGGAGAACCGGATTTTGACACCCCGGATTTTGTAAAAGACGCAGGCATCGCGGCCATCAAGGCCGGATTTACCAAGTACACCCCCACCACAGGCATACCTGAATTAAAAAAGCTTATCTGCCAGAAATTCAAAAAGGATAACTCCCTGGAATACGCGCCTGATCAGATTATTGTCTCAAACGGCGCCAAGCACTCTATTTACAACGCCCTTATGGTGCTCTTGAACCAACATGATGAGGTGCTTATTCCGGTGCCTTACTGGGTAAGTTACCCTGAAATGGTCCGCCTCTGCCAGGGGAGCCCGCGTTTTATCAAAACCAAGGCCGCGGATAATTTTAAGATAACCCTCAAAGATCTGCGTAAACATATCAGCCCCAAAACCAAAGTATTGATCCTCAACAGCCCGTCTAACCCGGCCGGGGCTGTCTATGACCGTTCTGAACTGCAGGAGATAGCCGATCTCTGCGTGGAAAAGAATATTTTCGTGGTCAGCGATGAAATTTATGAAAAAATAATTTTTGACGGCCGCAAACATGAATCCATAGCCGGCTTCAACAAAAATATCTACGATCTGGCCATCACGGTCAACGGCTTATCCAAAAGTTATTCCATGACCGGCTGGCGTATCGGTTACCTGGGAGCGCCGCATGATGTAGCCGCGGCTATCTCAAACCTTCAGGACCACTCAACCTCAAACCCTAACTCTATCGCCCAGAAGGCCGCGGTGGCCGCCTTAAGCGCTCCCGAAGATTTTACGGCCGGTCTTTGCCTTGAGTTTCAAAAGAGAAGGGATTATCTGGCTGAAAGATTAAAAAATATCTCCAAGCTAAGCTTCAGGCTCCCGCAGGGAGCGTTTTATATATTTTGTGATATATCCAGGACAGGGCTTGATTCCGCAAGTTTTTCCGGCCGGCTTTTGGAGGAGGAATATGTAAGTGTTATTCCGGGATCTGCTTTTGGCATGGATGATTTTATAAGGATAAGCTTCGCCACAAGCATGGAAGAATTAAAAAAAGGTATGGACAGGATAGAAAGGTGGGTATCTTCCCTGTGAGCGGCCAGACCATTGCCGAAAAAATATTAAGCCGCCATTCGGGCAAAACCCTGGCTGCCGGTGATTTCGCGGTGTGCAAAGTGGATTTTGCTTTTGGCCAGGACGGCACCTCATCCATTATTATCGACCGGATCAAGGAGATGGGGGTAAATAAACTGAAGACCGACTTTTGCATGGTCATTGACCACAGCGCCCCAAGCCCGAGTGAAGGGGTGTCGCGGGTGCATAAGAAGATGCGCGATTTTGCCCAAGCATTCGGCACGGAGATCTTTGATATCGGCTGCGGGATATGCCATCAGGTCATCCCGGAGTCCGGAAAAGTCTTACCCGGAGACCTGGTGCTGGGAGCAGATTCTCACACCTGCACCTATGGTGCGATCGGCGCCTTCTCTACGGGGGTCGGCTCTACGGATCTAGCCATAACCCTGGCTACCGGTAAAAATTGGTTCAAGGTGCCGGCGACCATAAAGATAATCGTCAAAGGCAAGCCGGCCAAGGGGGTTTTTGCCAAGGATATTATCCTGCATATAATCGGCAGCCTGAAGGCAGACGGCGCTACCTATAAAGCAGTTGAATTTTACGGCCCGGTGATCGATAATATGGATATGGACGGCCGTTTTACCGTATGCAATATGCTGGTTGAGATGGGCGCTAAATGCGGTTTCATGCCGGTAGATGAGAAAACCTTGGACTGGTTTAAGCCGAGGGTTAAAAAAGGAAAGCAGCTGAAGGGGATTACTGCCGACCCAGAGGCCATTTATGAAAATGTTTATGAATTTGATGTTTCCAAAGTCAAGCCCCAGGTTTCCATTCCGCACAGCGTGGATAATACGGCGGAGGCGGCATCTTTGGAGAAGGTAAAAATAAACCAGGCATTCCTGGGCACCTGCACCAACGGCCGGATCAATGATTTCAAGATAGCGGCGAAAATCCTCAAAAATCGCAAGGTGCATCCGTTCGTAAGGATGATCATCGCCCCAAGCTCTAAAACCGTTTACCTGGAAGCGATAAAGCTGGGCCTGGTGGATATATTCATCAAGGCCGGAGCCGTGATCGTGGCCCCGGGCTGCGGCCCCTGCGTAGGCACGCATAACGGTGTCCCTTCAGACGGTGAAGTGGTCATCTCAACTGCCAACCGTAATTTCAAGGGCAGGATGGGGAACCCGGCGGCATTTATTTACCTGGCTTCCCCGGCGACAGTAGCGGCTTCTGCGGTTAAGGGCTATATAACCGACCCAAGGGGTTATTTATAAGGAGGTTACCGATGGAGATCCACGATCTGCTGTTAATGTGTATTCAAAAAGGCGCTTCTGATCTTCATGTTACGGATAATGAGCCGCCGATCCTGCGCATTGACGGAAGATTAATGCGCTCCGGCCTCGAGGTATTGCACAAAGACGATTTAAAGAAGATGATCTACAGCGTGCTCTCCAATAACCAGAAGGAGATCTTTGAGCGCGAGTTAGAGCTGGATTTTTCCCTGGCCCTTCCTGACCTTGATCGTTTCCGCGTAAATATTCATTTGCAGAAGGGCTCTGTTGAGGCGGCATTCCGCCGTATCCCCCTGGAGATCCCCGGCATCGATACCCTTGGCCTGCCAAAGATAGCCGCCGAGCTGGCCCGCAGGCCAAACGGCCTGGTCCTGGTCACCGGCCCGACAGGGATGGGCAAGACCACGACCCTGGCCGCCATGGTCGATCTTATCAATAACGAAAGGGAATGCATGATCATGTGCATTGAAGACCCGATCGAATTTGTCCATAGCAACAAGAAAAGCATAATTAAACAGCGGGAGGTTTATTCGGATACGCATTCTTTTGCCCAGGCCCTGCGCCATACTCTGCGCCAGGATCCCAATGTTATCGTAGTCGGGGAGATGCGTGACCTGGAAACCATCGCCACCGCCCTGACCGCGGCTGAGACCGGGCACCTTGTGTTAGCCACTTTGCATACGCCGGATGCACCGCAGACCGTTTCAAGGATCATTGATGTCTTTCCGCCGCACCAGCAGCAGCAGATAAGGTTTCAGCTTTCCGACTGTCTCCAGGGGGTAATTTCGCAGCTTCTTCTGCCGCACGCATCAGGCAAGGGCAGGGTCCTGGCCACGGAGGTAATGATCGCTACTTCGGGTATCCGCAATCTTATACGGGAGCAGGAGATCGAGCAGATCCCGACCCTTATGCAGACGGGTTCGCAGCACGGTATGCACACGATGGATAAGTGCCTGAAAGAATTGTTCCAAAAACAATTGATCACCCTGGACATGGCCATGTCTAAGGTTAAGAACAGGGAGGAATTCAAACAGCTGTGATAATCGCCGGTGAAAGCATAAAATTAGGGGACAATATCAACACGGATTTCATCATCTCCGGAAGGTATAAGTTCGCTATCACCGATATGAAGGAGCTGGCCAAGCATATCATGGAGGATATTGACCCGAACTTCCCGGCTAAGATCACCCCGGGTAAATCCATAATCGTGGCGGGTAATAATTTCGGTATGGGCTCCAGCCGCGAACAAGCCCCCCTGGTGATCAAGGAGGCCGGGATCGCGGCGGTTTTGGCCAGTGAATTTGCGCGCATATTCTTCCGCAACGGATTTAATATCGGCCTGCCCTTGATCCAGACAGATACCTCCAGGATCGATGAGCATGATGCTTTGGAGATCGACCTGGATAAGGGAGTGGTAAAGAATATAACCAAGGGTATTGATCTTAAGATCAGGCCTTTGCCCAAATTCATGCAGGATCTTCTGTCTGAAGGCGGCATAATCAACTATTACAAAAAACACGGAGAACTGAAAGTCTAAATGAAACATACGATAACCCTGATCCCCGGAGATGGCATAGGTTATGAGGTTTCCCTGGCTGCCAAGAGATGTGTTGATGCGACAGGAGTAAATATTGCCTGGGAAGAGGCCTTAGCCGGGGCTGATAGCCTGGAGAAAACAGGGGAGATCCTTCCGCAAGCAGCGCTGGATTCGATAAGAAAGAACAAAGTTTGCCTTAAAGGCCCGATCACTACACCTATAGGAACGGGTTTTCGTTCGGTGAATGTGGCGATCAGGCAGGTATTAGAGCTTTATGCCTGCGTGCGTCCGGCAAAGAGTTACCCGGGAATTAAAAGCCGTTTTAAGGATATTGACCTGGTTATTATCAGGGAGAATAGCGAAGACCTTTATTCAGGGATCGAATTTGAGGAGGGGGACCCTAAGACAAAAGCCCTGATCAGACGGATCGAGGAGGATACTGATAGAAAGATCCGGGCTGACTCCGGGATCACGATAAAACCGATATCTAAGTTTGCCTCTGAGCGGATCGCCAGGTTTGCTTTTCAATATGCCCTGGAAAATAACCGCAAGAAGATCACCTGCGTGCATAAGGCAAATATCATGAAGTTTACCGACGGCTTATTCCTGAAGAGCTGCCGTGAGGTGGCGCGGGATTTTGAGGGAAAAATAAAATTTGAAGATACGATAGTTGATAATATGTCCATGCAGCTGGTGACCAAACCCAATAATTATGATCTCCTGCTTTTGCCTAACCTCTACGGGGATATCATCTCTGACCTTTGCGCCGGGCTTATCGGCGGTTTGGGGGTTGCCCCGGGAGCGAATATCGGAAAAGACGCGGCGGTCTTTGAGGCGGTGCACGGATCTGCCCCAAAATACAAAGGGCAGAATAAGGTTAACCCCACGGCGATGATCTTATCCGGGGTTTTGATGCTGCGCCACATCAAAGAGGAGGCAGCTGCCGCTAAACTCGAGAATGCCGTAAAGGAGATAATTTCAGAGGGAAAATTTGTTACCTATGACCTAAAGGCAGATCCGCTTGATCCGTCAGCTGTCGGCACCAGTGAAATGGCCGACGCCATTATCAATAAACTAAAGAAAAGTTAGGTTTCTATGAAAATATCCGTTATCGGCGCCGGGAATGTGGGGAGTTTAACGGCTATGCGCATCGCCCAGGATGGTTTGGGCGATGTTTTGCTTATTGATGTAGTCAAAGGCAGGGCTGCGGGAAAGGCCATGGACTTAGAGGATGCCCGGCCCCTTTTAAAATTCAACTATCATATCAAAGGCAGCGATGATATAGGGGAGCTCAAGGATTCGGATATCGTGGTAGTTACCGCCGGGCTTGCCCGTACTCCCGGTATGACCCGGGAAGAGTTATTAGCCAGGAACGCGCAGATCTTAAAAGATGTCTGCCTGAACATAAAAAAACAGTCCCCCGGCGCCACAGTTATAATAGTGACCAATCCTCTTGATATTATGACCCTCTATGCTTTAAAGATAACCGGATTCAAGCCGAATAAACTTTTCGGCATGGGCTCAAGCCTTGATTCCGCAAGGTTTGCCAATCTTATCGCCCAGGAATTGAACCTTGCGGCTACGGATATTGAAGCGGTAGTTATCGGCGCTCATGGGGAAGGGATGCTTCCTTTGCCCAGATTTACCAAGGTCAAGGGGGTTTCCCTTGATGAGTTTTTAGAGGATAAAAAGATCGAAGCATTGGCCGGCCGGGCGGTCAACCGGGGCGCTGAGATCGTCAGCAGCCTTGGTACAGGCAGCGCTTTTTTTGCTCCCTCATCGGCGATCGCCGCCATCGTTAAGACAATAGTGAAGGATGAGAAACGCACCATCGGCTTATGCAGTTATTTAAACGGGGAATACGGGATCAAAGGCGCATGCCTTGGCGTTCCCTGCCGCCTGGGTAAGCTAGGTATTGAGAAGGTTATTGAATTAGACCTTTCGCAGGAGGAAAGATCCAAGCTGGCTAAATCAGCGAGTCTTGTGGCTCAGGCCGCAGGGCTTTTGCCGGTTTGATCCAGGCCTATCTATGCATGATTATGATCTCTCTGTTATCGGAGGAGGCTGGGCGGGTTTTAACGCCTGCCTGAAAGCAAAGGAGGCAAAGCTTAAGGCCTGCCTTATTGAGGCCTCCCGGATCGGCGGGACCTGCCTTAACTCCGGCTGTATACCTACCAAAGCACTGATCCAATCCGCAAAAATATATTCACTCGTAAAAAAGTCATCCGGCTTTGGCATTGAGTTGGATAACCCCCGAGTTAACTTCGCTAAGATACAAGAGAGAAAAGAAAGGATCGTCGGACAGCTTGCTCAAGGCATGATATCCCGGCTTTCCGGTATTGATCTTGTCAATTCAGGCGCCCGGATAGTTTCGCCCAATGAAATAGAGGCAGGCTCCCGCCGGATCACAACCAAATTCATAATTATCGCTACCGGGAGCTCAGCCGTTGAATTGCCGGGTTTTAAGTTTGATCCCGAAAAAATTATCAACAGCGATCAGGCTCTGCTCTTAGAGGAGGTACCGCAGTCCTTATTGATCATCGGCGGAGGGTTTATCGGCTGCGAATTTGCCGGGCTGTTCTCAACCTTAGGAAGCCGGGTAAGTATCGTAGAAAAATGCCCGCAGCTTTTGCCGGGCGCGGATAAAGAGGTTGCCAAAAAAATAGAGATAATTTTTAAGAAGAAAGGCATCAAGGTCAATACGGATACCGATGCCTCCGCGTTGAATTTAAATGATTATTCCAAGATCCTGGTTTGCGTAGGCAGAGTACCCAATACCCGCGCTCTTGGTTTGGTGGAAGCAGGAATAAAGACAGAGAAGGACCGCATTGTCGTCAATGATTACCTTCAGAGCAATATCCCCAACATATACGCGGCCGGAGACTGCGCCTCTTCCGTCATGCTGGCGCATTACGCGGCTTACCAGGGAAGGTTGGCGGTTGACAATATAGTTAAAGAGCTCAGCCATAAGGCGGATAACCGGGTAATTCCCTCCTGTATATTTACCGATCCTGAGATCTCCAGGGTCGGCATAAATGAAGATGAGGCTAAAGCCGGCGGCCTGGAGGTCAATGTGCACAGGTTTGATTTCCTCGGCTCCGGGATGGCGCGCCTCATTGATGAGACGGAGGGGTTCATTAAGATCATCAGCGACGCCGCCAGCGGCCGGATACTCGGAGCCTCTATCATCGGGCCGAAGGCCTCGGAATTGATCGCCATTTTCACCGTAGCTGTATCCGCCCAACTGAAAGTAAGCCAGATGCGCGAAATGATCTTCGCGCATCCCACGCTTGCGGAATCTGTGCACGAAGCACTTTGATCCGTTGCAAGCGCTTTGATATTTGTAGGGGACGTTCCCCCAGGTACCATCCTTTGTATTTTTAACTCTTTGTAAATCAGTAAATTACAATAAGGTATTATAAAAAGGGTGTCCCCTTAGGGAACGTCCCCTATTTCTTAAGACAGGCGCCTGGAGGTAGAAATGAAATTAGAGGTTATTGATCTTGGCCTGGTGGATTATCTGGAGGCCTGGGATGTACAAAAGGATACGCTGGCAAAGGTGATCAACAATGACCTGGATTCCGCGCTGATACTCTGCCGGCATTACCCTGTCGTCACTTTGGGTAGGGCTGCGTCACGGAAAAGCCTTAGGTTAGGGGAAGAATTGATCCGGGAGAAGGGGATTAAGCTTTACAATATCGAGCGCGGCGGGGATGCGACCTACCATGGCCCCGGTCAGCTGACGGTTTATCCGGTCTTAAACCTGGGTTATTTCAAAAAAGATATTCATTGGTTCTTAAGAGAGCTTGAATCCCTGATCATCTCTTCCCTGGCAGATCTTAACCTGCCTGTTTCAAGAGTAGAGGGTTTTACCGGCGCCTGGATAGGGAATAAGAAGATCGCCTCCATCGGCATTGCCATAAAACATTGGGTAACTTATCACGGGCTCAGTATAAATATAAAAAAAGATGACCTGGCTAACTTTGGCCTGATCAGGCCTTGCGGTATGGATATCAAAGTTACCAGCCTTGAAGAGGAATTGGGAAGGCAGGTAAGCGTAGAAGAGGTAAGGTCAAGCTTATTGAACAAATTTTCTGGAAGATTGGGGAATAATTAGGAGGGGCTATGGTAAATGTCATTCTGCCGGAATTAGGAGAAGGGATCACAAAGGCAACGGTTTCCTACTGGTTTTTTAAGGTTGGCGAAAAGGTCAAGGAAAAAGATGACCTGGTTGAGCTGACTACCGACAAGGCCACCTTTAACCTGCCCAGCCCCTGTTCCGGGGTGCTTTCCGAAATATTGCACAGCGAAGGGGAGAGCGTAGAGGTAGGCCAGGTATTGGCACTTATTGACAATACCTGATTTCTCTAGTAATATAAACAACATGGCGATCGATTATAAAAAAGAACTCCAGAACGCGGCCAGGAACATGATCTTCACGCACGACACCGATCTCCTGATCAAGATGATCGTGCGCATGGCTGTCAATAAGGCAAAGATCACCCACGCTAGTTTCTTCCTGTACAGCGAGGAGAGGCAGGGTTACCTGCTCACCGTCTCCAAGGGGTCCCTGGGTAAAAAGGTGCCCCTGAGCATGGTCTGTATCGATAAGGATGATGTGCTGGTCCGTTTTTTCAGGGAGCATAAGAACAGTTTTACTTTTGGCAGAGAGGCCCTTATTTACGAGGAGGCCAAAGAAGCGCTCTCAGGAACCAAGATTAAACAGGAAGCCAGGCAGCAGCTGGCCCAGGTTTTATATCAGATGGAGCTTCTGGAAACAACGGTCTGCGTTCCCAGTTATTTCCGCGATAAGCTGCTGGGGCTTTTATTGCTGGGCAGGAAGGAGAACGGCAGGAAATTCCTGGATGAAGAGCTGGATTTCTTTGCCGCCCTTAATTCCAACGTAGCTATGGCCATCCGCAACGCCCAGCTGTTCAAGGAGCTGGAGTATGAATTGGACCGCAAGCGCCAGATGTTTTTACGCACTACCATCGCGTTGGCTGCAGCCATCGAAGCCAAAGACCATTATACGCACGGGCATACCACCAGGGTAACCAGTTTCAGCCTTGAGATAGCCAAAAAAATGCACCATAGCGCCAAGAAGTCAATTAACGATAAGTTCCTGGAGGACCTGCATGTAGCCAGCCTCCTGCATGATATCGGCAAGATCGGGGTGCCTGAACATATCCTGAATAAAAGAAGCGAGCTTACTGTTGGAGAGCGCAATCGCATCAAGGAGCATCCTATGATCGGGGTGAATATCTTAAAGCCGATCAAGGAGCTGGAGGGCCCGATGCTCGGGGTAAGGTACCATCACGAGCGCTTTGACGGCAAGGGTTATCCCGAAGGATTAGCGGGGAAACAGATCCCGCTGGTTGCCTCCATAATTTCCGTTGCAGATTCTTTTGACGCCATGACTACCGACCGGCCATACCGGCAGGCCTTGATCAAAGAGAGGGCCATTCATGAGATCAGGTATTTGAGCGGCCGCCAGTTTTGTCCGTCGGTGACAGATGCTTTTCTGGAGCTCTGCCGGGAAGGCGGGATCTAGCCGGCCATGCCTGCCAAACGCGTGATCCTGATGTACATCTCGGAGGTTTCCGGCCATCGCAGCGCTACCCTGGCCATTGAGAAGGCGATCAGGCAACTTGCGCCAAAGACCGAGATACTCAATATTAATGCCTTCAATTATACCAACCCCATATCGGAAAAGGTGGTTAACCGGATCTATATGGAGGTGATCAAACGCACCCCTAAGCTTTGGGATTACCTTTATGATAACCCCGAGGTAGTCAAGGCGCTGGATAAGATCAAGAAGA
>JAQUME010000008.1 GCA_028718245.1 Candidatus Omnitrophota bacterium
AGGGGGCCGGGCTGGATATCGTTTCCGGCGGAGAGCTGTATCGCGCCTTAAAAGCAGGATGCCCGGCGGAGAAAATAGTTTATGCCTCGGTGGGCAAAACCGATCAAGAGATCACCACAGCCATAAGCAAAGGGATCCTGTTTTTTAACGCGGAATCTTTATCCGAACTGCAGAATATTAACCGTATTGCCCGTAAGCTTAATAAGATCACCCGCGTGGCTATCCGCATAAACCCGGATGTTGAGGCCAAAACGCATAAATTCATCACAACCGGGAAAATTACGAATAAATTCGGGATCGATCTGGATAGCGCCTACAGGATCCTGCTTTTGCGCGCCAAGTTTACGAACCTGGATATATGCGGCCTGCATATCCATATCGGCTCGCAGATCACCGAAAGCGCCCCTTTTGTAGCGGCAATAAAAAAAATAACGGATTTTATTAAAAAGCTGGGATCAAAAGGGATCACCCTGGAATATTTGAATATCGGCGGAGGAATGGGTATCATCTACGATAATGAAACTCCTCAGACCGCCCGGATCTATGCCGGTAAAATTACCCCGCTTTTAGAGAAAACCGGCCTGAAAATAATTATGGAGCCGGGCAGGTTCATTGCCGGAAATGCCGGGATACTGATCACAAAAGTTTTATATATTAAAAAAACGCCCAGGAAAAAATTCATCATTGTTGACGCCGGGATGAATGACCTGGTGCGGCCGGCCCTGTATGACGCCTATCATAATATAATGCCTTTACGCAAGACCCCGGCAGCGGAAAAAGCCGATGTGGTCGGCCCGATCTGCGAAAGTGGTGATTTCTTGGCAAAAGAAAGAAAAGTCGCCAAAGTCAACGAAGGTGATTATCTGGCGGTAATGGGTGCGGGGGCGTATGGTTTTAGTATGTCCAGTAATTATAATTCGAGGCCCAGGCCGGCGGAAGTCATGGTAGTTAAAGATAAAGTATTTGTGATCAGGAAAAGGGAGAGTTACGCGGATCTAGTCCGCAATGAACTTACTTTTGCCATTAGATGATATGAAACGAATAAAATTCACCAAAATGGTAGCCTCGGGAAATGATTTTATCATCATTGATAAGAAAATCTCCGCTGGTATTCCCGCGTTAGCCAGGTCATTATGCGATAGAAAATTCGGAATAGGGGCCGACGGAATGATTCTGCTTAATAAAGTCAAGAACGCGGATATGCGCATGCGTATCTTTAACGCCGACGGCTCGGAAGCCGAGATGTGCGGCAACGGGGCAAGGTGTGCTGTTTTATTCGTCCGAAAAGCAAGATTATTTACCAAAGCCGGCTTGATCAATGCCGAGCTTAAGAGGGACCGGGTGCGCGTACAGCTTACCGAACCTAAAGGCATAAAACTGGATATCCCTTTAAGAGTAAACGGCAGGCTGATCAGGGTTAATTTCATAAATACCGGGGTTCCGCACGCGGTAGTTTTCGTAAACGGAATTGATAATATTGATGTGGAAAATATCGGGCGTTCGATAAGGTTTCACTCAAAATTTGCTCCTGCCGGAACAAATGTTGATTTTGTAGAGGTAAAAGGCAATGATCTCATCGCTATCCGCACCTATGAAAGAGGGGTTGAGGATGAAACCCTTGCCTGTGGCACCGGAAGCGTTGCCTCGGGGTTGATCTTTGCCTTGAAAAGCGATTTAGATAGACTGGTTAAGGTCAGGACGCGGGGAGGAGAGGAATTAAAGGTTTATTTTAAAAAATATAATAAGAATTTTCGGGATGTATGGCTGGAAGGCAGCGCAAAAATTGTTTACAAAGGAGAATATTATGTTTAAAGGCTCGATCGTAGCCATAGTCACGCCTTTTTCTAGCGGTAAAGTGGATGAGAAGAAATTAAGGGAGCTGATCGATTTCCAGATCAAGAACGGGACCAGCGGGATCGTGCCCTGCGGCACAACCGGAGAGTCCGCTACTTTGAGCTTTGAGGAGCACGAGAAGGTGATCGAGATCACTATTGATCAGGCCAAAAAAAGAGTGCCGGTAATTGCCGGAACAGGCTCGAATTCTACCGCGGAAGCGATCATGCTTACTAAAGAGGCAGCAAAAGCCGGCGCAGATGCCTCTTTGCAGGTTTCGCCATATTATAACCGTCCGACCCAGGCCGGATTATATGAGCATTTTAAAGCCGTTGCCCAGTCAGTGAATATTCCGATAATTCTTTACAATATTGCCGGCCGCACCGGAGTGAATATCGAGCCGGAGACGATCGCCAGGTTAGCCGGGGATTGCAAAAATATCGTGGCGGTAAAAGAGGCATCGGGGAGCCTTGACCAGATGTCGCGCATCAGGCAGCTTTGCCCCAGGAGTTTTGATCTGATCTCGGGAGATGACTCGCTGACTTTACCGGTATTAAGCATCGGAGGCACGGGAATAATCTCCGTAGCCGCCAATATTGTTCCCGGAGATGTCGCGGCCTTAGTCAGCGCTTTTGAAAAAGGGGATATCAAAAAAGCCCAGCAGTTACACTATAAATTATTGCCTTTGATCAAAGCGCTGTTCGTTGAAACCAATCCCATACCGGTAAAAACCGCTATGGGTTTATTGGGGATGTGTGAACCTGACCTGCGGCTGCCGATGTGCAGGGTGTCAGAGGCCAATTTAGAGAAACTGAGAAAAGCCCTGCAAGATTACGGTTTATTGAAATAGGGGACACCCTTCCGATTGGGTTTAAAGACGTCCCTCGATTGGATTTAAGAACGTCCCTGACTGATTGAAAAGGAGAGGATATGGTTAAACTGGGAATTGCCGGTGCCTGCGGGAAAATGGGCAGGCGTATTTATGAACTCGCCAGCCACGATAAGGATCTGGAGGTGGGTCTGCTTCTAGAGAAAAAAGGCACGCCTTTTATCGGCAAGGAGATGGGCAAGCTAAAGGTTTCCTCCAATCCCGATGGTTTATTCCTGGTTGATGTCCTGGTAGATTTTACTTTGCCTGAAGCAACAGAGGAACACCTGGATTATGCCGCTAAATACAAAAAGGCCCTTGTTCTGGGGACCACTGGATTAAGCGATGCGCAAAAAAACAAAGTAGAAGAGGTGTCCCGGGTCGTTCCGGTAGTTTTTTCGCCGAATATGTCTATCGGTGTAAATGTATTGTTTGATATCCTTCCTGAGATAGCCAAAAGGCTCGGGCCCGATTACAGCGTTGAGATCGTTGAGGCGCACCATAAAAACAAGAAGGATGCCCCCAGCGGCACAGCCAAAAAAATGGCTGAAGTAATTTCTGCCGCCACGAAAAAAGTTGTGCCGATGCATTCGGTCCGATTAGGGGATATTTTCGGGGACCACACAATAGTTTTCTGCGGCAATTCAGAGCGTATTGAGATCAGGCACCAGGCGCATACCCGCGACCTCTTTTGCGTCGGGGCGTTGAAAGCGGCCAAGTGGATATTCGGCAAACCGGCAGGCCTGTATTCGATGCAAGACGTATTGAAAGGGTAAGAGATGTTCAAGCTGTCTAAAAAAGTCCAGTCGCTTTCTCCGTATTTATTTTTGGAAATGGATAAAGCCAAACGCAAAGCTCGGCAGGAAGGCAGGGACATTATTGATCTGGGGATAGGTGATCCTGACCAGCCAACCCCTGCGCATATTATTGAGGCGTTAAATCAGGCAGCCAGGGACCCGGCAAATCATCGTTATGCCCTGGATCAGGGAATGTCGGCATTACGCCAGGCCATTGCCTCCTGGTATAAGGCCAGGTTTGGCGTCAATTTGGATCCTGATTCGGAGATATTGCCTTTGATCGGGTCAAAGGAGGGGATCGCTCATTTTCCCCTGGCTTTTTTGAACGCGGGGGATGTTTCCCTTATTCCGGATCCCTGCTATCCTCCCTATAAAGGCGGGACTATCCTTGCCGGCGGGTCGGTGCAGCTTATGCCTTTACTTAAAGAAAATAATTTCCTGCCGGATCTAAAACGCATACCGTTTTTAGCGCGGAGAAAAGCAAAGATCATCTTTGTGAATTATCCGAATAACCCGACCGGCGCATGCGCCGGCGATGAATTTTACCGGGAGCTGATCGATTTCGCCAAGAAAAATAAAATTATCGTGATCTCGGATCTGGCTTACTCGGAAATGGCTTATGACGGATATAAAGCGCCCAGCCTCCTTGAATTTCCCGGGGCCAAAGAGGTGGTTATCGAATTCCATTCATTGTCTAAAACCTATAACATGACCGGCTGGCGCCTGGGTTGGGCGAGCGGCAATCCCCGTTTGATCGCGGCATTAGCTAAGGTAAAATCAAATATTGATTCCGGGGTATTTTCGGCTATCCAGCTGGCCGGAGTTGCCGCCCTTTCCACAGGCCAGGATTTCACGCGCAATATGTGCAACCTGTACGAGGAGAGGCGGGACATCCTGGTTAGCGGATTACAATCTTTGGGTTGGCAGGTAAATAAACCAAAGGCAACCTTCTATCTCTGGATAAAAATTCCCCGCGGTAATGATTCCATAAGTTTTGCCTCCCGGCTGCTTAAAGAGGCCGATATCGTGGCTACCCCGGGAGTAGGTTTTGGGAGCTACGGCGAAGGTTATATCCGCATGGCCCTGACTGTCCCAAAAGAGAGGATAAGAGAGGCTTTAGAGCGGCTGAAGAAGATCTCTTAAATGGCGATCTGTTATCTTGGCATAGGTTCAAACCTGGGCGATCGCAGAAAGAATATAAAGTTGGCTGTTAAAAGGATCAACGCGCTAAAAAATACCTCTGTGCTTAAAGAATCCAGGATCATTGAAAGCGCGCCTGTTGGAGGGCCTGCCGGCCAGCCTGATTTCCTGAATGCCGCGTTAAAGATCAAAACCAAACTCCCGCCGCTAAACTTATTGAAAGAACTCAAAAAAATAGAAAATGACCTAGGCAGGGTAAAATCCGTGCGTTTCGGCCCCAGGGTTATCGATCTGGATATTTTGCTTTACGGGGACAGGGTCATGGCCGCCAAGAAATTGACTATTCCGCACCCGCGCCTCTTCTCCCGGGATTTTGTAACCGGACCATTGCTTGAGGTCTTATGAAAATTTTCAACAGTCCCGACAGAATAAGCGTTGAGATAAACAGGATAAGACTGGGGAAAAAGCGTATAGGTTTTGTGCCTACGATGGGCGCTTTACACGCCGGGCATTTAAGCCTGATCAAGCAGGCAGCCAAAGAAAATAATACGGTCGTAGTAAGTATTTTCGTAAATCCTGCGCAATTCGGGCCGAAGGAGGACCTGAAAAAATACCCACGGCCCATTAAGAAGGATCTTGAGCTTTGCCGCAAGGCCGGGGTTGATTTTATATTTCTCCCCGGTAATAAAATCATGTATCCGCAGGGTTACTCTACTTTTGTCAACGTTGAGGGATTAAATGAAGTGCTTTGCGGGTCGGCTCGTCCCGGGCATTTTCGGGGGGTAACCACTGTAGTTGCCAAACTGCTTAATATTGTCCGGCCGGATGCGCTTTATCTCGGGCAAAAGGACGCTCAACAGGCGCTTATAATCGCCAGGATGGTCAAAGATCTGAATTTTCCGGTCAAGGTCAAGGTTATGCCTACTATACGCGAAAATGACGGGTTGGCATTGAGTTCCCGTAACGCATACTTAAGCAAAAAAGAAAGAAATGACGCGGTAGTTTTATCTAAAGCCCTGCTTCTTGCTCAAACTTTAATTGATAACGGCCAGCGCCAGGCAAATAGAATTATAACCAGGATTAAGCAGCTTATTTCAAAAAAGAGGTCAGCCAGAATAGATTATGTCAGCATCGTGGATTTAGAGAATCTAATGCCTTTGAAAAAAATAAAACCGGGCTGCCTTATTGCCCTGGCGGTAAAGATAGGCAAAACCCGCCTCATCGACAATATAATAATCAATGAAAAAGCTTAGGATCGGGATTGTTGGCTGTGGGGCGATCGGTGGCTCGTTGGCAAAGGAGATAGTTTCGAATTTCTCCAAAGATGCCAGTTTAGCCGCTCTTTATGATATAAGGCCGGAGAAAAGCCTTGATCTGGCCGGGAAGGTAAAAAAAAGCGATAAATTATGCGCGGCCAGCCTGGATGCCTTAATTAAAAGATCAGACCTGGTTATCGAGGCTTCCTCAGCCAGGGCTGCCTGGGAGATCGCCCGTAAATCTCTATCGGCGGGATGCGACATCATGGTGATGAGTGTAGGCGGCATGGTCGGACATCTCAAAAGCTTACAATCCTTAGCCGGGAAGAATAATGCCAGGGTTTATTTTCCCAGTGGCGCTATTTCGGGAATTGACGCCTTGAAAGCGGCCAATACAGGGAAGGTGCGCAAGGTGGTCCTGACTACGCGCAAGAACCCCGCGGCATTCAAGGGTGTTGAATATGTGGCCAAAAAGTTTAAGCTCGATGGTTTGAAAAAAGATAAGCTCCTGTTTTCAGGGAGTGCATCCAGCGCGGTGAAATATTTTCCGCAAAATATAAATGTGGCGGCAGTCCTGGGGTTGGCCGGCATAGGCATGCGTAAGACCCGGGTGCGTATTATTGCCAGTCCTCATACAACCAAGAACATCCATGAGATTGAGATCGTCTCCGACGCGGCCTCGATATTTACCCGTACCGAGAATATCCTGCACCCGCAGAATCCCAAGACCAGTTACCTTGCGGTGCTGGCGGCAATAGCGACTTTAAAGCAGATTTTGCAGCCGATAAAAATCGGCACGTAATTAAACAAAAGGAAAGGGGGTGAATCAAAAAATGGCAGAGAAACTGATGAAAGTAGGAGTAAAGAGGGAGAAGGGTTATCTCTATTACATTGACAAGCAGGGTGATGTCTCTTGCGCCAAGATGGCCAGAGGCAACAAAAAGGGAGGTAGCCCCAAGAAGGTGGCAAAATGCGGTATCAAAAGAAAAGCAGGCTACCTTTATTTCCTGGATAAGAAGGGCGACATCTCTTGCGCCAAGATGAAAAGAGGCGGAAAAAAGAAAAAGAAGTAAGCAATCTCCACATAAGCCCCGCCCTTGATTGTAAGGGCGGGGCCTATTTATTCCGTTTTCCATCCCAACCTTATTATTTATTGCATGATCTTAATAAACCCAAAATCAACTAAATTCGGAATTTTCCAAAGGTATGTTCCTTTAAGCGTTCCTATCGGCCTGGGTTATCTTGGCGCCTACCTCTTGAAGAACGGCAGGAAAGCCGAAATCCTGGATGAGCACGTTGACCCGTTGTCCAGGCAGCTGCTGGATAGTATGATGGAGGGTTTATCTCCGCCTTATATATTTGGTATTTCAACTTTAACTGCCTGCGCCAAAAGGAGCTATGAAATTGCCGGCCAGATAAAAGATTGGTATCCCGATTCTATAATTATCCTGGGAGGGATACATCCTACCGTCTTGCCGGAAGAGGCACTGAGAAATACGGCAGTTGATTTTGTCGTAAGAGGGGAGGGGGAGGAGATACTGCTGGAATTATACGACGCGATAAAAAACAGGAAAGACCACTCGCACATAAAAGGGCTCTCATATAAAAGCGGTTTTAAATATATCCATAATCCTCCGGCTGAATTGCCTGTTTTGGATGATTTCCCCCCCTTTCCTTATCATCTTTTTGAGAAAGGTCTCGGGAAATACAATTTCAGTTTTATTTCAAGCTCAAGGGGCTGCCCATATGATTGTATATTTTGCAGCCAGAGAAGCATATCCGGCAAGAAGTTCCGCTACGTGCCTGAAAGTGTTGTTTTGGACCAGATAGAGCTGCTTGTAAATAAGTATGAACAGGGGCATATAAATTTCGTTGACGACAACTTTACGGCGGATAAGCAAAGAGTGATCCGGTTATGCCGGGGCATCAGGGAGAAGGACCTGCAAAAGAAAGCCAGTTTTGACTGCCAGACCAGGGCTGACGCGGTTGATGATGAGCTCCTGATCTCGCTAAAGAGCTCGGGGTTCAGGATGATAAATTACGGCCTGGAGACGGCATCGGAAAGGTTGATGGTGTTGTTGAACAAGAAGGAAACAGTGGCCGAAAATATCGCGGCGGTGAAGCTTACGAAGAAATACGGCTTCGGCGTATCCGGGACCTTCATCTTTGGCTTGCCGACGGAGACTAAGGAAGAGAGATGGAAGGCCTATAAGCTGGCCAAGGAGCTTGACCTGGATTATGTAAGGTTCAATAATCCTACCCCTTATCCGGGAACGAAGTTATATGAAATAGCTAAAAGTGAGGGCCGGCTCTTCGTGGAAGAAGGGTGGGCTAATCTCAACGCTTGTGCCTCGCTTGTGCAGGATAGCCTTGCGGAATCCCGGCTGCCTTACCTTCCCCAGGGTTGCCAGGAAAACGAGCTGAAAAGAGACATTATCAGGGCCAACCTCTTTTTCTCGCTTAGGCCGATAAAGGTCTTTAAACTGCTTGTTAAAAGGATCGGTCCTGCAGGATGGTTTTATCTCCCTCCCCGATGGTATTTAAACCCGAATGAATGGTGGGGTTTGGTTAAATTGGGCTCCAGTTTATTGAGGTCATTGGCAAAAATATATTTATGAAGATAAGCGCAAAGTCTAAGGAAATCATCGGGGTAGCGGCGGTAATGCTCGGGATACTCATCCTGCAGTGGAGTTTGTGGATCTCCGGCAAGCGGATGGTCAGCCACGACAGCATTATATGGTTCGGCGTTTTCTCTTATTTCTTTGATTGCCTGCGGCATGGGATCCTGCCCCTCTGGAACCCGTATATGAACTGCGGGGAGGTGTTCTTTTTGAATATTCATGTCCTTCATCTATGGGACCCTCAAACTCTGCTTTTGGTCTTTACGGGAAAGCTCTTCAGGATCAACAGCTTGACCATTTACCAGTACGATCTATTATTGCGCTACCTGATCTTTATTTCCGGAAGCTACCTTTTCTTCAGGCGCCTGGCAAAGTACAGATTCAGCGCTTTCTTCGCTTTTATTGTTTTGTCATTCTCGGCCCTTTGCAGTTCATACCTCAAACAGCATGGTTTTATTCTCTGTTTTTATACCCTTCCCTGGATCTTATTCTTTTCCTTTAAATTCCTGGAAGAGAAGCAGACCATGTCCCTATTATGGTTATCTTTCTTTTTGGGAACAGCGTTTTCTACCTCCGGCTATCATTCAATGTACCTTGTGTCTTCCTGGCTGGTATTGCTTGTCTGCATTTATATTTCCAAAGGTTTCACTTTTACTAAAACCGGATTTTCCTCAAACGACCGCAAAGTCATATTGGGGGCTATTATAATATTTATACTCCTCTCAATGAATCTGATCCCGGTTTTTCTGGCGTATATCCGCGATACGGTGCCGGATGTCAGGATGATCGAAGCCCCGAGTGCCGCCAACAGCTATCCGGCGGATTTCTTCAACTTGTTTACCCCGTATTCCTTCATGCTGCATTTTGAAATGATCTATTTTAAGTCGATCCTGGCGTCGGAGGCATTTTTGTACATAGGATTGATACCTTTGTTTTTGGCGATAGTCGGGTTATTATATTCACGCCACAAATACAGGAAGGGCTTTATACTCGCTTTGCTCATTACGGTATTATTGATGCTCGGTCCCAAGTTCGGCCTTTTAAAATTATTTTCTTATTTTTTCCCTTTCTTTTTTATAGTCAGGAATACCCATATATTTGCCACGTTTTTTATCTTTTGCCTGATTTATTTTACCTGTATCGGCACAGACGCAGTATTGGAGCGGATAAAAAACCCGGGATCGGAAAGGGGGTTGCCCAGAGGGTGGATTCCGATCGTCATTGTGATCAGCGTAACGGCAATTTTGATCAACCGGTATGTGATGGGGGTGTACCGGGCTCCTTTAGCGCAGTTCCCCGAGCGCTACATGGCTATATCTTCGATGCTTGGGGAGAATTTCGCAACGCTTTTGAATAGTATCTTCAGCCGCTCATATCCGAATGTTCTTCTGTTTATAGTGTCTATATTAGCGGTATTTTATGTTTTTAAAAGTCCGCAGATAAAACTGAAGTTCAAATATTTTACACTGGTTTTTCTGGTTCTTATCGACCTTCTTCTTTTTAACGCGGCTCTATACAGGTTTACGACTATGCCGAAGGCAGATCTTTCTTTATGGCCCAAGGAGAAGGTGGCTTATAACGACATAAGGCTGCCGGTTATGCTGCCCAGGTATCCTTTTTTTGGTTTTGCTCCGGCGATGCAAAGGATATTTTCCGCCTCCAGTTCCAGGATACCGGGAATAACTACACATTTTTACCAGATGAAGGATTTCTTTGATTTCGAGAACAATAAAATGGTGCCTCCCGAAACCAAAGAGATATTTATGGGGGTAACCGGGGAAAGAATGAAACTAATAAGCGGTGCGGTTGTTTTGCCTCTTGAGCTCCAGGCCCGGGCATGCTCCGGGCTTGACGAAAAGATAACCCGAAGGGTAGTTTTTATTGAGAAGGACCCTCCGGAAAGATTCTTAAAGTTAAAAATACCAGTTGAAAGGATCGCGGACAGCCGGATCGTCAAGGGAACGGTGAAAATCCTAGGATTTGATCCAAACAGCATGCTTGTGGAGGTGGATCCAGAAGAGGATTGCGTATTTTATTACAGCGATGGATACGACAGTTCCTGGAGGGCTTTTATAGACGGCAAGGAGAGCCGGGTTTATAGGGCCAACATGGCCTTTAAAGCGGTCATACTTAAAAAAGGAGTGCATATCGTGCGCTTTACTTATGACCCCCGGTTGTATAAAATAACCCTGTTTTTATATTTTGCGGGCTTATTGCTAGCGGCTATTATACTTCTATCGAGATATTTATTCAGGAAGGGCGTTAAATGAAAATTTGTTTCCTCCAGAAGCGGATCTTCCCGTATTTCGGGGTGATGGCGCTTTCCGGCTGCCTAAAGAAAGAGGGTTATGAAACCGATATTGTGATAGATGCCTGCGAAAAAGACGCGGTTTTGGAGTTAAAAAAAGCTAAACCTGACCTGATCGCTTTTTCCGTATTGTCAAACGAGCATACCTGGCTCCGGCAGCTATCCTCTAAACTAAAAAGAGAGATTCCCGCTGTCCCAATAGCCGTGGGAGGAGTTCATTCAATCCTCTATCCGGAGGAGGTCCTGACCCTCTCCGGAGTGGATTATCTGTGCCGGGGGGAAGGGGAATCTTCATTTACGGAGCTAGCGCGCCGGATCGCTTTAAAGAAGCCAGCCACTGATATTCCGGGCATTTGGTTTAAAAGGGATGGCGCCCCCCAGATGAGGGGCGCCAGCCCTTTAACCGGAGAGCTGGATTCATTTTTTGAGGACCGCGGCCTTTATTATGAGCGTTACCCTAAACTGGGAAAGCTGGCCTTAAAGGTTTTTATGTCTTCTCGCGGCTGTCCGTTCCACTGTTCCTTTTGCGCCAACCCATCTATTATGCGGATCTTTGGGGGCAAGGGAGAATATATACGGAGGAAGTCAGCGCGGCATTTTGTGGAGGAGATAAAACGCGTTGTCAGCGATTATCCCGCGGCTTCCTTGTTTTTTGCCGACGACCTTTTTGCCGTGGATGCCGCTTGGCTTAGGGAATTCGGGCCTTTGTATAAGAAAGAGGTCAACCTTCCCTATATATGTACGGCCAGGATCGACCTGCTTGAAGAGGAGCATGCCCGGCTTCTTGCCGGTTCGGGCTGCCATACCGTAAGCTTCGGCGTGGAAACAGGGAATGAGTTATTACGCAAGGGGCTGCTTAATAAGTCCATAAGCAATAAACGCATATTTGAGGGCGCGCGCATTATCAAAAGAATGGGCATAAAGATACAAACTTCGAATATGTTCTGCCTGCCCGATGAATCGGTTGAAGACGCGCAAGCGACGGTTGATCTGAATATTGCCATCGGTACCGATTATATGTTTACGACAGTCCTTTTGCCGTTCCCGAAAACGGCATTAGCGGACTATTGCACAGAAAAAGGGCTGCTCAAGAAAGAATATTCTTTTGAGGATATTCCCAATTCATTTATCCAGGATTCGGTGTTATCTTTGAAGGATAAAGAAGCCCTGCTTAACATCCACAAAGTTGCCCATCTTTGCCTGCGCTTTCCACGCTTGAAACCGTTCCTGATGCATGTCGCTAAAAAGATCAAATGCAGGCAGTTGTTTTTATTCCTCTGGCTCTTCGGGACTTTTATCAGGTTCAGGGATGAGAGGCAGCTCAATTTATGGAGGACAGCCAGGTATCTTTGGGAGTACCGGAAGGGCTTATAAGGTAAATTATATGGAAAGAATAGATAAATTTTGTCAAAAAATTTCCGGGCATCTGCTTTGGGCTTCCATCCTGTCGTACATCCTCGTTTTCGGATATTTGTGTTTTCTGAAATACCACTCATTTAACTATTTAGACTGGGATCTGGCCAGCGATGTGATCGTCCTCCGGAACAGCGTTAGCGGTAGGTTTCTATATTACCCCTTCCTGGAGCAGATAATTTTCGGGGCCCATTTATATTTAATAATATTTCTGATCTTGCCGCTATACGCGCTATTCCAGTCTCCTTTGACGCTTCTATTCCTGCAAAGCATATTCCTGGGACTGGCGGCCTGGCCGCTATATCTTTTAGCCAGGCGCAGGCTCAACCAGACATTCTCCCTGGCTGTAGCGGTCGCTTACTTATTATACCCTTCAGTCGGGTATATGAATTTGTTCGAGACGCATTTTGATATATATGAAATATTCTTTCTTTTCTTTGCCCTCTATTACTTTGAAAAGGAGAATTTCAGGAGATTTATCGTTTTTGTAATACTGGCTATTTCTTGCAAGGAAAACGCAAGCCTGGCAGTAGCTATGCTTGGTATATACGCGTTGATACGCAGAAGGTCAAAACAATGGGTTTTAATCCCTTTATTGATAGGCGCTTCCTGGTTCCTATTGTCAGTAAAAGTTATAATCCCGCATTTCGCAAAGGACGCGCAATTTTATCAGGAAGGTTTTATATTCAGCCACTATTATAAGCACCTGGGTGGTAATCTTTTTGAAATGGCCAAAACACTCATTCTTCATCCGGTAAGTACAGCGGTCTTTGCCTTTAGCCCGCCCAAGATAATTTATATCTTTCAATTGTTTGTGCCGACCGGGTTCTTGGGGCTATTGAGCCCCTTAGCCTTATTGCCGGCAACCCCGGTTTTTATGCAAAATTTATTATCCTCATCACCCAATCACTCTTTGATTTATTATCAATATACGGCCTTGCTCATCCCGTTCATATTCTTTTCGGTGGTCTGCTCCTTTGCTAAGCTGCTGCGTTACAAATTATTTATCAGGCATCAAGGGGCTTTATTATCCTGTTTTTTCGGGTTTGTTATTTTTTCTGGCATATATTTAGGGGCCCCGCAATTTAATATCATTAAGCGCGCGCACAGCTACCGCCTTGACGATCTTAGCCGGCAAAAGGAGGGGCTGGTGAGGATGGTGCCGCAAAATTCACCGGTTATCGCGACTTTTCAGTTTCTGCCGAAATTAACCAACAGGCAGGAGCTCTATTCCCTGCACCTTATAGCGATGGGTTACAAGATGTATACGAAGATCAGATATGAGGCGCCTAAGGACCTTGAATACGCTTTGATAGATTTTAACGAGCCCCTTATGCTTAACGCATTTTTTCCGCCGCTCGCCGCAGGCAATATCCGCGCCTTTCTTGAAGCAGGAGATTGGAGGGTTTTTACGGCCTTTGATGATACGGTTTTATTCAGGAAGGGATATGGGCAGGGATACCGGCTTTGCGAAGAAGTGGCTAACCCAAAGATAGCCCACCCCCTAAACCTGATTTTAGAAAATGGGATCATTTTTTTAGGATATGATGTTGTGGATGATAAAATATCCGACAGGAGGCTATTGCATCTGGTATACTATTGGAAAAAGACAAAAGGGGGCAAGTCCCCTCAGGAATTTCTTATCCGTTTCTCAGGCCTTTCCGGTAATGCCGGATTTGTAAAAGGCCATGTTTTCGGATACAGGGTATATTTGCGGGATGAGTGGAGGGCTGGCCGGATAATGAAAGAGCATCACTATATCCTGCTTCCTCCCGGAACAGAGAAAAATAACTATAGGATAGATTTCGGGCCGTTCGTTAATTAAAGGAAGCGCAATGTCAAGTGAAAGCATAATTATCCGCGGGGCAAAGGAACATAACTTAAAAAATATAAACCTGGACCTGCCGCGCAACAAGCTGATCGTTATCACCGGTTTATCCGGTTCGGGAAAATCCAGCCTTGCCTTTGATACGATCTATGCCGAAGGCCAGAGGAGGTTCGTGGAGAGCCTTTCCAGTTATGCCCGGCAGTTCCTGGAACAGCTGCAGAAGCCGGATGTTGAATTTATATCCGGATTATCTCCTGCTATCGCCATTGAACAGCGCTCTGCCGCAGCTAACCCCCGCTCAACAGTTGCCACCCAGACCGAGATCTATGATTATTTAAGGTTATTGTTCGCCAGGATAGGCAGGGTCTATTGTTATAAGTGCTCCTCGCCTATCGAGAGGCAGAGCGCCCAGGAGATAGTTGAAACGATCCTTAAGTCTGCGGCAAACAGCGATGTGCAGATTTTGTCTCCCGTGATAAGCGGAAAAAAGGGAGAACACAAGGATATTTTCCTGCAGATCCGTAAATCCGGGTTTGTGCGCGCCAGGGTTGACGGCAAGCCCTATGAGTTCGGCGATAAGATAAAACTGGCAAAATATAAAGCGCATAATATTGAAGTAGTTGTTGACCGCCTGAAGATCGGGCAGGAGACCAGGAATCGGCTTACCGATTCCGTGGAGACCGCGCTCAAAACAGGCAAGGGCATGCTTATTGTAAGCAGGGAGGGGGTAAAGGATGCGATCTTTAGCGAAGAATATGCTTGCTCAAAATGCGGCATAAGCTACGCGGAGTTACAGCCGCGCAATTTTTCATTTAATTCCCCCTATGGAGCCTGCCCTGAATGTAACGGCCTGGGCACCAAGCTTGAGTTTGACCCGGAGCTGATCATCCCGGATAAGGAGAAAAGCATTAACGCCGGCGCTATCGCTCCCTGGAAGCGCGGAGGCAGGGGTTACATACTTTATTACCGCTGGCTTATCCGCCAGTTAAGTTATCGTCTTAAGTTTGACCTGGACACCCCGTTTAAGAAATTGCCAAAGTCGGCGCAAAAAGCCATTCTTTACGGCACTGATGAAATAGTGGGCAATAAACCTTTTGAAGGGGTTATCCCGAATTTAGAGAGATTGTTCCACCAGACGGATAGCGATTATCTTAAAGGAGAAATAAGCCTTTTTATGTCCAGCCTTTCATGCCCGGCATGCAAGGGAGCAAGGCTTAAGCCCGAAAGCCTGGCAGTAAGAGTGCAGGAGCGCAACATCCGGGATGTTACCTTGATGTCCATAAAAGAAGCGCTTAATTTTTTCAGTTCGCTCAAATTAACGGATAAAGAGAAAGCGGTCAGTTACCAGGCCTTAAAAGAAATAACCCGGAAATTAAAGTTCTGCGTTGACGTGGGCCTGGATTACCTGACCCTGGATAGAAAGAGCTCTACACTTTCCGGCGGTGAGGCGCAGAGGATCCGCCTGGCTACCCAGGTGGGTTCGGGATTAGTGGGGGTTTTGTATGTTCTGGATGAGCCGAGTATCGGCCTGCACCAGCGGGATAATAAAAAGCTCCTGGCGACATTAAAGGCCTTGCGCGACCTGGGGAACACTTTAGTTGTCGTTGAGCACGACGAAGCCACTATTCTTAGCGCTGATTACATAGTGGATCTGGGCCCGGGAGCGGGCAGGCACGGCGGAAAGGTTATTTTTTCGGGAGTCAAGGATGAGCTTTTGAAGGATAAGGACTCCCTCACCGCTAAATACCTGCGGGGAGAGCTTAAGATAGATCTGCCTGTAGCGCGCCGGCCCTGGAGGACAGCCAAATATATTGAGATCAAGGGGGCCAGCGAGCATAATCTCAAAGGTATTGATGTGCGTTTCCCCCTGGGCACTCTTATTTGCGTAACCGGGGTAAGCGGTTCGGGTAAATCCACGCTGATCAGCGATATACTTTATCCGGCTCTGGCCCAAAAGATTTACCGGTCAAAGGCCAAGCCCGGAGCGTTTAAGGGCATAAGCGGGACCGAGAATATTGACCAGGTTATCGTGGTTGATCAGTCTCCCATAGGCAGGACGCCGCGCTCAAATCCGGCAACCTATACCGGGGTGTTTGGCCGTATAAGGGATATATTCGCTCAGCTTCCCCAGGCCCGGCTCAGGGGGTATAAACCGGGAAGATTCTCTTTTAATGTCAAGGGCGGCCGCTGCGAAGCCTGCGCCGGCGATGGGATAAAGAAGATCGAGATGCATTTTCTGCCTGACGTATACGTAAAATGCGATCTGTGCAAGGGCCAGAGATTTAACGCCTCAACTTTAGAGGTCCAATATAAAGGCAGGTCGATAGCCGAGGTCTTGGAGATGACCGTTGAAGAGGCCTTGGAATTATTCGCCAATATACCTAAAATAAAGAATACCTTAGGGTATCTCTCTGACGTAGGCCTGGGTTATATCCAGCTGGGCCAGAGCGCCACTACCCTTTCCGGGGGGGAGGCGCAAAGGATCAAGCTCTCTTCGGAATTGTGCAAACGTTCTACCGGTAAAACTCTTTATCTTCTGGATGAGCCTACCACGGGTTTGCATTTCGCGGATGTGGCCAGGCTTATAAATGTGCTGCAGAGACTGGTCGAGCGCGGCAATACGATTATAGTGATCGAGCATAATTTAGAAGTAATTAAATGCGCGGATTTTATTATCGATCTGGGGCCTGAAGGCGGGGATAGGGGGGGAGAGCTTTTGGCCGGTTGTTCTCCGGAGGAACTGCTGAATCTGGAAAATTCCTATACCGCCGGATCATTGAAGGAATTCTTGGCAAACAAATGAAAAGCGTAAAAAAGTTTTTCACGATCATTATTATTTTAGTTTTGGCAGGCGCCTCCCCGGCCTGCTCTGCGGCAGAAGAAGCCAAAGAGGCCGAGCTTCTTTTTATGTCTAAAAAGGCCTATGAGGACGGTTTTTATGAAGTCAGCCTGGGGATGCTGGAACGTTTTCAAAAAGAGTTCCCCGGTTCGGCCAAGGCAGCGGAGGCCGGGCTTTTGCGGGCTGAGTGCTATTTTTATCAGGCCCGCTACCCGGAGGCATTAAATATTCTTGAAGGTTTATTAAACGATCCCGGCTCCAGGGGCTTCCGGGATGCTGTTTATTTCTGGATCGCCGAGGTGCATTTAAAAGGCAATAATTACGAGAAGGCCGCCGGTTTTTATGAATCGGTGATCAAGGAGTTCCCCCGGTCATTTTACGCCCCGGCAGCGTATTATTCGCTGGGCTGGTCACTCTCCCTTATGGAAAGATACGACCGGGCGATCAAAGCATTTGAATCCCTGCAGGAAAAATTCCCCAACGAGCCTCAAGGTAAAGATGCCGCTTTCAAGGTGATCGAATGCCTTTATAACCTTAAGCAATACTCGGAGCTGAAGAAAAAGGTCAAGCCGTGTTTTAAACTTTACGCTAACGACAGCCAACGTCTTGCTTATCTGTATTTCTATCTGGCTGAATCTGATTTCTACCTTGAAGACCTTGAAGAGGCGAGGGGCAATTATCTTAAATCAGTTAAGACAGCCAATGATGATAAGCTAGGAGCATTGGCTCATTTGGGTTTGGCCTGGTCTGATCTTAAGCTTAAAAGATACGGGGAGGCCGAAGAGGCTTTTAAGAATATCAAGCAATCCGATTTAGATAAAAAGAGCGTGGATATTATGTTATTGGGCCAGGCGCTTTTAATGTTTCAGACAAACAGGGTTTATGAGTCAAAGAAGATCTATGATCAGCTTATCAACGCAGGGAGCGACCCCCTGATATCAGCCCAGGCTTACCTGGGTAAGGGGGATGCGCTATATAATCTTGCGGAATACGCCGCGGCAGCCAAAGTGTATAAGGAGGGCCTGGATAAAATAGATAAGAAAAACGTGCCGGCGGAACTGGTAAATAAACTGCGCTATAACTTAGGGTTGGCTTATATTAAACAGGGAGAGTTAGGCCCGGCAAAAGAGGAAATCGAGAAATCCACCGAAAATAGCGGTGATCAGGAGGTAAGGGTTGAGGCCCTTTCCCGGATCGGGGACGCTTATCAGGACACGGGAGAGCTAACCAGGGCAATAGAGATCTACTCGAAGATCCTGAAAGATCATCCCGATTCATCCCATGGTGATTATATCCAATATCAACTGGCCGCAGCACGCTTAAAGAATGAAGATTATGATGCTGCTATAAGATCATTTAAACTTATGGCAAAAGATTACAGCCAGTCAGGGTTGCTGGATGACGCACTTTACTCCCTGGGCCTGGCTTATTTTAAGAAGGGGGATTACCTTTCCGGGGTTGAGGCCTTTACCAGGTTCCAAAAAGAGTTCAGGGATAGCGAGCTAGCCGGACAGGCACTTTACATGCTGGGGTTATCTTTCCTTAATCTGGGGAAAATAAGCGAAGCGCTTTCTGTTTTTGGCGATATTCTCAGGCTGAACCTTGAGGATACCGATTTGCTTCAGAAAGCGGAATACGGGATCGCGGATTGCTATTATAAATTAGGCCGGGAAAAAGAGGCGCTTGAGCGGTTTAAGATCTTGCGCTCCAGATACCCCGATTCAAAACTTACCTCGCAGGTTTTATGGTGGTTAGGGCAGTATTATTATCAGCATGATGACCCGAAGTTGGCAGCCAGGTATTTCAGTTCTTTGGCCGGGGATTTTCCCGAAAGTGCTCTGGCCGGAGATGCTTTTTACGCGCTGGGCCTGATCTTTAGCGATGAAGGCGATCTTAATTCCGCTTCCGATAATTTTAAAATGGCGCTAACCCTTGGCAATGGTCTCCTGAGAAGCCGGGCGCTGGCGGAATTAGGCGATGTTTATTACCGGGAAGGAAAATTTGAAGATGCAAAATCGGCTTATTCCAAAAGCCTTGAGGAAACTGGCGCTAAAGAGTCAGCCGGTATACACTTTGGATTAGCCGAAGCGCTTGAAGGTTGTTCGGAATCTGATGAGGCGATAGGTGAGTATCTTAAGGCAGCCAGCCTTTATACCGAGAATGGGGCGTTGTTTTCGCACGCCCTTTTACGTGCAGCCAAGCTTTATGAAGATAAAGAAGATTTTAATGAAGCGTTGAAGCTCTACAAGCGGATCAGCCGGAAGGATATACCCGAGTCGGGGTTTGCCCGGGAGAGGATAGACTGGATTAACGCAAATGTTAAAGAGAATAAAAAGTAGTTGACTTATCTTTAAATCTTTATAAAATGAAATAAACGGAGGGGATAATGATTACTGAGATTGGAATAGTTGCCGGTGAAATCTGGCATTTTCTGGACCAAAAGCATGAGTCCGGCTTGGAGGAATTGATCAAAGGAATTGACCGGCCGCGGGATAATGTTTTGATGAGCCTTGGATGGCTGGCCCGCGAAGGCCATGTTATTTTAGTGCAGACAGATAAAGACTACCGCATCTCTTTAAGGAAAGATGCCTGATCGCAAGCGTAAAGGGATCGCGCTTTTTATCGTTTTAGGGATAATCATGGTGGTCGTAGCTTTAACCACTGTTATCTTAAGGGTCACCTCCACACAGTCACGCCTAACCCATCATCAGATAGAGCGGATCCGCGCATACTACGCGGATAAGGCGGGAATGAACCTGGCTTTTTATAAGCTCAGGACCGGCGCCTGGACCGCGCCTACATCGGGAACCGACCCGAGATATTATTGTATTAACAATAAGGTAGACGCGGCGGTAACATGTTATGAAGCCCCTTATGTGGATACAAACATCCCCTACAATGTTCAGATAGCCGTTTATCCCCAATATTCCGGAATAAATCAAACTATAAAACTTGAAATAAAAACAAGTTATACCTATACCCCCTCGTAATTCCTTTTAACAATCTATTATAATCTAAGTAAGTTTATTATGATCCCGATAACATTATTTGCGTTGATTTATCGTCGCTGTAAATATCCTAAGTAAGTCTAAGTAAGGATATATAAAAAAACACTTGACAAAATAAGTTGGTTATGTTCTAATTAGAACCATACTAGTTTATAGCTAAGGAAGAGAGAACTATGTCAAGATTGATCGACATCGATGAACTGGCGGATTACCTGAAACTAAAAAAGCAGACCCTATACAACTGGCTTAACCAGGGAAAGATCTCTGGGATCAAGGTCGGGGGGGTCTGGAGGTTTGACCGCAGGGATATAGACAGCTGGTTAAGGTCTAAGAAGAGTTCTTCAGCTTCTGCGTCCTCGACGGTTACGGGAGATAATCAATGAGTTCTTTAGGCGTATATTTTGGGGTTAAAGATATCAGCTTGGTAGAAACCAGGGGCAGGAAGATATTGAGCAGTATCCGCCTGCCGCATCCCAGCTTTGCGATGACGGAGCTAGAGGAGAAGGTACCCACGGATGTAAAATTGATCGCTTTGATCAAGGATGCCCTCCGGACTTACCGCATTAAAGCCACTGAGGCCACCTTCTGTATTTCCGGCCAGGACATGGTCATCCGTACCTTCGAGATCCCGATGCTTCCGCAAAGCGAGCTGAAGGGGGCGATAAATTTTGAGGCCAAGAAATATATACCTTTTAAGATAGAAGACCTGGATTATGATTTCCAGGTATCCTTTAACAAGAAAAACAAAACAAGCCTTGTCCTCTTTGTCGGGATGAAGAAGGATGTCCTTGACGGGTATATTTCCATCGCAAAACAGCTGAACCTTAGGATCGACTCCCTGGAGTATTCCGCTTTCAGCGTACTGCGTTTCCTGAAACTCGCCGGTTGCAGCGATGCCGGAGTAGTAGCGAGCTTCTGTTTTGACCTGAATTCCGAAGATGAGGCCAATTTTATGGTCTTTGAAAACGGGTTCCCGTTGTTCAGCCGCGAGATCGTCCTTGCCGAAGGCATGCCGGGATTTGAACAGACTGCCGAAGATGATTTTAGCCAAAAGCTGGAAAAACTCAAGAACGAGATCCGGGTCTCCCTCGACTATTACAGCCGTAAGTTCATGGACAAGGATATAAAAAATATTTTTGTAGTTTCCGACGCCAAGAGCCACCGGGAACTGGGGGCATTTTTATCGGAATCAAGCATACCGGTGACCTTTGTTGATACTCAAAAAGCCCTGGGTAAGAATAATACCTATTCCTCGGTGCTTGCCAAAAGTTTTGCCGCCGCTCAATTCAGGTCCGTACCTATCGAGATCAAGATCAACCTGGTTACCGCAAAACTTAAAGCAACCAGGGCGCAAGCTCCGGGTTTTAAGCCCTTTACCTTGCTGGAGGGATTCAAATTAGACCTGAAATTCGTATTTTTGGGCGTAGCTGTGTGCGCTGCCGTATTTGCGTATGGGTTGATGCGTGTCCAGCCACTGCGCCAGGAGTTGTCCGTTGTTAAGAGTGAGGGCCTGAAAGCAAGCCCTCTTCTTGCCGCCAAGGATTATGAAACTCTTTCCGCCTTAGATATGAAGGAGAGCAACAGGATCGCGGCGTTAAAAAAGCTGATCAAGGAGCATATGTACGCCACATATCCTCTTGATGTTATACCCAGGGCATTACCGGAAGGGGTATGGTTGAGCGGATTAAGCCTGAAACAGAATAAAGATGGGACACTCGAGCTTGCCATTTCAGGAGAGGTTGACCTGGGAGATAGCGATAAAGAGTTTGACGCGGTAAACGTTTTCCTCGGCAACCTTAAGAGTGACCCCGCGTTTTCAAAATATTTTAAAGAAATGGCCATCACTTCCATTGACCAGAAGCTTGTAGGTAATGAGAACGTGGCGGTCTTTAGCATGGTTTGCAAGAGTTTACCGGAGAAGAAAAAGAATGTTCAAGCTAGAGCCGATCAAACTAGACCTGATTATCAAGAATAAAAACAAGGTTTTTAACCTGGGGATAATATTCCTGTTTTTATATGCCGCCTTCCGGATCTATAGTTTTGGCACTAAACAGGAAAGCCGTTTGATCGCGGAGAAAGAGAACGAATTTAAGAAAAATAAGGTTATTGAGAATATTGCCTCACTTGAGAAAATAACAGAAGGATATAAAAAGATCCTTACTAAGAAAGACCTGGGATCTGTCATGAATACAATGTCGGATATCGCCAAAAGCAGTTCTGTCGAGATCATCTCCATAAAACCGCTTACCGAAGAATCTCGCGGGGATCACTCCAGGTTTTCCTTTGCGATTACGGCAAAAGTTTCTAATTACCATTCTCTGGCTGATTTTATCAGCAAGGTCGAAAACTATAAGGATGTATACTTTGTGGACGAAATAGTCATATCTTCTCCGGAGTCCGGTTCTTATGGCGATAGCGGCAGCAGGGTTCTTAACGTTAGTTTAAGGATCAGCAGCATATCTTATTTATAAATGGCCAGGCGCATATATAGGTATATATTATTTATTTTTATTGCAGCCGGGGGAATGAGCTTTGCCCCCATTGCATCGGCGCAGGAGAATATTAAGGAGAATATTAAGGGGAAGGCTAAGGAAAATACGGCAGATGGGGTGGTCAGCCGTCCCGTAGTAGAGTATAAATCCGGAAACCTGCGTGACCCCTTCCGCCCGCTTACTGCGGCAAAGGAAATGAGGGCGGAGCAGGATAAGAAGGTGGATTTGATGAAAGCGGGGACCGATCTTGGAAATTTGAAGGTTCAGGGAATAATCTGGGGAGGGAGGTTCCCTCAGGCCATCGTAAACAACAGGGTGGTGACCGTCGGAGATACGATAGACGGCGCCGAGATATTGGGCATAGATAAGAACGGGATTACTTTAAGCTCCGGTGGAGGAGTTGATAAATTAACCGTTTCCGTGGAAACCCCGGCTTTCAAAAAAGGGGAATAAGGAGGGTCACATGAAAAGAACATTTCTTACTTCCATATTTATTTTTCTGTTGCTCTTCGCGTTTTTTATCCCGCGCCTGAATGCCGAAACCCCGCCGCTTTTTAGCGGGAAGGACCCGCTGATATCCATGGATTTTAAGGATGCCCAGCTTAAGGACATTCTCAAGGCCCTTTCCATGCAATCAGGGATGAACTTTATCGCCTCCGAAGCGGTAGAGGACAGGAAGGTCACCCTTTATTTTGATAAGGTGCCTTTGAGTCAGGTAATGGGCAAGATCTTCGGTGCCAATAACCTTTCTTACCAGCTGGATCCGGACGCCAATATCTTCGTGGTCAAAGAGTGGGGAAAGATGGGGATGGAGACGATCACTAAAGTTTTTAATTTGAAATACGCCACTGTTTCCTCCTCTTCACTTAAAGAAGAAATGACTTCCTTGAGAACCCAAGAGAGCACGGAGAGTGGAGGATCAAGCAGTAGCAGCAGCTCCAGCAGTTCTTCAAGCAGCAGCTCCGATTCATCAGATTCATCCAGCGATAACGGAAAGTGGAAGGTTGAATCCGAAGCAGGGATCACTTCGGCGGTAAAAAAACTGCTTACCAAGGATCTCGGTTCCTGCATAGAAGATTTCCGCACTAACTCGCTTATCGTTACCGATACACCCATGAAAATAGAGGTGATCAGTAAAGTGATCGCCTCCCTTGATGTGGCGGTGCCGCAGGTAATGCTTGAGGTGGAGATGCTGGATGTAAATAAGAACACTATAGATAAAGTAGGGTTTAAGTTCGGGGATACCCCTTTTACGGCGATTATTACCGGCGCTACGGCAGGATTGGGTTTTCCTTATGCTGGGTGGGATAAGATAATCAGGACTAATGACGGGACAATATCAATTAATCCTACCGGTTATCAGATGCAGCTGGATTTTATAAGGACACGGACCGATACTAAATATTTAGCCCGGCCTAAGCTTCTAACCCTGAATAATGAGACAGCGGAGATATCCGTCACAAAGGATGAAGTGGTGGGGAGGGAGGATACAGTAATTACAACCAATGGCGTTACCACAACTACAAGCGTATTCAAAAGGTCAACCGACCTGGTGCTTACCAAGGAAGGGACCGGAATCTTCCTTCGGGTAACCCCGCAGATAAACTCGGATACAAATGAGATCACCATGGCTATATACCCAAAAACAAGTGTCACGACTATAAGCGCCTTGAGCCTTACCAATAACCAACAAGCGGATGCCGAAGTAAGGACTACAAAATCCATGGTCAGGGTCAAGGACGGAGAAACTATTGTTTTGGGCGGGCTTATCCATCAGGATAAAGCCGTAGAGATCAAGAAGTTGCCCATATTGGGGGATATCCCGCTGATCGGATTTCTGTTCAGGCATAAGGATCAAACAAAGGATATTGAACGGGAGCTGATAGTTTTTATTACCCCGCGCATTATCAGGAATAAAGCCGAGGTAAAACTGGCGCAGGTAAAGAATATACAGGTGCCGGCCAGGGAGCAGGCCGCGGCCGCAGGCATTACGCGCGATTACATTATTAACGCCAATATGAACCGGTTCGAGAAAAAACATTAAATGGCTAAAGAAAAATACTCAAGGTTCGGCGAGCTTTTGGTCAAGGAGGGGCTGATCACCGCCAGCCAGCTGGAAACAGCTATAAGTGCGCAAAGGCAGGAGGGCGGCCGGCTCGGCGAGATCCTGGTTAAATTAGGGATGATCAAGGAGGACCAGATGGTTACGGTCCTGGGCAAACAATTGAATATGCCTTATTTTTCCCTCGGCACCGGGATGTTCAAGCCGGCCATTGACCAGGGCCTTGAGCATCTTATTCCCCAGGAGTTCGCCTATAAAAACTCGGTTTTGCCCCTTTCGCGCACGCTTAGGTCCCTGACCGTGGCGATGTTTGACCCCCTGGACCTTATCCTCATTGATAATCTCAGGAAATTGACCGGCTGCGAGATAAACCCGGTGATCGCCACCCGTTCGGATATCATGAAAGCGATTGAGGAGTTTTACGGTAAGTCCGCGATGCTTAAGGACGCCGTAAAATCAAGTTATGAGACGGATGTTTCGATAACTCAAGCCCAGGAGGATGTAGGCCAGGAGCTTAGCCTTGACAAGCTGATCGCCAGGGCGGAAGAGGCCCCGGTCGTAAAATTAGTGGACCTGATAATCCGGCAGGCGATCAACGAGCGGGCCTCGGATATACACATAGAGCCGTTTAAAGACAAGCTTTCGCTGCGTTACAGGATCGACGGCAAACTTTATGAAATACCCCCGCCGGCAAAGCACCTGCATTTACCGCTTGTATCCCGAGTAAAGATCTTAGCCAAGCTTGATATCGCGGAAAAGAGGCTGCCCCAGGATGGGGCGATCTTAGTGCATATCGATGAAAGGCCTATCGATATCCGCGTTTCGATCATCCCGACCATTTACGGGGAAAAGGCAGTTTTGAGGATCCTGGACCGGGGAAATACCGTCTGGGACCTGAACTTCATGGGGTTTGACGCAAGACAGCTTGAGCAGGTGCGCAAGGCGGTCTTTTCTCCCTATGGGCTGGTTTTGGTCACCGGGCCGACAGGAAGCGGAAAATCTACTTCCCTTTACGCTGTCCTAAGCGAAATTAAGAATACTTCGGTAAATATCGTTACGGTTGAAGACCCGGTGGAGTATAAGATCGACGGAGTTAACCAGGTGCAGATCAAGCCCGAAGTCGGGCTTACCTTTGCCACTACATTACGCAGTTTTCTGCGCCAGGACCCGGATATAATGTTCGTGGGAGAGGTCAGGGACCTGGAGACCGCCCAGATCTGTATCCGTTCGGCGCTTACCGGTCACCTGGTTTTAAGTACCCTGCATACCAATGACGCGCCTTCGGCGGTAAACCGGTTAATGGATATCGGCATTGAGCCGTATATGCTGGCGCCTTCACTGCGCATCGTTATAGCCCAGAGGCTTATCCGTAAGCTATGCCCGGATTGTAAGGAAGCTTACGAGCCTTCCCCTACCCAGCTTAAACAAGGCCTTATTAAAGCCGAGTTGATCTATAAGGCTGTTGGATGCTCAAAATGCAATAATACCGGATACAAAGGTAGAACATGTATAGTTGAGGTCATGCCTGTAACAATGGATATCCAGGAATTGATCAACCAAAGGGCTTCTTTTCAGAAGATACGCGAAGTTGCCAGGGCAGCGGGTATGAGCACGCTGTATGAGTCGGGCCTTAGAAAGGTCGAAAGCGGGATAACCTCATTAGAAGAGGTCCTTGCCGTTACCCTTGGGGGGGATTAATGGCAAAATTTTATTATATTGCCAGAAACTCATCCGGGGTCAAGGAAACCGGTTCAGAGGAGGGGGCAAGCCAGGAGGATGCGGTAAGCAAGCTTCAGTCTAAGGGGCTTACCGTGGTCAGCATCATTCCTGAAAGCAGCCAGGGGGCAGGCGGGCTTGATGTTGTCGAAACTAAAAAGATCAGATTTAAGCCAAAGCACGGAAGGGTTACCAGCGAAGACCTGACTTTATTTTGCCGGCAGCTGTCAACTTTGCTGGGAGCCGGAGTTACGATACTTAAAAGCCTGGATATTATTTCCAAACAGGTAAGCAGCAGGAAATTTTACTCGGTAATCATGGACCTTAGTAAAAACATGGAGGCGGGGTTAAGCTTCCATGAGGCAATGGCAAGGCACCCCAAAATATTTTCCGATCTTTGGGTAAATCTGGTGGAAAGCGGAGAGGCCAGCGGAAACCTGGCGGTGGTGTTGAGCCGTCTTGCCACCTACCTGGAAAAAAGCGCGGATTTCAAAAGAAAGATCGTTTCGGCTATGATCTACCCGGCGATCCTGACATTTGCCGGGTTTGGGGCGCTTTTCTTTATGTCGGTAAAGATCGTCCCCACCTTCGCCGAGATTTTTAAAGGTTTCGGGATCACCCTGCCTCTTCTTACTCAGATCCTGGTAGGAATAAGCGATTTCCTCAGAAAAAACCTTATTTTATTGTTCCTGGGCACGGGCGGGGTAATTTTTGCCTTCAGAAGATATATTAAGACCAGGAATGGCCGGAAGAGATTTGAAAAATTTCAGTTAAAGCTGCCGGTATTCGGGGAATTCTTCCGGGCCATGACCATCGAAAGGTTTTCTTCCGAGATGTCCACTCTTCTGGAATCCGGGGTCCCTATCCTTTATTCCCTTGAGATCTCGGAGCGCAGCGTGGATAACCTGATAATGGCTGATATAATCCACAAGGTCAAAGATGATGTACGCGAAGGAAAGGCGCTGAGGGAGCCGCTTGAAAGCAGCGGTTTTTTTGACCCGATGGTCGTACAGATGGTAAGCATAGGTGAGGAGATCGGGGAGTTGCCGCAAATGTTCAAGAAGATAAATACATTTTATCAGGAGGTCTGTGAAACTTTTTTGGCCAGGTTTGTGGCAATGTTCGAGCCGATCATCCTGGTATTTATCGGGGGGGTCATAGGGATCATGGTCATAGGAATATTTTTGCCTATATTCGAGATCTCAAAAATCGGAGGATAATTATTGACAATTGGGGAAAATTAGTTTAGAATATAGCCAAGTGAAGTAGCGGGTAACCGGATAAAAGGAGGAGAAAAAATGAAACAAGGTTTTACGCTTATCGAGTTGATCGTAGTCATCATAATCGTTGGGATCCTGGCAGCCGTAGGCATGACCCAGTACACTAAGGTCGTTGAAAAGGGACGCGCAGGGGAAGCAAGGGTGGTATTAGGTTCGTTGAGGACAGCTGAGGTAGCAGAGTGGCAGGAGAATGGCGCTTATGCAGCAGTGGCTAACTTAGGTGTGGCTGCTCCTACTGCATGCGCGACCACGCATTATTTTTCTTATTCCTGTAACACATCCACCGGTCTCTGTACGGCCGACAGATGCGCTTCAGGCGGCAAAACACCGAATACCACGACTTATAACAAGACTTTGAGCGTCGACGGAGTCTGGGGCGGGACCCTGGGTTATTAAAGATATAACCAAACGGTGTTGAAAAAAAAAGGTTTTTCACTTGTAGAGGTAATAGTTGTTATTATCATTATCGGCATCCTGGCCGCTTTGGCCTTGCCGGGGTTTGGGGTTACCAAAGAACGCACACTGGATAAAGAGGCCAAAGCGAGTTTAAGGCTTATCCAGGCGGCCCAGAAAATTTATAGGATGGAGATGGGTTTTTATTTTCCGCGCGATTCGGAGAATCCAACCGGAAGATCCAGCAGCGATGTCAGCGAGATAAATACTAATTTGAGAGTAAGATTAAGGCTGCCGCCTACTCCTCCTCAGACCCTATCCTGGAATTATATGGTAGATTCGGTCACCCAACAGATAAGGGCTACCCGTAACAAGACCGGAGGAAGGTATTTCACCATACCTTTCGGTTCCGATACAATTACCTGCACTCCTAATAGCGATACATGCCCCTAACCCTTGACAGGCGTTCCTTTACCATCATAGAAATAATAATTGTTGTTATCATTATCGGCATCCTGGCCGCTTTAGCCTTGCCGGGGTTTGGGGTTACCAAAGAACGCACACTGGATAAAGAGGCCAAAGCGAGTTTAATGCTTATCCAGGCGGCTGAAGAAATTTATAAGATGGAAAACAAGTTTTATTTCCCTTACCCTGGCGGATCTGTTAACCAAATCTCCGGAGAAGGCGGCATAAACGACAAATTGAAGGTTGGGTTGCCTCCTAACCAGGCTAATTGGACCTATATTATAGACACTTCCGTCGTTAGTAACGAAAAGGCTACGGCTACCAGGGTGGGCGCCGGGGGGAGGGTTTGGACTATCCTATTTCCTCCGGGTTCATCCGATATCCCGGCTTGCACCGGCGCCACCGGGTGCCCATAAAATATGGATAAGCGCGGGTTTAGCTTAATGGAAGTGATCGTGGCGACGGCTTTATTTTCCATCGTGATCGTGGGGATGCTCAGCGTTTTTGTCGCGGGAAATAAACAGGTCATACACAGCCGCGAACGAATGGTCAGTTCGCAGCTGGGCAAATTGTTTGTTGACCCTATGCAGGCGCATGTGCGCCAGGATACCTGGGATGCCTGGAATGGGGTCAGGAACGCTTTGTATGTCCCACCCGATCCCTTAACATCATTCACCACTTATTGTGATTCGGATGCCGGCCACGCTACGCTGCAGAACCCGGCCTGCCCCAGCCTTGCGACCGAGCGAAAGATCAATAACAGGGAATTTTCCGTCCAGCATGATGTCAGCAGGGTATGTATCGGGGATTGTTTTACAACAGGAATTGATACCGGGATGCGCCGGGTAACTACAACGATCAGTTGGAATGAACCTTCTTAAAACCAGGATGATTATAAAATCAGGCAGGAAAGATAGCAGAGGAATAACTTTGGTTGAATTGATCATCAGCATTGTTATTGTTTCAATAATGGTTTTGACTGTCTATGGTATTTATACTTATTCCCATAGCCAGGTGCTCAACGCCGAGAGAAGGACTAAGGTACAGAATGAACTTGCTTTTGCCATGGAGCATATGAGTAAGTATGTGGAGCAGTCAAGCGGGGATACCCTCAACCCTCCGATAAAGGCCTACCCGGATCCGGATACCCAGACTGGTTTTCAGGTGCGCGTTGATTTTAATTCTACGCAAACCCCCTCGGACCTTACCGATGATGCCTGGGTCAGCTATTCTCTTGCCAGTGCGACGCATACGCTCTCTACTGCCTGTACACCGGAAGCCTCCGGAACCTGCGGTTCGTTTGTTAATGAGGTCCTTACCGATAAAATCATCGCCAACTTCGTATCCGGCGTCATGCCCAACAATCCTACCAATGGTTTTTATGTTTCTATAGATCCTTCCGGGAACATTGTAGAGGTGGGTTTAGTCGGTCGTTTCAAGCCGTCTGAGTCCCCCGCTACGGCATCAGAACGGCTCATAAATCCTCAACTGGAGCTGAAGGCAAAAATGCTCTCCAATAGCGCCAGCGCGCCCTTGCCGTAAATCCCCATTGTCAAGTAAGTTAAGTTGTGCTAAATTATTGCAAAGATAGTTGAGGTCCTGTTACCTGGATAAAAACTTTGGGCGGCATCAGGACCAAATTTTTGCTCTGTAAAATTTTGGGGCTGTAGCTCAGTTGGGAGAGCACCTCGTTCGCAACGAGGGGGTCGGGGGTTCGACTCCCCCCAGCTCCACCAAGAGTGATAGGGGGCTGCTTCAAGGACAGGACGGAAGGTACCT
>JAQUME010000009.1 GCA_028718245.1 Candidatus Omnitrophota bacterium
ACTTTATCCTGGGTAGGGCGTATCCCTCTTGGGTAAAATAACTTACGATTACGGTATTTTCCTGTGGTTATGCGCATAATTTATAAACTCCCTGGCAGAAATATCATCCATATTGGCTTCTTCCCCCGGCCTGAAAGGAGCGCCAATATCCCGGGCCTCCATAAAAAACCCATTCATTAAAGCATTGTCGGCGCGGTGATAGTGGCGGACAATGAATATCCGGTCAAACAAAACAGCTGCCAGCTTAACGGAATCGGTTAACTGGCCGGCATCCGAAACCGGCAAAAGATATACATCATCTTCCAAATAATAGGATTGGGCCGGCAATACCCCCCTCACATTACAGGCAAATACCACTGATGATTTTCCTTGCGATCTTTTGTTTATCCAGCGGCAGATTTTTTCGGGTGCCGGGCCGAATTGCACCGAGCTAACCAAAAATGAAGATGCCAGCATTAATAAAATAAGCATGGATGTAACCGTTTTATTGCGGGAAAATCCCAAACTCAAAAAATACCCTGCCAGAGGAATGAAGCCCAGGAAAGAAAATACCCAAAAACGTTCCTGCCGCAGCAGCGCGGCGTGCTCGGCGATATCCAGAAAGAGCATGCTCGCCAAAGGCAGGATAAAGATGCTTAAACAGAACCAAAGCTGCCGGCGGTATTTAGCAAAAATGCCCCTCGCTCCGTAAAAAGCTATATAAACAAAAAAAGCCAACCCTGCCAGAAAGGATAAAGCAGGAAATAAACCGGGATCATCAAATATAAGGACATATCGGACCATCCCCCGGAATATATCCCCTATCTTATTAAATATACCCAGATACCCGAAGATCCACTCCGTGTTACGGAAATTATACCCTTTCACAGCCACCAGAATAAACCACGGCGAAAATAACAACAGTGAACCCAGGATAGCTAAACAGAATTTACTGATCTTTGTGCCCTGTCCCCTATTAGCAATGCTGAAATAGATAAAATGGCCCAAAGCCACAAAAGCGTAAAAATAATGGGTATAGAACCCCAGGCTGGTAAATACGGCAAACCAGAAGGCATCCTGATCTTTATTATCTCTTTCCAGCCTCAACAAATACAAAGAAGATAATAATCCGATCACCATGATCAGGCTATATGAACGCGCCTCTTGAGAATAACGGACACTGAAAGGGCTGATCGCGGCAAATAAGGCGCAGAAAATAGCTGTCCGTTGATCAAAAAGGCGCTCTCCTATCCTATAAGCCAGGAGTATGACAAAGATGCCCATCAAGACAGAAAAGAACCTCAAAGCAAATGCAGAATCGCCGAACACCCTCATCCAGATATGCATTATCCAGAAATACAAAGGCGGATGGGTATCTGTTTCCAATAAGCTTGCGGTTACGTCTTGAATATGCCTGGCAGGGTCGTTCTTAAGCAATAACCTGAAATCCCCTGGCTTTGAGAGCACAGGGCTATCTCTTTTGGAGAGATCATCTACAAGCTTTACTATATCAACACCATGGCCGCTGGACTGGAAAAGAGTAAAAAACTCATCAGTCCATAAGGAACGTCCGGAGAGGTTATTAAATCGCAGGGCCAGGCCAACCGCAAATATAAATAACAAGGCAAGAAAAATCCGCATCTTTTCTACTGGCATTTTAGGCCGAGGCCATAAAATTTTCATATTCAGGGAACCTCTGCAATAACCGGACTTTGAGCCCGGCATTCTGGCGTAATGATAAATTGGCATCCGCAGGGATAAGCTTTATTGCCTCCTCCCTTGCCCTTTTCAATAATTGCAACTGGGTTAAGGGGTTGGCGATCTTTAATTCCGCCAGGCCATGCTGCCTGCTGCCGAAAAATTCACCCGGGCCCCTGATCTTCAAGTCCTCCTCGGCGATACGGAAACCGTCGTTGGATGAAACCATTGCCTGAAGCCGCTTCCCCGCCTCCTCGGTCTGGCCGTCGGAGACAAGGATACAGAATGATTCCAGCCTTCCCCTGCCGATCCTTCCGCGTAACTGATGCAGCTGGCTTAAACCAAAGCGCTCGGCAGATTCAATGATCATGCAGGTAGCGTTGGGTATATCGATGCCCACCTCCAGGATCGTAGTAGAGATCAAAATATCAAGCCGGCCCTTCTTGAACTTGGACATTACCTCCGCTTGAGCTGCCTGCTTAAGTTTACCGTGAATAAGGCCCAGCCGGAAATCTTTGAACTCGCCGCTTTTTAGTTCAGCGAACATTTTCTTGGCCCCGGCAATATCCAGGGCATACGATTCTTCGATAACCGGATAAATAATGTAGGCCTGCCTGCGGTAATTAAGCTCCTCCCTGAGGATCGCGTAGGCCTTTTTCTTCTCCCGGTGGGTGAAAAGTATTGTTTTTACGGGTATGCGGCCCGGAGGAAGCTCATTTATCACCGAAATATCCAGGTCCCCGTAAAGGGTGATCGCCAATGTCCGGGGAATAGGGGTTGCGGTCATGATCAACACATCCGGATTATCCCCTTTTTTAGGCAGGAGTGCCCTTTGGCCGACACCGAACTTATGCTGTTCATCGATCACCACAAAACCAAGCTTCTTAAAACTCAATTCCTCCTGCAGGAGGGCGTGCGTGCCGATGACCAAATCTATCTCTCCATCTTTTATCTGACGGCATATCTTTTTCCTCTCTTTATCCTGGCCGGTCAATAAACCCAGGCGGATTTTCTTTCCGGAAAAAACCAAACCGGATAACTGGGATGTTACCTTATCATAATGCTGCCGGGCAAGTATCTCTGTCGGCGCCATAAAAGCCGCCTGATAACCTCCCTGCACGGCGATCAGGCTGGCCAGGGTGGCTACCACAGTTTTACCCGAACCCACATCACCCTGCAGCAGCCTCTGCATAGCCATAGGGCCGGACATATCCGCCTTTATCTCCCCAATGACCTTCTCTTGAGCGGGCGTAAGCGTAAAAGGCAAGGCCGAAATAAAATCTTCGATCAATTTCCCGCTAACGGTATGCTTAATGCCCTTCTTCTCTTTACGTTTCAGCTTGCGCAAAACAAGCGGTAATTGAAAAATAAAAAACTCCTCAAAGCTAAGCCGGGTGTGCGCCTGTTTTTGCAGATCCATGCTCTGCGGGAAATGGATATTCAGCAGGCTTTGCGCGAGATTCAGCAGATTATTACGGCTGCGCAGGTCAAAAGGCAAACAATCATTTATTTTCGGCAGGAACTCATCTAAGGCGTTCTTGATCACCTGGCGCAGGGAACGCTGGCTAAAACCTTGCGGCAATGTATATACCGGGACGATCCTGCCGATATTCAGGGAATTATCATCTTCTCCGCCGGTAAACTCAAATTCCGGATTATCCATCTGCAGCCTGGCGTTATACAATTGGACCTTTCCATAAAGAATGAGGCTTGAGCCGGTTTTAAGGTATTGATTAAGGTAGGGCTGGTTAAACCATACACAGGAGATCTCACCCGTAGGATCCGTAAGGAGAGCTTCGGTTATGCTAAAGCTGCGCCTGCGCCAGGAAGAATGTGACCGGCTGGAGCGGACTTGGGCTTTGATGGTATAGAATTGCCCTTCTTTGAGCTCGGATATATCGGCAAGATTAGTGCGGTCCTCATAGCGGCGGGGAAAATAATATAGCAGATCCTCAATGGTTCCAACGCCGTACCCGGAAAAACTCTTGGCGCGCTTAGGCCCGATCCCCTTAAGATATTGGATTGATGTACTTTGGGCCATAGAATTATGCTATCTATCTACTTTGCAGCCTTGCGGCTCCAGGCAAGCACCAAAGGAGAAGCAATAAAGATCGTAGAATATACGCCGGAAATAAATCCTACGAATAAAGCAAAGGCGAAATTACTTAGCACCTCTCCGCCGTAAAAGAATATCGCCGCGACAACCAACAGGGTCACCCCGGAGGTAAGCAGGGTCCGGCCAAGGGTCTGATTCACGCTTAAATTGATCAGCTCTTTCAAAGATAGCTTGCGGTAAAGCCTGGCATTTTCCCGCACGCGGTCATAAATAACAATGGTATCGTTGATGGAATAACCGGCAATGGTCAGAAACGCGGTAACGCTTAAAAGGTCGATCTGGCGGTTAGTGATCACCAGAAATCCCAAAGCCACCAGCACGTCATGCAGCAGGGCGATCACGCCGGCAGCGGCAAAGTTTATATGCTTGAACCTGAACCCCACATAGATCAGGATCCCCACCAAAGCCCAGAGCAAAGCCGACACTGCCTTGGTTTTAAGGTGTTTTCCGGCAACCGGGCCGACCCGTTCGATCCTTAAGATCTGGATATCATCATCGGGAAAGGCCTCTTTCAGCTTATCGGTCAATATCTGGTTCTTATCCTCCGATGTCCTGATCAGGACCGCCCTGGGATTGTCCTTGAACTGCTGGATCGTAGCCTCCCCCAGATTTATGCCTTTTAACACCTGGCGCACCTTATCTATCGGAGGAGGGTTCTTAAAGCTGTATTCCTGCAGCTGTCCTCCGGCAAAATCAATGCCAAATGCTGCCGGACCTTTCTTAAAATAGGAAAAAAGCCCGATAACTATAATAATAACGGATAACGCGTAGAATATCTTTCTCTTGCCGATAAAATCAAACTTGGTTTCTCCGATCAACCTGAACATCGGCAAAGAATTCTTGATCCAGGCCAGCTTAAGCAAGATCTCAAATATTGCCCGGGTAACCACTATAGCGGTGAACATGCTGGATAACAAACCTATGGTCAGGGTAACCGCGAAACCCCGGATCGGTCCGGTGCCGAACTGGAACAATAAGAATGCCGCGATCAGGGTAGTAAGGTTGGAGTCAAATATCGCGGTAAAGGCGCGGGAATAACCGTTAGCTATTGAGCTGCGCAGATTTCTTCCTGCTTTTATCTCCTCTCTGATCCTTTCGTTGATCAAAACATTGGCATCTACTGCCATACCCAATGATAAAGCGATACCCGCAATACCCGGCAGGGTCAGGGTTGCCGAAACCCCGGGAAAAAGCACAGGCAATAAACCTAATCCGCCCAGGATTATTATAAGGTTCAAGAAAAGAGCGATATCGCTGATAACGCCGGCCAAAAGATAATATCCCGCCATAAAAACAAAGACCAGCGCGCAGCCGATAAGGCTGGCCTTTACCCCTTTATTTATGGAATCCTGGCCTAAAAGCGGGCCGACAGTCCTCTCCTCTTCTATGTGCATGGGAGCCGGCAAAGCGCCGACCCTTAAAATAAGTGAAAGGTCCTGCGCGGCTTGAGCGTCAAACCTTCCGGTGATCACCGCCTCACCCGAGGGGATCGCCTCCCTGATGCGCGGTGCTGACTGCACCTTTCCATCTAATACTATAGCCAGGCGCCTGCCTACATTAGAAGCGGTTACCTCGGCAAATTTTTTTGCTCCGGCGCTATTGAACTGTAAAGCAACGATCGGCTCATTGAACTGGCTCTGGTCAAAACGCACCGAGGCATTGGTTAATGAATCCCCCACCAGCACCGCTTGCTTTTCCAGCAATAACGGCTCATTCTCATCAAGGGTGTATTTTAATTCATACCCCGCGGGGATAGTCCCTGCCAAGGCCTCTTTAAGCTTTTCCGTATCGTTAGAAACGATCTTAAACTCAAGTAAAGCGGTTTTGCCGATTATATCAATGGCGCGCTCCCGGTCGCTGACCCCCGGAAGCTGCACCACGATCTCATCCTCCCCCTGTTTCTGAATGGAAGTTTCCCTGACCCCGAACTCATCGATGCGGTTACGGATAACCTCTACTGCCCGGTCGCAGGCGTCCAGTTTAGCCTGCCCCTCTAAATGGCTGGTATCAACCTTAAGCAAAAGATGCATCCCGCCCTTAAGATCCAGCCCGAGGTTAATGCGCTTCTCCAAAGGAAAGGCGTAATACACGCACAAGCCGACGACACCCAGGATAAGCAGTATTTTATAGATCAGTTTTCTTTCCATTTTTTGAGCACCTTTATGTTTACGGTTTCTTGATATAAGCGACGCTGTTCTTTTCGATCTCCATTTTAACGTTCTCGTCAATGCGTAAAGTTACGGTCCTGTCTTTGACCGCTACGATCGTGCCGTGTATCCCGCCGGAGGTAACGATCTCATCATTTTTGTTCAAACCCTGCAGCATCTTCTGGTGCTGTTTCTCTTTTTGTTTCTGCGGCCGGATAAGCAGAAAATAAAAAACGATAAAGATCAGGGCCAACGGTAAAAGCTGGACTATCGGATTAACTGCTGTTTGTTGCGGCATTTTAGCCTCCTTTTATTTGTCTTTTTTTAACAAACTTTTTACGGTCACGGATAACTGCGCCCCGTTTTTGATCCATTCGGCGATACGCTCTTTCTTGAGCACTGCCTGGCCCGTAGCCGGTTTATAAAAGCCGACCTCTTCGATTACCCGGCTGTCCCTGCCCCTTCTCTCATCAAACACGGTTACGCGAAAATGCGGCTTGCCTTTTGGGTTCTTTCCGATCCTTCTTAAACGAATATGTACTGCCATTATGTATCCTCCTTTGCCCACGAGGGCATACCCGCGCAATACCTTATAAGCGCGGGGTATCTTTACCTTTAATTGCTTCCATCATAGCTTGCGCCTTATTCACCGATTCCTGATATTCCTTTTCCGGCAGGGAGTCGGCGACGATCCCGGCCCCGGCCTGCACGTAAGCAAAACCATCCTTGCAAACTATCGTGCGGATAGCAATACAAGTATCCATATTATGCGAAAAACTGAAATACCCGATCGCTCCCGCATAAAGTGAACGCTTTAAATTCTCAAGTTCGTCAATGATCTCCATCGCCCGGACCTTGGGCGCGCCGGTTACCGTGCCTGCGGGAAACGCGGCTTTCAATACATCATAGGCATCAAACCTTTTTTTGTCAAGTACGGCGCTAACCTGGCTGACTATATGCATTACATGAGAGAACTTTTCTACGCGCATAAAATCATCCACCTTGACCTTACCCGTCTTGCTTATCCTGCCTAGATCATTCCTGCCCAGGTCAACCAGCATCAAATGCTCGGCGCGTTCCTTTTCATCGTTAAGCAGCTCCTTCTCTAACCGCTCGTCTTCGTCGCTGTCTTTGCCTCTGGCACGTGTTCCGGCAATCGGCCGGGTCTGCACAAGGCCGTTTTCGCAGCGCACCAGCATCTCCGGGCTTGAACCTACGATGGAAAAATCCTTGAGCTTCAGGAAATACATATACGGGGAAGGATTCAGGGAGCGCAAAGCGCGGTAGATCTGAAAAGGGTCCTTTGGCGTCCTGACCTTAAAACGCTGCGACAAAACCACCTGTATAATATCACCCTTCTTTATATATTCTTTGGCCTGCCTGACCATTCTGACAAACTGCGCGTGCTTGAGATTGCTGACCTGCTGCGGTTCTTGCGGCTTAACGGTTAGCTTGCGCTGGCTAACAAAGCGGTTAAAATCATTATGGATCGCTTCTATATTTTTGACCGCCTGCGCATAGAGCTTTTTCTTCTTAAGGGAATTTGCATTATCCGGCAGTATGGAATTGTGGCAGATCTTGATCGTATGGTTAAGCCGGTCAAAGATAAGCAGGGTATCGGTCAATATCAGGACCGTATCCGGTATCTTCAGGGTATCTTTATTCTTGTCCGGGATATTCTCAAAAAACCTCACCGTATCGTAACCGATATAGCCGACCAACCCGCCGTAAAAACGGGGAAGCCCCGCGACCTCTACGCTGCGGAAATTACGCATAAGCTGCTTTATTTCATCAAATGGGGTGCGGGAAGTTTCAAAACGCTTTTCTTTACCGTGCTTGCAGTCGATGATCTCTATCTGCCTGCCCCTGCTTTTAAATACCAGCGAGGGGTCAGTGCCCAGAAAGGAATATCTGGCGATCTTCTCCTGCCCTTCCACAGACTCCAACAGAAAAGAATAATCCCCATGCCTTATTTTAAGGAAGGCGGAGACCGGGGTATCCAGGTCGGCGTTTATCTCCTTATATACTGGAATAACATTCCCCTTTTTACTTAAGTTTAAGAATTCTTTTAGAGACGGTTTAAATGTGTTCACTTGATCTTCCTGTAAAAACAACTCCTATTACCCGTGTGGCAGGCTGCGCCTATTTGGCGCACCCGGATCAATAGCGCGTCCATATCGCAGTCATATGAAACGGATTTGACAAATTGAAAATGCCCGCTGGTTAAACCTTTTACCCAGTATTCTTTTCTTGAGCGGGACCAGTAACAGGTTTTGCCTGACTTCAATGTCCTGCGCAACGACTCCTTATTCATGTAAGCGATCATCAATACTTCATTGTTTTTGTAATCCTGAATGATCGCCGGTATCAGGCCGTTTTTATCGAACTTCAGATCCTGCAACCTAAATTTGATCTTTTTCATGATCTTACAGCTACCCCTCTCTCTTTTAAATACTCTTTGACCTGTTTTACGGAATATTCCTGATAGTGAAAAAGTGAAGCAGCTAAAGCAGCATCAGCTCCCGCCTGCGCAAAAACATTATAAAAATCATCTAATTTCCCTGCCCCGCCCGAAGCGATGACCGGGATATTTACCTTTTGAGCCACCCTCTTAGTCAACTCCAGGTCATAGCCATCTTTTGTGCCGTCGTGATCCATACTGGTCAAAAGTATTTCGCCGGCGCCTAGTCTTGCTGCCTTTTCTGCCCAGGCCAAAGCGTCAATACCGGTTGGGGTTCTGCCGCCGTTGATAAATACCTCCCAGGAATCGCCTTTACGTTTGGCATCAATAGCCACTACAATGCACTGGCTGCCGAATCTTTTTGCCGAAGCGCTGATCAGCTCCGGGAGTTTTACCGCCTGGGTGTTCAGCGAGACCTTCTCCGCTCCGGCATTAAGGATATTCCGGATATCCCCGATATCCCCGATCCCGCCGCCGACCGTAAAAGGCATGAAGATATTCCTGGCTATCCGCTCAACCAGAGAAACCAAAGTCTTCCTGTTTTCAAAGCTGGCGGTAATATCCAGAAAAACCAGCTCATCGGCTCCTTGAGCATCATAAGCCCTGGCCACCTCAACCGGGTCCCCGGCATCGCGCAGGCCCAGGAATTTAACACCCTTGACTACGCGGCCATCCTTGATATCCAGGCACGGGATAATACGCTTGCTTAACATTTATTGAGTTACTTTACCTTCTCCTCAAGATATTTTTTTAAAAGCGCCCAGGTCTTTTTTCCTACCTTACCGTCTGCGGAAAGATTATTGGCGCTCTGAAACGCCTTGATCGCCTCGCGAGTCCCTTTGCCGATCTTACCGTCAACAGCTCCTTGATAATAACCTGCGTTTTTTAAGGCTGTCTGGATCTGCTTTGCGCTCGGCCGGCTTTTGGTCTCGCCGGTTTTCTGTGCGGCCTGATCCAGAATTTCGCTGGATCTGAGAGCGGATTCACGTAAACTGTTTATCTCCTCATCTTTAGCGGCCAACTGTGACTCAAGAGCGGAAACCTGGTTTCTCAAACCCTGCATCTCCAACTCATTGTTCTTGCGGGTAGTTGCGCACCCGCTTAAAGAAGCAACAAAAACAACCCCTAAAACCGACAACAATGCTTTTCTTACCATCCCCTCCTCCTTTTTTTTAAACGACCCTTATTGCCTCGGCAAGGGTAAATCTTCCCTCATACAAGGCCTTACCCACTATAACCGCGATGACCCCCTTCTTTTCAAGCTTCTTCAATTTAGCCAGGTCATCTAAACCGGATACGCCGCCGGAGGCAATGACCTTTAATCCTGTTTTCTCCAGCAGCTCCTTGACCCCCTTAATATTCGGCCCGCTTAAAGTTCCATCCCGGGAAATATCGGTATAGATCAACTGCTTAAAACCCGCTTTTTTTATTTCTGCAGCAAAATTCAGCGCTGTTTTAGCGCCCCCCAAGTTCCACCCCTCGGTCAGGACCTTTCCCTCTTTGGCGTCAATACTGACAATGATCTTTTCTCCGAACTTTTTCTTTGCCCTTTTAAGGAAGGCAGGGTCGCTTGCCGCTCTTGTGCCCAGGACAACCCTTTGCGCTCCCAATTCAAGCAGTTTTGAGATCATTTCAATACTTCTTACCCCGCCGCCGAATTCAAAGGGTATGCCGACTTTAGCGGAGATATCTTTTACCGCCTTCAAATTCTTAGGGACCCCCTTCAACGCGCCGTCTAAGTCAACGATATGCAAAAACTGCGCGCCCTGCCTGGCCCAATGCTTGGCTGCCTTTACCGGGTCGTTGGAATAAACCTTTTCGCGGTTGAACATTCCCTGAAAAAGCCTGACTACCTTGCCGCCCCTTAGATCGATCGCCGGAATTATCAGCATAAATTAACGAAGTTCTCCAGCATTTTTAAGCCGACTGCCTGGCTTTTCTCCGGATGGAACTGGACCCCGTAAACATTCTCCTTCCACAGGACACAGGGGAATTCCAACCCGTAATCGGTGGTTGCCGCGATAACGGATTTATCAAGCGGCTCAGGATAATACGAGTGGCAAAAATATACTTGGGACCCGGAAACCACTCCTTTTAATAACGGGCAATCTCCGGCAATAACCTTAAGATTATTCCATCCCATGTGCGGGATCTTTTGGCCGCTCTGGGCCCTGAATTTAACTACCGCGCCTTTGAAGATACCCAGCCCCTTCTTATCCTTGGCCTCCTGGCTGGTTTCAAGCAAAAGCTGCAAGCCCAGGCAGATCCCCAAAAAGGGTTTTTTATTCTTGATCTGCTCTTTGATCACCAGGTCCAAACCCTGTTTTTCCAACTCCGCCATCGCGTCATCAAAAGCTCCTACGCCGGGCAGCACGATCTTGCTGCATGCAGCTATTTCGCTTTTTTTATTGGTGACGCTTATCGCAGCGCCAAAAAGCTCCAGGGCCTTGGCTACGCTGTGAATATTGCCCATGCCATAGTCAATGATCGCGATCTTCATTAGTCAATCACGCCTTTGGTAGAGGGAATGCCTTTTCTGCGCGGGTCGATCTGGGTGGCCTGATCCAAAGCGATACCCAGTCCTTTAAACACAGGCTCTAACGTGGTATGCAAATCCTCGTTGGGGTTATTTACGGCTATATTTAAATTCATTCCTAGATGCTTTGCCAAAGACTCAAAAAAATGATTTGCATCTAAAAGCAGATAGCCCTCCTGAGTTTTAGAAACAAAAACCGAGGTCCCATAAGAAATTTTTAGATGACCTCTCCCGCTAATATCAACTGCTACATTAGCAGTAACATCTTCCATCGGAACTGAAGCATCTCCAATTCTATTGATCCCCTTTTTGTCACCTAAAGCCATTTTAAAAACCTGCCCTAAAACAATACCCAGGTCTTCATTGGCATGATGAATATCGACCTTAAAATCTGCTTCTTTAGTAGTAACCTCTAAATCAAAATGCCCCCAGAATGCGAAGAGCTCCAGCATATGATCCAGGAAGCCTATCCCAGAATTAATCTTTGATTCTCCTGATCCATCAATATTCAGCTTAACGGTTATATTGGTCTCTTTACTTTCTCTGGTTCTGCTTGCTTCTCTCATCTCTCTCCTTTATTCAAACCTCGCCTTGACGGAATCCACATGTTTTTGCAGGCCTTCGATGCCGGCGATCTTCTCCAGCGGCTCGCGCATCTTCTCCAGCGCTTTTTTTGAATAGCTGATAATGTGGGTGCTTTTGACAAAATCAAAAACCGATAATCCGGAAAAAAATCTGGCTGTTCCGGCAGTCGGCAGGACATGGCTTGGCCCGGCAACATAATCTCCGACTGCGGCCGGGCTATACGGCCCTAAGAATACTGCCCCGGCATTTTTCACGGATTTGACCAGCCTGCCCGGGTTCTGGACCAGGATCTCAAGGTGTTCAGGGGCGATCCTGTTAGCTATCTCGCAGGCCTGCTTTAAATTTTTGGCCAGGATAATATAGCCGTTATTACCATCCAGCTGGGATTTAACCTCTTTAGCCAGGCTCTTTGAATTCGTGATCAATATAGCCAAACCTTTTGTATGCTCGGCCTGGGCGCGAAGGTCGGCGATAACAAACTTCGGGTCGCTGAAACGGTTAGCAATGATCACCAGCTCCGTGGGCCCGGCGATCATGTCTATATCCACCATGCCGAATGCCTGGCGTTTGGCCTCGCTGACATAAATATTTCCCGGCCCGACGATCTTATCTACCCGCGGAATGGTTTTAGTCCCATAAGCCAGGGCGGCTATTCCCTGCGCTCCGCCAACGCGGTAAAATTCATCAACTTTTAAAAGATCAGCCATGACCAGGATGTGCGGGTTGATCATCCCGTTTTTGTCCGGGGGACTGATCAAAATTATTTTTTTCACCCCCGCCAGCTTTGCCGGCAGGACCGTCATATAAACAGTGGAAACCAGAGGCGCTGTTCCGGCCGGGATATAAACCCCGACCTTTTCCAAGGGGGTATAATTTTCGCCCAGCACTATCCCTTCGGGCCCTTTGATCCTCCATGACCTGCGCAGCTGTTTGCGGTAAAAACGGTTTACATTTTCAATGACCACCTTAAGAGAAGCGATAAAATTCGGGCTGATATTCTGATAGGCGCCGCTGATCTCGTTCTCTGAGACCTTAAGCTGGCGCAGGCTAAGCTTAACCTGGTCAAACTTGCGCGTATATTTGATCAAGGCCTCATCCCCAAAAAGGCGCACGTCATCCATGATCCTTCTGACCTTATCCTCAACGCGTGGATTCCGGCCGCAGCTGCGGTTATAAACCTTCTCTAATTGTTTGCTGGTCGCCTTGATTATCTTCATACTGACTACTCCGTTTTCAATCTATTGATTATATCTTTTAATTTATCAAATGCCAATGTAAAATTTTCGGGTTTGGTCCCGCCTGCCTGGGCAAAATCCTGCCTGCCTCCGCCTGAACCCCCGATAACCTGGGCAACCTGGCGAACCAACTCCCCCGCATCCAAACCTTTGGATGATAGATCCGGAGTAAGGACGATAACCAAATTCGCCCTCTTTTGCTCGTTATCCTGTGAACCTAAAACAATCACGCTCTGCCTTAATTCACTTTTTAAATTATCCGCCAGAAACCGCAGGGCGTTCATATCTAAACCGGGCTCGAGCGAATAAACTACGTTTATGCCGTTTATTTTTATTCCCTTTCCTATAAGTTTTGGCATAGCCTCCCGCAGGCGGATATTCACTTCTGAACTCCGCTTTTTCTCCTGCTCTTTTAATTCCTTTAGCTTAGCTCGCTTCTTGGATTCTTCAGCGGCTTTCTCCTCCTGCTCCTTAATAAACAGCTGCGCAAAACCGGCAGTAACACCTTCGATCCTTCTTATGCCGCTGGCTACCGATCCCTCGCTGATTATCTTTATAAGGCCGATCTCGCCGATATTGGCAAGATGCGTTCCGCCGCATAGCTCTTTTGAAATATCACCGATATCGACCACCCGCACATTCTCACCGTATTTTTCTTCAAAGAATGCCAATGCCCCTGCCTTCTTCGCCTCTTTAAAAGCCATCTCTTTGCAGCTTACCGCCTGATTCCTGGAAACAAAGTTATTGGCCAATTCCTCAACCCTGGATATCTCCTCTTCAGACAACCCCTTAAAATGCGTAAAATCAAAACGGAATTTTTCTTCCCCGACCAAAGAGCCCTGCTGCTGCACGTGGCTTCCCAGAACTTGCCGCAAAGCCGCCTGTAATATGTGCGTGGCCGTGTGGTTCCTGGCAATATTCGATCTGCGCTCAACATTGATCCGTGCGGTGACCTTATCCCCTTTTTTAAAAGAGCCGCTTTTTACTTCTCCGATATGCAAAAAAACATTATCGATCTTCCGGGTGTTTAAAACCTCAAAAACATTTTTTCCGTTTATCAATTGCCCGGTGTCCCCGACCTGGCCTCCGGACTCCGCGTAAAATGGGGTCTGGTCTAAAACAATATCTTTGCCGTCTTTTAAGATAGCCAATATCTCGGCTTGGCAGGAATTTTCTTTATAGCCGACGAACTCGGTACCTTTCAACTTTAAGCCTAATCCTTTGGAATCAAAAACATCCCCCTTCATTTTACTCGTAGCCTTGGAACGATTTTTCTGTTCCAACAAAAGACCATCGAATACCACTACTACTATTTCTTTATTGAACTTTATCCCGTTCCTCTCATAGTGCTGCAAAACAAGCTCCAAAGGTATGCCTCTTGCATCATAAAGCTTAAAAGCAATGGCGCCCAATTCATTAGCAAGCTCCTTTGAGTATTCATCATATTGCTTTTTGGAGTTCATCCGGACAAGTTCTTCTTTTACCAATGCGGGACTCGAATTTAACACAGCGATAAAATTCTCTTCTTCATTCAAAATTACCTGGGCAATATCCTCCTGCCTGGTCTTTAAATCCGGGTACGGCGCATGCATTGTCTGGGCAAGCTGGCCCACTAACTTATTTAAGAACGGTTTATTTATCCCCAAACTTCTTAAATGCAGGACACTTTTACGGATGATCTTCCTGACTATATATCCGCGGCCTTCATTAGAAGGCGTGATCCCGTCATATATCGAAAACACAACCGCCCTTAAATGATCGGCAATAGCGTAAAGCAGCTTCTTTTCGGGAACAGTCACCTCCGGAGGCAACCCCCCTATTATCTCTTTGATTATCGGCTGGAATAATTCCGTCTCAAAATTATTCTGCTTGCCCTGCATAACCGCAGCCAGCCGCTCTAAACCCATACCCGTATCAATGTTCTTATTCGGCAGCGGCTCTAATGTCCCGTCATCTTTACGGTTAAACTGGGTAAAGACCAGGTTCCAGATCTCAACAAATCTTCCGCAAGGGCAGGATGGATCGCAGATCTTCTCCCCGCAGCCTACGCTTGGCCCAAAATCATAAAATATCTCCGAGCAGGGGCCGCATGGCCCGTTGGGGCCTTTGGTCTTGGCCTCGGCCGGCCAGAAATTTTCCTTATCTCCCAGCCTGACGATCTTATTCGCCGGCACTTTGATCAGGTCTTTCCAGATATTATAGGCCTCGTCATCATCCTGATAAACCGAAACCCAGAGTTTCTCGGGCGAGATCTTAAGTTCTTTGGTCAGGAACTCCCAGGCCCAGGCGATCGCCTCAGCTTTAAAATAGTCACCGAAGGAAAAATTACCCAGCATTTCAAAGAAGGTATGGTGGCTGCTTGTTTTGCCGACTTTATCCAGGTCATCCGTGCGCAGGCAGCGCTGGGCAGTAGCCGCGCGCTTATACCCGGCGTCAAACCCCATGAATTCTTTTTTAAACTGGTTCATTCCGGCGGGGGTAAACAATACAGTGGGATCCTCTTTGGGGACCAAAGAATCACTCTCAACGATCTTGTGTTTCCTGGCTTTAAAAAAGGCAAGGAACTTTTCCCTTAAAATATCGGCTGTCATAATCCCTTTACTATGTCGCTTGTGATTTCAGGTGAGAAACCCCGGCGCACAAGATAAGCATACACGCGCGCCTTTGCTTTTTGCGGCTCTATATTCTTTAACTTGGAAAATCTTTTTTCAGCCAATTGGCCGGCTACTGCGCTTTCGCTGTAATGCTCTTTTGCCTGCCCAAGCGCTTCTTCTATGATCTCTTTATCCAGTCCTTTTTGCGCCAGCTCCTGCCGTATCCTTCTTAAACCAAAAGGCCGCTTAAGCCGGCTGGACACCCAGCCCTTAGCAAAAAGCCGGTCGTCGATAAACTGCCTGTCTTTAAGGAAAGAGACGGTATCCTGAATAATTTTCTCGGGAAATTTCTTCTGCCTTAACCGTAAAGCCAGTTCACTTTCGCTGCGCAGGCGGAACTTAAGCAGCAAGAAAGCGTATGCCCTGGCTTCTTCGGCGCTATTACTCCTGGCTGAATTTCTTGCGCACTGCTTTTTCAATATCTTCCTGTAACTTTGGGTTCTCTTTTAGGAATTTTATCGCCGCGTCCCTTCCCTGGCCGAGCTTCTTATCCTCGAATGAAAGCCAGGTACCGGATTTAGCGATTATTTCCTGGTTTACGGCGGCGTCAATTACCGCGCCGGTCTTGGCGATCCCCTCGTTATGCATGATATCGAATTCTGCCTCACGAAAAGGTGGTGCGACTTTATTCTTGACCACCCTCACCCTGACATGATTACCAATAACCTTATCTCCTTCTTTTAAGTAAGCGATCCTGCGCACATCCAGCCTTACCGATGAATAAAACTTAAGCGCGCGTCCCCCGGGAGTAGTCTCAGGGGAACCAAACATAACCCCGATCTTTTCTCTTAGCTGATTGATGAAGATGACCGTAGTCCGCGACTTGCTGATCGAACCGGTCAGCTTGCGCAAGGCCTGGGACATTAAACGCGCCTGCAAACCCATGTGCGAATCACCCATCTCTCCTTCTATTTCTGCGCGCGGAGTCAATGCCGCTACCGAATCAATGACCACTAAATCCACGGCGTTAGAACGGACCAAAGTTTCGGCGATCTCTAATGCCTGCTCTCCGGTATCCGGCTGGGAGATCAAAAGATCGTCCAGGTTTACTCCGATCAGCTTGGCATAAGTTGAATCAAAGGCATGCTCGGCGTCAATAAAAGCAGCTACTCCGCCTTTTTTCTGGTTCTCCCTTATTGCCGTCAAAGTCAAAGTGGTTTTGCCGGAGGCCTCAGGCCCGAATATCTCTACCACCCTTCCGCGGGGAAGCCCGCCGACCCCTAAAGCAAGGTCAAGAGTAAGGGCACCGGTTGAAATGGTCTCAACATTGGCTTTAGTGTGCGCGCCCAGCTTCATGATCGAGCCCTTGCCGAACTGCTTTTCTATCTGTAACAGAGCCAGTTCCAGGGCTTTCTGGCGGTCGGTCGTGTCTTTTACCTCTTCTTTTTTCTTATCTATTGCCATTTTATCCTCCGATTTGAGCACCTTAAGTTTTTGTCTAGCGAAATCCTTGATATTTTATTAAATATCGATTGAAAAATATCAAGGATTACTACTTTCCTTAATTTTGAGTCAATATTATAACCTGCCGCAACCTGTGTGTCAATCACATTCCTGCGCCCATAGATAATCCCTCCCTTCTGCTACAATAGACGTATGAAGGCAGGATTTCTAACTTAAAAATGGTCGGTGGAGGATTGGGATTGGCTCGAGCAGCGGCCCTCTCTTTCTTGACATACCCGATAAAATGTGTTAGATTTAAGGCATTATGGAAGAGTTGAACAGACTAAAAACCGAGCTTGAGCGCACAAAAAGCGAACTGGGGATACTCTATGAGATCTCTAACGCCATGCGCACCACCCTGAAGCTGGATGAGATCCTCTATATCATCCTTACCGGGGTTACCGCGCACACGGGCTTAGGGTTTAACCGGGCCATGCTTTTCCTGGTCAATGAAAAAGACAGGATCATTGAAGGCAAAATGGGTATCGGCCCGGAGAGCGGGGAAGAAGCTAACGCCGCCTGGACCAAGATCGAGCAGGAGAAAATGGACCTGGAAGACCTGATCAACGCCTTTAAGAACTCTAACGCCGTATTGGAATCGGGATTTAACCGCCAGGTCAAAAGCCTCAAAGTTTCCATGTATGATAAAGACGAAAACCCGCTGTCCCTGGCGGTGTTAGAGGGTATGCCGCTTCACCTGACCGGAGAGACGATCCATCATTATCACAACTCACCGGTGATCCGCATGCTGGAAAGCAATGAACTGGTACTTATACCTTTAAAAGCAAAAGACCGGGTTAACGGTATAATCGTAGCGGATAATTTCATTACCAATGACCCGATCACCAAAGATGACCTGCGTATGCTTACGATGCTGGCTAACCAGGCAGGCCTGGCCATTGAAAACTCCCAGCTTTATGAAAAAACGGTTGACCGCGCGCATTCGGATTACCTGACCAACCTCTGGAACCACGGTTATTTCCAATACCTTCTGCAGACTGAGATCGAAAAAGCCAAAGCAACTAAAGGCCAGCTTAGCCTGATCACCGTGGATATAGATGATTTTAAGATCTACAACGATACGCTCGGGCATCAGGCGGGAGATAAAATCTTAAAAGACCTGGCACAGGTCTTGCGTAATCAATCGCGCAAGATGGACCTGGTCTGCCGTTACGGCGGCGAGGAATTTACCATAATCCTTCCCCAGACCGGCAAGAAAGAAGCCTATGTGATCGCCGAGCGCATAAGGATGGATATTCAAAGATATCCCTTCCTGAACGAAGAGATATTTCCCAATAAGATGCTCACTGTAAGTTTGGGGATTTCTACCTTTCCCGAGGATGGCCTGCTTCCGGCAGAGCTGATCGCTTCTTCGGACAACTGCCTCTACCAGGCCAAAAACAAAGGCAAGAATACTACCTGCTGCACTTGATCCGGCCTTAAGCCGCGACTGCTTCCTGCTCCCTTTCCTTATCCTTATTCTGCGATAACTTCACCGAAACGATCTTGGAAACCCCTGACTGCTGCATTGTAATGCCATACATGATATTGGCGTTGACAATGGTCTTTTTGTTATGGGTGATCACGATGAACTGCGAGCCCTTGGAAAACTCCTGCAGGACCCTGGAGAATCTGTCCACATTGGCTTCATCAAGGGCAGCATCGATCTCATCCAGAATGCAGAACGGCGAGGGCTTGACTTTGAATATGGCAAAGATAAGCGCTATCGCCGACATGGTCTTTTCCCCGCCGCTTAAGAGCAGGACATTCTGCAGCTTCTTTCCCGGAGGCCGGCAGATGATCTCGATCCCCGATTCAAGCGGGTCGGCTTCATCCAGCAGGAAGAGCTGGGCGTCCCCGCCGTTAAAAAGAAGGCGGAAATAATTCTTGAACTCCACCTTTACCTTTTCAAATGTTTCCATGAACATCTGCTTGGTGGTGCGGTTGATCTTGAGGATCGCCTGGTGCAGCGAATCTTTGGCGCTCAGAAGGTCGGTCTGCTGCTGAATAAGAAAATCGTAGCGCTGTTTTAATTCATCGTATTCTTCGATGGCTACCAGGTTGACCGTGCCGTAGGAATCCAGCTTCCTCTTCAACTCATTGATCCCGCCAGACAGTGCCTGATGATCCAGCTCTTTATTCAATTCACCCTGCGCCTCCAGCTCTATTTTATAGGCGGAGAACATTCTTTCTTTTATCACCGCATAACGGTAATCCACATCCTTATCCCGCATTTCCAACTCGTGCAGCCGGTTCTTGATCTGACCCGTCTGCTTACGGTCAGCCTCTATTTTTTTCGCGGCTTCGGTCGTGCCTCCGGATACTTCATTGTATTTTGCTTCCACCTCCGCCAGGTTCTCTTTTTTCAACTTGATCTCTTCCTGGGCTGTTTTGATCTTATCCTGGCAATCCACGATCTCTTTTTTAAGCAGCTCAAGCCGTTCCTTGCTTTCGCTTATCTGGCGCTGAATATTGTCGAGGCTGGCCTTATCCTGGCTATAAGTATCATCCAGGATCTTCAAGGTTGATTCGTCAGAAATAAAGCGTTTGTTCAGGCCTTCGATCTCGGTCTTGGTTTGAGTGATCAATACCAGGAGCTCTTCGCGCAAACCGCTGTTGGCGGAAATGGCATCCTCCTCCTGGACGATCAGGCCCTGTTTTTGCCTCTGCTCATTATTCAAAGCGGACAGCTGCTCTTGAGCGTTGGCTAAATTCTGCTCTATCGCCGAGATCTCGCGCTGCAGCTGGCTTAATTCCATAACGATCACATCCTCTTCCTCTTTGATCTTGTTGAACTGCTCTTGAGCGGTAGAGTGGCTGGATTCTTTGTTGGCTAAGGCGATCTCCTGGTTACGCAGCTCCTGCTCCAAGCCTACAGACATCTTGCTCAATTCCGAAATGCATGTCTGGCGCAATACCTTCTTATTCCTTAGCTCTCCCAAGCCCTCCTCTAATTTTGCGATCTTTTCATCAATTCTGGTCGTATCTAATTCAATGGGCTTTGCCTCACCACTTATCTTAAGGGAAGAAGGATCAAGATCCTTGATCTTGACCACCAAACCGGTCAGGGTTTCCCGTGGCATCTTATCCAGGTAGATCACCGCGTTAAGGGATTCACCGATGTCATCATACTTGGTCTTTAATTTTTCAAGGAATTCCTTATGCGAGGCCAACGTCAGCTTCTCGTTTTCTAAGGCAATTATCTCTTTGTCAATTCCGGCTAAATTAAGCTCCTCTTGAGTAAGGCTCTCCTTTACATTAGAGATCTTCTGCTTAAACTCATCCACCAGCTGCCGGATAGCCTCCAGCTCGCCGATTATATTCTTCAGGCCTTCCTCAGCGATCGCCTTCTCTTCATAAACCTTGGCCTTTTCTATCTCCAACCTTTTCCTGCGCGCCAGAAAAACCTGGTGCTTGGAATTGAAATCCCCTATTTCATTTTTAGTATTTGATATCCTGGTTTCCAGCTCCAGGATCATCTTCTTGCTCTCGGAGATAGCCTCAAGGGAGCTCTTGATGGATAAACTTAATTTATTGATCTCCTCTTCCTTCTGCTTGAGAATGAACTCCTTTTCTTCTATATCCTGTTTTAGCCTGGAATACTCGTCGCGGACTTTTTTTAATTTTTCTTCATCCTGGATAAGCTTTTCGTTGGCCTGATCCATCCTGGACCCCAAAACCCCAATGTTCTCAACTAATTCAGCGATGCGCTGCTGGTTAAAATTAATATGCTCATTGTTGCGCACCAGGCTGTTCTCCAGATTTAACATCTCACCGCGAGCCGACATCATGCCCTCCTCCAAAACTTTCAGCTCTGACTGACGGTTGGCGATCCTGGCCTCCTGTTGGGCGACGATTTCTATAAGTTTAAGCTCTTCCTCCTTCAGAGTACAGAGATGTGTGGCAATCTCACTTTTTTCTTTAAGCAGGATGCTCTTATCCAGGGAGGCAAGATCAACTTCCTTTAATTTGAGCTCCTCAAAAACCTCCTTGTACCTGCGCGCCTTATTTGCCTGGCGCTCAAGGGAGCCGATCTGGCGCTTGACCTCGGTGACAATATCATTTACGCGCAGAAGGTTCTGTTCTGTTTCTTCAAGCCTGCGCATGGTCTCCCTCTTCTGGGATTTATATTTGGTGATGCCGCTTGCCTCATCAAAGACCAGCCTGCGGTCTTCCGGCCGGGAGCTTAAGACCAGGTCGATCTTTCCCTGGGCGACGATAGAATAGCTTTCAGCCCCTATACCGGTACCTGCCAATAGGTCCAGGATATCCTTAAGCCGGACCGTTGCTTTATTGAGCATATACTCGCTTTCCCCTGAACGGAAAAGCCTGCGGGTGATCAATACCTCCGGGTGGTCAACATTAAAAAAACGGTTGGAATTATCAAAGGCCAAACTTACCTCTGCCATGCTTAACGGCTCCTTATTATCCGTGCCGTTAAAAATAACATCCAGCATATCCGATCCGCGCAGGGATTTTGCCGACTGCTCACCCAAGACCCAGCGGATGGAATCGAAGATATTACTTTTCCCACAGCCATTGGGGCCGACAACAGCGGTAATACCGGGCTCAAAATTAAGGGTCGTCTTATCGCAGAATGATTTGAAACCGATAAGCTCTAATCTTTTAAAGTACATTCTTGATCCTCCTAATGTGGTTGTGACTGGCTCTCAAGCCAGCTGTCAATTTTATCTTTTTTAAAGCGCCATTGGCCTACCAGCTTAAGCGCCGGTATCTTATTATGCTTAAGCCAGTCATAAATAGTCCGGCGGGTCACTTTTAAGTAATCCGCGAGATCTTCAATAGTCATTAAGTTGCTGGTTACCATAGTTCGCATTATAGACAAGCTGCCATTTCTTGTCAAGGAAAATCTTTACATTCTTTAACATATAGCTACAAGCATAATCAGTATTAACCATTGAACTGCAGTAATATGTTAAAAGTACAGCAATGGGGACGTTCCCCAAGGGGACACCCTTTCTATTACAAAACATCAAAAAAAGGTGTCCGCGAATCGCGGCCACCTTAAAGTTACAAGATCTCCTCAATTAAGTATTGTGTCCCTAAATTTCCCTAAATTTCTACCAACATGTCCCCCACTGGTCGGCTCCTGTTACTGCATTGGCTTTTAAACTAATGCAAGCGCTTGAAGATTGAGGGCTTTTCCCTCCACTTGTACAGCGCTTCGCCCAAACACAGACAATCCTGGTAGGATTGTCACAGGCCCAAGCCTGATAAGAAAAATAATATGTGCCTCTGCAGGCGCTGGGGATTTGGTCGGAGCCTACCCCTATGTTAACATTGGCATTAGCAAGGCCGGTCATCGCCCCATTTTCTAAATGATACTGGTATGCCAATGTACGCACCTTTCCTATTATCATCTTTGCTTCCGCGCTGCGGCCTTTTTCCACCGTCTTGCCGTATTGATCTATGCCTACCGCCGCAAGGATACCGACGATGATTATGACGATGATTATTTCAATCAGGGTAAAGCCATGTTTCATCTTGTTACCCTCTTATTGATTAGCTTACCCTCCTCCCAACTTTTTGTCAACGGAAATGCAAAGGTGGCCACAAATTTGTGGCCACCTTAAAGATTTAAGATTTTCTTATCAGTTACATTACACTATAGTAATCGCCCGACGCAAGAACCATCCGAATCAACACAAAACCACTCCTGAAGCCCTGTAGATGGCGTCCAACGCATATAGATGTTATAAGCCACACCATCCGGTTGCTTACCGCCCTCCCCTGCAACACATCTTACACAAGATAAATTAACACTATCCGCATCAAGAGTGCCCATTCTACATCTATAGAAACCATCAGGTGCGCAAGTATTATTTACGCCTAACCAGTTTTGCGTGAGACCGGTCAAAGAGCCATTCTCCCAATAATATTCTGTGGCTAACTGTCGCATAACACCTATGCGCATTCTAGCTTCAGTAACCCTGCCTCTCTCAACCATATTAGAATATTGAACCAAACCTAGTGCCGCAAGTATGCCGACGATGATTATGACAATTATTATTTCAATTAAAGTGAAAGCGCGTTTAATTTTATTCATTCTGTTGATTAGTTTATCATCCTCTGTTTTTTTGTAAAGATAAATTTTGGTCTGGCGGGCTCACCGAGGTTTGACTCTAAGCAGCATCTGAAAAATTCGAGCGGGCATGGTTGCCCGGCTATTTACGAAGCAGGCAGAGCGAGAATTTTTGCCGAAGCGAAGATTTTCCGCGCCGGGGAAAATCGAGCGGTGCTGCGAGAGGCAAGGCTCGGTGAGCCCGCCTAAAGCATCCGCTTTATTTTCTTAATGCTGTTTTGAAAGCCTGGGTTAAAGCGGGAACTACCTGGAAGAGGTCCCCTACTATTCCGTAGGTTGCTACCTTGAATATGGGCGCTTCGGGGTCTTTGTTGATAGCGATAATGATTTTCGAGGATTGCATACCAACAAGATGCTGGATCTGGCCGGATATGCCGCAGGCAATGTAGATCTTCGGGCCGACGGTCCTCCCTGTTTGGCCTACCTGGTGCGAATAAGGCATCCATCCGGAATCAACTGCCGCGCGGCTTGAGCCGACTGCAGCCCCTAAAACATGGGCCAGCTCCTCCAGCAATTTAAAATTCTCATGGCCTCCCATTCCGCGTCCACCGGAAACAATAATATCCGCTTCAGAAAGGTTCACCGTTGACTCAACCTCATCAACGATATCCAGAAGTTTAGTTCGCGAAACATAAAGCGAACTGTCAAAACTTTCTCTTATGATCTTGCCTTTGCGTTTTTTATCCGCGGGCATCGGCGCGAAGACCTTATGCCTGACTGTTGCCATTTGCGGCCGGTAATTCGGAGAGATAATCGTCGCCATGATGTTGCCGCCGAATGCCGGACGGGTCTGCAGCAGGATCTTTTTATCGGGATCGATGTCTAAACCGGTGCAATCCGCAGTCAGGCCGGCTTTGATATTTATGGCTACGCGCGAGATCAGCGACCTGCCGATATTTGTCGCCCCGCAGAGAAAAATCTCCGGCTTGTGCTTCTTGATCAATTGGACCAATATATTGGTATAGGGCTCATCCTGGAAATTTGCCAGCTCCGGAGCCTCCACCAGGTAAATATTATCCGCCCCGCAAAAGACCAGCTCGTCCAGTTGATCTTCTAGTTTATCGCCGATCAGTACTCCGCTTACCTGGCAGTCCAACTTCTTGGCCAGTTCTTGCGCCTTGCCCAATAACTCATAGGATACCGACTGCACCCTTCCGTTCTTCTGCTCGATAAATACCCAGATGCCCTTATAATCCTTAATATCAGGCAGATCGCACTTGGCAGGCTCTTTAACCAGTATGATCGCTTTGAATTTACAGGCATCCTTACAGGCGCCGCAAAGCGTGCATTTATTCAGGTCAATAAATGCCTTCTTATCGGTAATACGGATAGCATCAAAAGGGCAGGCCTTAACGCATAATGAGCATCCGGTGCATTTTTCAATAATAACCTGTATGGACATCTTTAATGAACCTCGTCTTTGACCAAATCCACCAATTGCTTGACCACCTCGGGAATTTCACCTTTAAACATCTGCCCGCCGATCCTGGGGGCAGGGGTAAATATTTTTACAACCTGGGTCGGCGAACCGCATAAGCCGATCTGTTGAACATCCAGGTTAAGCTCCTTCTGGGTAAGCGTGGCGATCTTGGCGGATTTGGCGCGCATCAGGCCTTTTAGCGAAGGGATCCTCGGCTCATTGATCTCTTTGACTACGGTTAAGAGGGCGGGTAAGGGTGTTTCGATGATCTCATAACCCTCCTCTAACATCCTTTCTACGCGCATTGACTTATCGGTCGCTTCCTCTACCTTTTTAACATAAGTAACCTGGGGGATATCTAAATGCGTGGATATGCCTGGCCCGACTTGGGCGGTATCCCCGTCTGATGCCTGCTTGCCGCAGATGATCAGGTCAAATGCGCCGATCCTCTTGATCGCACCAGCCAAAGTATAGCTGGTTGCCCAGGTATCGCTTCCGGCAAAGGCGCGGTCGCAAACTAAGAAGCCTTCGTCAGCCCCCATGGAGATCGCCTCGCGCAAAGCTGCCTCTGCCTGAGGAGGGCCCATAGTGACTATGCTGACTTTGCCGCCGAACCTCTCCTTAAGCCGTAGCGCTTCCTCAATGGCATACATGTCAAAAGGGTTGATGATCGCCTTCACTCCTTCGCGCATCAGTGTGTTGGTTTCGGGATTGATCCTTACCTCGGTCGTCTCCGGAACCTGCTTTATGCAAACAATTATATTCATCTCTCTTTGGCCATTTCCTTGATCAACTGTAAAGCGATAATGCTGCGCTGCACCTGATTTGTCCCCTCGTAGATCTGGGTGATCTTGGCGTCGCGCACGTATTTTTCGATCGGATAATCCTTCATATAACCGTATCCGCCGAATAACTGCAAGGCATCCACCGAAACCTTCATGGCGACATCGGAAGCGTACATCTTGGCCATTGCCGATTCCTTTGCCACATCTTTGACCCCGGCGTCAACCATCCTGGCGCAGGAATAAACCAAAGCACGCGCTGCCTCAACTTCGGTAGCCATATCCGCCAGCATCCACTGGATCCCCTGGAAACTGGAAATGGGCTTACCGAATTGCACCCTTTCCCGCACGTATTTTACCGCCAGCTCCAAAGCACCCTGGGCAATACCCAATGCCTGGGCAGCAACCCCGGGACGCGACATATCAAAAGTACGCATGGTCACGATAAAACCCATTCCTTCCTTAGCTAATAGGTTCTGAGCGGGGATTCTGCAATCCGTAAAGATCAGTTCGCGGGTGCTTGATGCGCGGATACCGAATTTATCCTCTTTTTTTCCAAAGGTAAATCCGGGGGTTCCTTTTTCCACGATAAAAGCTGAAGCGCCGCGCGCCCCCTTTTCCTTATTAGTCATGGCGATCACAACATAAGTTTCCGCGTCCCCGCCGTTGGTAATGAAATGCTTTAAACCGTTAAGGATGTAATGGTCCCCCTCCTTCTTAGCAACGGTCTTGATAGCCGATGCGTCGGATCCGGCTTCAGGCTCGGTAATGGCAAATGCCGCTACTTTTTTCCCGCTGGCTAAGTCCGGCAGGTATTTCTTCTTCTGCTCATCATTGCCAAAAAGCACGATCGGGAATGTCCCTAAGGCACTGGCAGCATAGCAAACCGCGATACCCCCGCAGGCCCGGGAGAATTCCTCGGTAGCCAGGGACAAATTCATTATGCTGGTGCCCAGGCCGCCGTACTCTTCGGGGATAAACAAACCGAACATATCCGACTCTGCCATAACCTTCAAAACATCCCAGGGGTATTCCTCGCTGACATCGTATTTGGCGGCGACCGGCCGGATCTTCTCTTCGGCGATCTTATGCGCCAGATCCTTGATCATTTTCTGTTCATCGGTCAATAAATAATCCATGATTTTCCTCCCGTTAGTTAATTCAAAAATTATAACATAAAAAGGCTATTTTACAAGATTTTTAGAAGGGGGATCTCCCGGCAGTTGGGGAATTTGCTGCAGTTGATGCACTCTGCCCAGATCTTATGCGGCAAGTCAGACTGTTTGATCCTTTTAAAACCTAACTTCTTAAAGAATTCCGGTTTATAGGTGAGCACGAAGATCTTTTTTGCTCCCATGACTTTGGCTTCAGCAAGACAAGCAGTCGCCAGGTCCCGGCCTATGCCTTTTCCCTGCTTGTTTTTGGCAACCGCCAGGGACTTTATCTCCGCCAGATCATCCCAGGAGATATGCAGGGCTGCGCAGCCGATCAGCTTGCCCTTATCTTCATAAACCCAGAAATCCCGGATATTCTCATAAAGTTCATTCAGCGAGCGCGGCAGCATGACATCCATCCTGGCAAAACAGCCGATCAACTCCTGGATCTGCTTTATATCTTTGATCTTGGCTTTTCTGATCATTTAATTTCCGTGCCTTTGGCTACCACGACGATCCCCGATTCACTGACAAAAAACTTCTTCTTATCCTCTTTCAGATCGTATCCGATAACCATTCCCTGCGGGATGCTTACATCCTTATCAATGATCGCTCGCTTGATCTTGGCATACCTGCCGACATTGACGCTTTCCATGAGTATTGAATCATAGACCTCCGAATAGCTGTTGATCCTGACATTCGGGGAAAGAATAGAGCGCTGCACGCGTCCGCCGGAAACAACGCACCCTTCCGAAACTATGGAGTCAAGCACCAGGCCCACCCTTCCTTCTTCTTTATCACCGGCATGCACGGTCTTAACCGGAGGATATTGCTCCTGAAAAGTCCTCAAAGGCCACTCCTGGTCATAAAGATTAAATGTGGGGTTGACCTCGATCAACTCCATATTCGCTTCATAATAAGCGTCAATGGTCCCGATATCCCGCCAATATTCTTCATTCTGGTTTTTGTCGCGGAAATCAAAGGCCATTATCTTCATCCCTTTTTTCAGCATCTGCGGGATAATATCCTTGCCGAAATCATGAAAGGATCTATTATTTTTGGCATCCTGGAGCAGCTCCTGCATCAGCACCGACTGGTTGAATACATAGATCCCCATTGAGCCGTAGATCTTGTCCGGCTTTCCGGGGATGGTCTTGGGATCTGCCGGCTTTTCGTAAAAACCCGTAACCCGGCCGGCAGCGTCGGCCTCAACCACCCCCAGGTGCCTGGATTTACTTTTATCCATCTCCACGACGCCGACCGTAAGATCGGCATTCTGCTCGCGGTGCATATCCAGCATGGAATAATAATTCATTTTATAAATATGGTCACCGGCCAGGATCAACACCTCATCCGGCTTGTCCATGTCCAGGGTATAAAGATTCTGAAAGATCGCGTCAGCCGTACCCAAATACCAGGAATCCCCGACCCGCTGCTGCGCGGGCAATAGTTCAATGAACTGGCCTAACTCCGAAGGCAGGAAATTCCATCCCAGGCGGATATGCCTCTGCAAAGAAGAGGATTTATACTGGGTGAGGATATAGATCTTGCGCAAGCCCGAATTGATACAGTTGCTTAAAGTGAAATCAATGATCCGGTAGATACCCCCAAAAGGAACTGCCGGTTTAGTGCGGTCTTTGGTCAGAGGCAAGAGCCTCTCCCCTTTTCCGCCTGCCATAATAAATGTTAAGACCTTACGCGCCATTTAAAAAAGCTCCGGTTATGCCCCGCCTGATCATCATCACCGCGATCGCTGCCAGTAATATGTACATTATTTTTGAAAGCGCCCGCGTGCCGCTTGGCCCGACACGTTTCATAATAAGATCCGCCTTGATCAGACAAAACCAGACAAGAAACATATTTAATATCAAGGAAACCAGGGTAGCCAGCGCGCCGAAGCTGTTCATCATTATAAGCGTGGTAGTCAGCACAGCCGGCCCGGTAATTAACGGCGTGCCCAAAGGAAATATCCCCATATCCTTATAATGAGATACGGTTATTACGCTCTTCTGCGCCCCCGGCAGCAAAAGGCGCACTGAGATAACAAATAAAAGGGCTCCTCCGGCGATCTGGAAATCAGGAATGGTTATTCCTAAAAGCGAAAAAACCCACTTGCCTACGGCTACAAAAATGATCGCTACCGCCGTAGCGGTGGTAACCGCGTCCCTAACGATCTTACGCTTCTGCTGTTTGGAGGAGTTTTCAACCAGGGATAGAAAAATAGGAACGGTGCCTATCACATCCACCGCCACAAAAACGGGAATAAAGCTAAGTATATACGGCTTAAGCATATCCATCATAGCCATATTATATAGAATAGCTTATCAAATGGCAACAAAAATATTGGGGATATCTAAGCTTGCTGGAATGTGCTTATAATGAAAGGGTTACATCGAGTTGGGGTGGTACCTGGGGGAGCGTCCCTCGATTCTCGATTCTCGATTCACTAAAATAATCCTGACCCCTATTTCAAGATTGCTGGAATTAAGTTCAGTACCACACCTCTTGCCATTGGCTTGACCCGATCATCGATCCTTGTAGGATAATTCTCATTGAAGGGCCGGTCGGCGGTTTCCCGCCGCTCGTGCACCGCCATGCTTCAAAAGCGTAATTCGCTCCGGTGGTTAAATCACTCCTCAGGTTATACCAATAATAATGCGTGCTTCTGCAGGCACTTGGAATCTGATCCGGGGATGTGCCTAAGTTAAGATCGGCGGTAGTAATAGTAGATAGCGAACCATTTTCTATATAATACTGGTAGGCCAGGTCGCGCATATGTCCTAAATTAATCTTTGCTTCAGCGCTACGGCCTTTTTCCACCACCTTGGTATATTGAGTCATACCTACCGCCGCAAGGATACCGACGATGATAATGACTACAATCAGTTCAATTAAGGTGAAACCGCGCCCTATTTTATTCATCTTAATGATTAGTTTATCATACTATGTTTTGTTGTAAAGGGAATTTGGGAAGATCGGCGCACAATCTGAGATACTCTGTTACACATAGACTGCTGGTTTTGGAGCGAATGTCGATTCATATCTATTGATATTTT
>JAQUME010000010.1 GCA_028718245.1 Candidatus Omnitrophota bacterium
ATTTAGTTTCCCTCCCGGGTTTTCCGGTAGAGAATATCACCAGGCTTACTGCTATGCCGACGGATGAAGGAGCCCGCGTTTTTTCAGGGATCATGCAGGGCTTGAGCAAAGATCCTTTGTACGGCTCAATTTTACAGAGTATTATGCGCGGCAGGCTTTCGGAGATCGATTATATCAACGGAGAATTTGTGCGCCTGGCAGAAGAGCATAACGCGCTTGTTCCTTTAAATAAGGTTTTAGTGGATATGGTGCATTCGGTAGAGAAGAATAACAGGTTTTACGCTAAGGAAGATCTGATTAAGAATACTAAGGAGCTGGTCTAGAGATGGACGAGGTTAAAACCCCATTCCCCAAATTAAAACTTACGGTTACGGGAGTTTTCGGTGAGTGCTATCACGGTTATAAGATAGGGGAAGAGATTATCCTGGAAGATTTTACGCACCCGCCGAAGCATTTTTGCCTGGGGTTGGCGCACGCGCTCTTTCCGGTGATCTACGCCTTAAGTTTCGGGGCAAAGTTCGGGTTCCGCGATAATCAAAGGTCTTTACTGGTTACTTGTCCTGACGGCGGCAAACTGGAATTTAAAGCCGAGATACTGGATAAGGAGGGCAAGGTAGAGTTTGCCCCGCGGGATCCGGAGCATAAAGGCCCCAATCCTAAGAAGATGATCATTGAAGTAGTTAAGGCAAAGGGGAAATGCACTTTCGGATATAAGGTGGGGGATAAATGGGAAACTACGGGCCTGAAATGTATCCCGGGTTTTTGCGGAGCGGCATTTCACACTGCCTTTCCGGCTCTGTTCGCCCTGAATTTCGGGGCAAAATTTTTCTTTATGCCTGACCCCGATTCCGTTGATACAGTAACCTGCCCTGACGGCGGGAATATTATTTTCAAAGTTACCAGAGTAGAGGAGAAGAAATAGTTTATGGCTAAACGCAGAGTGGTAATTACCGGCATAGGGACGATCTCTCCCAACGGCGTCGGGAAAAAGAATGCCTGGGAGGGTATGGCAGGTGGCAGATCCGGGGTAAGGCGGGTGGATGGTTTTGATGTTTCGGTTTTTAATACCAAGATCGCCGGAGAGGTCAGGGATTTTGACCCCTTTAAATTGGGCCTGAATCACCAAGAGGCCATGCGCATGGACCGCTATGTGCAGTTCGGGGTAGCCGCGGGAAAAATGGCCATTGATGACAGCGGGATAAATTTTTCCAAAGAGAACACCGAGAGGATCGGGGTATGCCTGGCCAATGCCATATGCGGGACAAAATATATGGAGGAGGAGTTTGCTTTAGTTACGGAAGACGGCAAAAAGCCGATCAACCCCGCTTTGGTGCGGCCTGATCTTTATGACGCCTCCATGTTCAACACCCCCTCAATTGAAATAAGCAGCCGGTACGGCTTAAAAGGTATCTGTAATACCATTTCCACTGGCTGCACTGCCGGAACGGATTCATTGGGTTTTGGCTTAGAGACCATCCAGGACGGAGAACAGGAGGTAATGATCTGCGGTGCGGCAGAGGCCCCGCTTACGCCAATTACCTTCGGCGCCTTTGATGTGGTCAATGTTTTATCCGTGCGCAATGACCAGCCGGAAAAAGCAAGCCGGCCATTTGATAATAAGCGGGATGGTTTTGTCCTGGCTGAAGGGGCCGGCCTCCTTGTCCTCGAAGAATTAAATCACGCCTTAAAGCGCAACGCCCGGATCTATTGCGAGGTTCTGGGCTTTGGCACCAGTTGTAATGCCTTTCATATGACCGACCTTCCTTCAGACGGACGGGCCATGGAAACCTGCATAGGCCTGGCTTTAAAAGACGCCGGGGTCAAGCCTTCTGAGATAGATTATATCAACGCGCATGGATCATCCACCCGCATGAATGATATTTTTGAGAGCACTGCTTATAAGGCGATCTTCGGCGATCATGCCTATAAGCTGCCGATCAGTTCATTTAAATCAATGATCGGCCACCCCTTGGCCGCGGCAAATGCCATTGAGATGACCATCGCTTCGATGATCTTTGAGAAGAATATCCTTCCTCCGACGATAAACCAGGAAGAGAAGGATCCGCAGTGTGACCTGTATTATATCCCGAACCAGGCAATAGAGAAAAAAGTTAACACGATCCTTAAAACCTCAAGCGGTTTCTCGGGGATTCATTCCTCGCTGATTTTAAGAAGGTTTGGTGGATAATGGAAAAAATAGCGATCACAGGAATAGGAGTAGTCAGCCCTTCGGGCATAGGCAAGCGCCAGTTCTGGGCGAATATTAAAAGCGGCCGCTCATTTATCAAAAAGATCACCCGCTTTGACGCCTCCCTTTATCCGTCGCACATCGCCGGCCAGATCGATGACCTGGAAAAATACAGCCATATCTCGGAGAGATTGTTAAAGAAGATAGATGCCTTTAGCCATATGGCCCTGGTTGCTTCAGAGACAGCTTTGCAGGACGCCGGTATCGATATCAAGAATGAAGATCCGAATCTGGTCGGTATTTTCTTAGGCAATGCTATCGGCGGCTGGCTTTATGCCGAAACTGAGTTAAGGGATCTGTATCTGGAAGGCCGGGAAGGGGTTTCTCCTTACATGGCCTCTGCCTGGTTCCCCGCAGCGCCCCAGGGACAGGTCTCTATTTATTACGGTATAAAGGGTTTTAGTAAGACCGTGGTCTCTGACCGGGCCAGCTCTTCAATGGCCTTAGGATACGCCAGAAAAGTTTTGGATAAAAACAAATTGAATATGATCATAGCCGGAGGAATGGAGGCGCCGGTTACCCCTTATGCTTTATTATGCTGCAATACTTATGGGGCGCTTTCCAAAAATAACGATGATCCCCAATCCGCTTACCGGCCTTTTGATAAAAAGCGCAGCGGTTTTGTCATCGGCGAAGGCGCCGGGATCGTGGTCATGGAAAGTATCCAGCGGGCCAGGAAAAGAGGAGCAAACATTTTAGGGTATATCAGCGGATACGGCACATCCTGCGACGGGGTGGACAGGATCAACTGCGCCTCCGACGGTAAAGAACTTGCCCGGGCCATAAATATGGCGCTTACTGACGCCAGGGTAAAGCCGCAGGATATCGGATATATAAGTTTAGACGGCCTGGCAGTGGAGCTTTGGGATGACTCCGAGATAAGGGCGTTAAAGTTAGTTTTTGGGGATGCTTTAAAGGATATCCCGCTAAGCTGCCCAAAATCAATGTTCGGCAACCTGCTTGGTGCCTCAGGAGCTTTGGATATGATCACAGCACTTTTGACTATGGAGAATAATCTGGTTCCTCCGACGCTTAACTTGGATACTCCTGCTTTGAACGGATTAAATTACGTAAGAGGGCAGGCCAAAGAATATAAAGTAAATAAATCCCTGATAATTTCGCGCGGCAGGGGCGGGATAAATTCAGTTCTGGTGGTTGAGAAAGGAGAGAAGTAATGAAGATATTATTCGTTATGCCAAAGGTCGGTGCCTGGGCAACGCATGGAATTCATCGTTCCCCGAATCAGTTGTATGCTCATTGGGCGGCATACGCGCGCGAAAGAGGTTATGAGGATGTTTCGGTCATAGACGGTAAAGCGGACCAGATCCCGATGGATGCCCTTATCGAACAGGTAAGGCTTAAAAATCCGGATATCGTGGTTATGGGCGAGCAGCTCCATGGCTATGGCGGATATGGGGTTTTACGTCATTTTAAAGACGCGGCTATCGGGATCAAAAAAGCACTGCCTAAAACAAAAATAATCCTCGGCGGGTTATGGTATTCGGCAATGCCCGTGCCTACATTAGAGGAGAATCCGGCGGTTGATTTTGTGGTTATGGGGGAGGAGGAGTCTTTCGGCGATCTTATTGAGGCAATAGATAAAAATAAGCCCCTTAAAGACGTAGGGGGGGTAACCTCGCGCATTGACGGACAGATCGTCATGGGCCCGCATAAGCCGCTTCTGGAAGATCTGGACAAGCTTCCTTTGCCGGCTTATGACCTATTCCCGATGGATAAATATGTAGGCCACACCTATTGGAAGCCGTTTGTAGATATGGTCACCTCCAGGGGATGCCCTTCAGCCTGCACCTTTTGTTATGAATGGGACCAGTTTGATCCGCGTTCCCCTTCGGATTTCCTGAAATGGCGGGCCAAATCCCCGGAAAGGGTTATGGAGGAGTTGAATCTTTTGCACAGAAAATACGGGGTCAAAGTCGTGGTTATTCAGGATGACAATTTTAATGTAGACCCCAAAAGAGTGCAGAAGTTCTGCGAGCTTAAAAAAGCATCCAATAACCCGATCAAATGGGTATCTTTGGGCCGGGCTAATGATTGGGTTAATTGTGAGTCAATTCTGCCCCTGATGAAAGAAAATGGTTTAATCATGGGGGTTTTCGGCATTGAGGTTACAACCCAATCAGAGCTTAAGAAAATCGCCAAAGGCATTACGATCGATCAGATTAAAAAAACCATAGAAATGTTCCGTAAAAATGATATCGCTATTGTCGCCGATATTATGATGGGTTTTGATTATGATACCGAGGCGATCATCAAGCAGCGTTTTGAGTTTACTGATACTGTTGATCCGGATATTTTGTGGGTTGGATATGTAACTCCCGCTCCAAATTCACCGATGTGGAGGATCGCCCTGAAGAAGCACTGGATTGACCCGAAAAAGGTTGATTTTTCACAATGGGATTTCCTGCACCCGGTGATCCCCACGGACCATCTATCCACAGAAGACCTCGGCCGTTTGGGTTCCTGGTGCATGCGTGAATTCTTCTCCAAGCCCGGACGTATAAACCGGATCATGGAGAGTAATTTTGACCCGCTGGCCAAACTTTGTTTTCAGGATGTTATGAACGGCATCAATAAATGGGAAGCAGCCGCAACCAAAGGTGAAGTGCAAGTTTGACGGGAGGACGGTTATGGATACAAAAGCAAAAGTAAAGGAAGTATTAAGCAGTCTCTTAAAGGTAAAGCTTGAGGAGCTTAAAGACGAGGTATCTTTGCAGGACTCTATCGGCGTGGATTCTACCGAGATGGTGGAATCGGTGATCGCCCTGGAAAAATCATTCGGCGTAAAGCTAAGCCCCAAAGAGATCACCAAGAGCTCGACGATCAACGGCATAGCCGATAATATCCAGTCAAAACTGGCCAAATGAAGATAATTGACCTGAGTCTTCCCATTGACGAAAAGGCCTTTGAGGTACATAAGGTCTCTATCGAACGGGTAAGCCATAAAGCCGGGGTTGAGAAGTTCAACCGCGTGATCATGGGAAAGACCCTTGCGGGCAGGTTAAAATATGCCCTGGGCAAGCGTATCGTAAAAAAGGAAGAGCTGCCTGACGAAGAATTCCTGTCCCTGGAAACGGTGCATGCTCCGGTGCATATCGGCACCCACCTGGATTATTCTTTTCATTACGGCTCGCGCTCAGAAGGCCTGCCCTCTAAGACCGCTGAAGAGATCCCTCTTGAATATTGCTACCAGGATGGGGTGAAGCTGGACCTCTCCCACAAAAAACCTAACGAAACAATTTCAGCCTCCGATATAGAGAATGCCCTGGCAAAAATAAATTATAAATTAAAACCCCTGGATATTGTGTTGTTGCAAACCGGCGCGGATAAATTATACGGCGCTCCGAAATATTTCAGCGACTATCCCGGGGTGGATATCTCGGCGATAGATCATCTTTTGGACAAAGGAATAAAGATCTTCGGCGTGGATACCATGGGCATAGACAGGCCATACAGGTTTATGCTCAAGGAATTCCTGGAGACAAAAGACCCGAAAACATTTTACCCGGCGCATTTTTACGGCCGCAAAAGGGAGTTTATCCATATCGAGCGCCTGGCGAACCTGGAAAAGCTGCCCGGATATGGGTTTAAGATAGCCTGTTTTCCTATACGCATAAAAAATACCGGAGCTGCCTGGGCCAGAGTAGTTGCTTTTTTAATTTAGGAGGAAGAAATGGGACATACCTGCAATTCCATAATCATTAATGCTCCGTATGAAAAAGTATTTGATATCTCCAACGATATTACCCGCTGGACCGAGCTCTTCGGCAGCGAATACAAAAAGGCCGAGGTGGTTAAAAAGGAGGACAACAAAATAACCTTTCGCCTCACCGATGAGGATGATAAATCATGGCAATCCTGGCGCCTGCTGTTTAAGGAAAAATATTTCGCTTATGCCGAGCGCGAAGAGCCGAAATTCCCTTTTGTATACATGAAGATCATCTGGCTTTATACTCCGGTAGCTAGCGGCGTGGAAATGTCCTGGATCCAGCATTTCCAGATGGACCCTAAAGCCAAGTTTAATGACAGCCAGGTTGAGGGTTTTATCAACGAGGGGTCGCAGCATAATCTGAAGATATTCAAAGATATCATTGAAAACGAAGCAGGCGAGTGAAGAGGTCCACGTTCGGTATTTTTTGTTTAGAGGGGGCGGTTTTATCATTTAATGTTGCCGCGGCAGCGGCTTTAGTGCCCTCCATTTCCGCGGATTTTGCTCTTTCTCAATTTGTGGCAGGCAAGATCGTTTGGCTGTATATGCTGCCATATGGGCTGGCCGCGCTTTTTTACGGGCCGCTGGTGCGCGCTTTCGATGCGCGCCGGGTTGAGCTTATCTGTATATTTTTGTTTTCCCTGGCCAACCTTTTAGCGGGGGCCTCCCGGGATATTTCTACGCTTTTTACTGCCAGATTCCTTATGGGGATTTTCGGGGCCTCGGTTATCCCCCTGGGCATGATCCTTATCGCCAGGCACATAAGCCAGGATAAACGCGGCAGGCATATCGGGATATTCTTCGGCTCCACCTTTATTGCCTCTTTGTTGGGTTTGTTTTTAAGCGGCTTTATCCACTGGCGCCTGATATTCATAATCCCCGGGGTTTTAGGATTGATCCTCTGGGCCTTTATGTATATTTATTTGCCGAGTTTTAAAGAGGACCTGGGGCCTTTTCGCTTCGGATACCTTGAGGCATTTAAAAACAGGGCTTTCTTCAGGATATTTGTTTACATTTTTATCATAAGCGTTATCTACCATGGGATCCAGCAGTGGCTGGGGGTTTACTTTTCAACCCAGCGCTTCTTAGGCCAGTTTGTCATTAGCATGTTAATTACCTTAACCAGCCTAAGCGGGATATTCGGGGAATTTACCGGCGGATACCTGGCTGATAAGCTGGGCCGTAAGGCAGTGGTAAAGCTGGGAATTATTGCCATGCTGCTTTGTGTCTTTCTGCTCTTATTAAAATTACCCTTAAGCCTACTGGGGCTAATTATGATCATCTGGGGCTTGGGATGGACATTCAACCACGCGGGCCTTTCTACTATGCTGACGGATCTGCCCCAGGGGTTATTGAATGAGGCAGCCAGCTTGAACAGCGGGGTGCGTTTTATCGCCGGAGGCCTGGGTGCAGGATTGGGTGGTTTGATCATGCAGAGAAGTTTCAGTTTGGGTTTTATTGTTTTTGGCATCGCGCTTTTTGCGCTTTTATCTTTGGAGAGGGTTTTTAAATTCAACAATAAGGAGGCCTAAATGAATAAGGACCTAAAAGGGAGGATAGCCATTATTACCGGAGCCAGCCGCGGTATCGGCAAGGCCCTGGCCTGTACAGCCGCAGGCCTTGGGATAAACCTGGCAATCGCAGCTAGGCAAGAGGGCCCCTTAAAAGAAACCGCCGAAGAGATCTCAAAGAAATATAAAGTCGACGTACTGCCCGTTCCCTGCGATGTAACAAAATTAGAAGACCTGCAAAATCTGGTAAACAAAGCCAAGGAGAAATTCGGCAAGGTGGATATCCTGATCAACTGCGCCGGGGTCTCAAGCCAGTTTCCTTTTAATGAACAGCCGATCGAGGATTTTGAGAAACTCGCGCATACCAATTATCTGGGTTATGTGCGGCTCATCCGCCTGGTGATCAATGATATGATGAAGCAGAAATACGGGGCGATCATCAACATAGTTTCCGGTTCGACCCTGGTTGACCCTGTTCCGAGAAATTTTATCGTGTACAGCTCTCTTAAGGTTGGCTTGCGCGCTTTTTCCAAAGGATTATTCTGGGAGCTGCGCGACCACGGGATCAAGGTCACCTCGATCCTGCCCGGGGTAACCGATACGGACCTTACCGGCAAGCTTAAGGATATCACCAGCGAAACTTCGCGTTTAATGGGCACAGAAGCAATTGAGGATGCGGTGCGATTTGCCCTTACTGTTCCAGCAAACGTTTGCCCCCTTGAGATATCGGTGATCAACCAACAGACCCCCTGGACTGCTCCGGTAATACCGTTTAAACAGCAGCATCCGGGCAAATAGCAAAGGAGAATAAGATGAGAAGGATAACAGTTTTAGCAGCGGCCCTGGTTTTAGGAGTGGCGGGATTATGTTTTGCGGCAGATAACAATTTATTGCTTGATGATCTTGAGGTTACGGTTTCCGGCGGGCCGGAAGGCACGGTTGATTTCGGCGCAGGCAACGGGTCAAGCGTGGATGTAAGCGCCTCCAGCGACGTTAAGAATAGCGGTAACCAGGCGCTCAAGGTTGTTTATGATGCTGTGCCCGGAGGATATATGTATATTGCCCGCGGCCAAGGCCTGGATGCCAAGAATGCCAATTGGACGCTTAAGCCGGAAGACGTGAAATGGGCAGAGTATAAAGCGATCTCATTCTATATGTACGGCACGGATTCCAAAGCCATGATCGCATTTGATATAAAGGACAACGGAGGGGAGCTCTGGCGTTTTACGCTGGAGGATAATTTCAAGGGCTGGAAGCAGATCATCTGCGAGTTTGATAAGTTCATGGTGCGCGACGACTGGCAGCCGGAAGATGCGGATAAAAACGGCCAGCTTGATTTCCCGATCAAAATATTCCAGTTTGAGCCGCTTCCCGGTTCCAAAGGCACCCTTTATTTTGATACCGTTGAGCTAGTTAAAAAATAATTACCCGGCTTTATCGGAGCAGCCGGTACGCGCTTGTGCGCAGGGAGGATGGATGAACAATCAGGATGTAAAAAATTTAAAGAAACGTTATTTTGTCTGGCTGTATAAAACGGCAAAAGAGACATTTGATAAATTTGAAAGAAAATTCACCCAGGTGGATATCGATAAGGATATCCTGGCTGAAATGGAAAAAGAGCTTTTGGGCGTCTATCTCCCACATGAAAAGGAGGCCTTGCAAAGGCAGATCGACGATTTTGAGCAATATATCGAAAACAAGGAAAAATCCTGCGCGGAGTTCAGGAACCAGGAGAAAAAGATCAACCCGGAGTTTATCTTCTCGGAAATGAAGCTGGATGCCATTGAGAAGGTAATTACCAGGGAGATCGGCAAAAAGGGGTTAGAGGAGATAAAATCCCTTTATGAAAAAGAGATGACCAAACGTATTTTAAAGAGTACAGATTCCCATTAGACGGAGCATCAAATGTTGATCGACGCTCATAGCCACTGGCTCCCCGATGAGATAATCTCTAACGCCCATTTTTTCCATAAGGGCTGGGGTGATATCGAAGGCCAGCTTAAAATGATGGATGAGGCGCATATAGATAAGGCGGTAATTTCTTATCCGACTTCGGATGCCCATTTGAAATTAGGCAGCATAAGCCAGGTGACCCATATTTATAATGATAATGTCGCAGAGATCCTCAAGCGTTATCCTGAAAGGTTTATCGGCGCAGCCATTCTGCCGGTAGATAATTCCATTGATATGCTGGATGAACTAAAACGGGTAACCAATGAACTGGGTTTTAAGGCAATTTCCCTTGCTTCCAGCTACAACGGGATTTATCTGGATGATAAGATGTTTTTACCTATATATAAAGAGGCGCAAGATAAGAATATCCCGCTCTTCGTGCATTCGCAGATCGTTAACCCCATAGGTTTTGAGCGGGTAAAGGACCCCTTGCTTACGCCCGTAGTGGAGTATGTGTTTGATACGACTATCTCCATCGGCAAGCTGCTGATGTCGGATATCCTGCGCCAGTATCCTAAAGTTAAATTCATTTTTGCCCATTTCGGAGGGGCGATCTGCTATCTTAAACAGCGCTTTGACGCGACTTACCAGATGCTGCGCTCCATAAATTTCGTTAAGGACTTACAAGCCAATCCTTCGGATTATTTTAAGAATATTTACGTGGATACTAGCGGGGATACCACGAAAGCCAATTTTATGCTTGCGCTAGAACTTATGGGGCCAAAGCATATTTTGTGGGGAAGCGACTGGCCGGCAAAGAAAGACATCGCAGCTGGCATAAAAGCTGTCAATGATCTGGACATATCAGCCGAGGATAAGCAGAATATCTTGGGGGGAAATTTAGATAAGATTTTAGCTCTTTGATATTTCGCTCTCGGGATATTGTACGCGTGCGAAATTTTTCGCCGTGTGCTACGGTTTACGGCTCGCTTTCGGCAGCGCAAGGTTCCTTACGCAGTAAGGAATTGCCTGCACTCGCCGTAAATCCTTGCACACTCTTGCCGAAAAATTTCTAATTGCACGCTTAACAATATCCCTCGGCAAAATATATATAGCTAAACTTGATATTCGCCCGTATCTTGCTAGGTCCATTTAAAAGGAGGTAAAGATTAAGAATATGACTGCATTCGAGAATTGGCAGGTATGTTTGGGAATTGCGCAGGCAGCGATTCTTTTGGCAGCTTTTCTTGGAGCGCTCTACGTTGGTTTCAAGCAAAACGAAATCAATCAAAATCTTCTTGACCTGCAGTTTAGCGTTTCACTAGAGTTAACGTATCAACCGCAACGCTTAAACATTGTAAATAAAGGACAGCAGAATATCTGGCTCTGCGGTACTAAGCTTGGCGACGGCGTACGCTCGATAGACCAGCCGGTGTTGATTACGCCAGGCGGTTCCTATTATCTCATAGCGGATATGCTTGAGAGAGAAATCGTCTCGAAAGTTGGAGAGAGCGGAGAGATGAGACTCCCCTTTGAGGTTCTTATCCAAACGCAGAATCGGAAGAGATGGATTGTCAAAACCATACTTTTTGCTGTAGCGACAAAAGGCGTGGTTACAATTCATACGCAGACGATTTCCGCTACTCCAGGGGATTGGGCAACTAATGCCAAATAGATGGCGTAGTTTAGGCGATTAAATTCAGTTCTTGTAATAAGGGTAGGTATTACATATTGCTTAATTTAGCGGGGGGCGAGGGTTGGCTCGAGCAGCATCTTAAAATTCGAGCGGGCACGGTTGCCCCGCTAATAAAATCCGGCAGAGCGAGAATTTTACCGAAGCGCAGCGAGCCACGCTGGGGCGAGCAAGCGGTGCTGCGAGAGACAAGCCTCGGCAGCCCGCGTAATGAATATGATAAAATTTATCAATTTGATTATAGGAGGAGCAGCGGGGACAATTGCCAGGTATATTTTGGCCGGAGCTGTTTATAGGTTTGCCGGGACTGGTTTCCCCTACGGCACGCTGATCGTAAACATAAGCGGATGTTTTATCCTGGGGATATTAGTTGCTTTAACCGATAAAAAATTTATCCTTGGCCCGGATGCCAGGATTCTATTAATGGTCGGTTTTTGCGGAGCATTCACCACATTCTCGACTTTGATATTTGAGAGCGACAGCTTGTTAAGGAACGGGCAGGTCTTGCGCGCCTTTACCAATATCTTTGCCAGCGTGATCTTAGGCTTTATACTATTCAGGATCGGCAGCTTAATAGGAGAGATGATATGAAAATTCCCGCGGATGGAAAACTTTTGCGTATTTTTATCGGTGAGGCGGACAAATGGAACGGCAGGCCGCTTTATGAAGAGATCGTGCTCTTAGCCAAGAAAAAAGGCCTGGCTGGTGCAACCGCGATCAAAGGGTTTATGGGCTTTGGCTGCAAAAGCCATATGCATACCGCAAAATTGCTGCGGCTTTCCGAGGACCTGCCGATCATTATTGAGATCGTTGACAGCGAAGAAAAGATAAACGCTTTTCTTCCCCTGCTTGATGAAATGGTAAAAGAGGGATTGATGACGCTCGAGAAGGCAAATGTAATCATGTACCGCGCCGTTGGCTAAAATTCCGCTTGACGGAAAATAGTTTTATGTTAACCTAATGATATGCGGTTAACATATGTTAACCTATATAGAGTTGGTTAACAAGAGGAGATATGATGCAACCTAAAGCAAGCAAATATGTTACGATACCTGAGTTAGCCAGAATGCTGGGCTTAAGCAGGATAACTGTATTCAAGAAAGTTAAAAAAGGGGAGATCAAGGCCATTAAGATCGGCAAGACCTACGGTATCCCGCAGAAGAGCCTGGATGCCATTTTCGGTAAGGTTTTAGGTGAAGAGCAGAAGACGGAGATCGATCGCGCGGTGAAAAAGACTGTCAGCGAATATGGCGCGACCCTCAAACTCCTGGGTAAAGATTGATGGAGCGGCTTTCGGTTAAGGAAGTCGAGTACATCGCGTTTCGCCTGGCGCAGGAAATATTCTCTTTTAATGAGCCGATACCGGATTTTGCCACCCGTTTTCCCAATATCCTGGAAAGCTGCCTGGCAACGCCCTTTGCTACCTTCGGGGGTAAATCGGGATATCGCTCTCTGGTGGATAAGGTAAGCATACTTTTTTACCTTATGATAAAAAATCATCCTTTTCAAAACGGCAATAAAAGAATTGCCATGACGACGTTATTGGTATTGCTGCACAAAAACAGGAAATGGCTAAAGGTCGATACGCAGGAACTGTATAATTTTACTATGTGGATAGCTCAAAGCCCGGCAAAATTCAAGGCAGAAACAATACAGGCAATCAAGAAATTCTTAAAGGGGAATATAATTGTCCTAAGCTGAGAAAGAAAGGATATCAAGATGCAGATGCAGAAAGAAGTTCATTTGACAGGGAAAGATTTGACAGCCATGGTGCAGCTAAGGCCCGAGGATGTGGGCAAATATGCCATTGTTCCCGGCCCCCGCGACCGGCTGGATGTGCTGATGAAAAAGATCGAGAATCCCGTGCGCAACTTCTCATTCATGGAATACACCATGTACACCGGTACCTATGAAGGCATAAAGGTCACCGGGATTAACGGCGGCAGATTCTCTACCGATACCTCCATCACCACCGAAGTAATCTGCAACTCCGGTATTCAGAATATTATCCGCATCGGCACTTGCGGGTCATTGGATGAAAACATTAAAGTAGGAGACCTATTTGTCGTTGACGAAGCTATCCGCGGAGATGGGGTAACCCCTTATTATGTAAATAAGGATTTTAAGACGGTAAGCGATAAGAAAATCTCGGATCTATTATATGAGGCTGCCAAAGGCATGGGTTTAAATGTCCATCGGGGTAAAGCCTGGACCACGGATGCACTTTTGCGCGAGACCCGCGAGATCGTGGAGGCCAAACGCAAAGAGGGGGCAAAGGCAGTGGATATGGTCTCTTCAACCCTTCTGACCATTGCCCAGACCTACAATATCAAGGCAGGGTCGATCTTAGCGGTAAGCGATAATGTGGTTACCGGAGAAATGGGATTTATGAACCCGCTTTATTACATGGCAGAAAGCAACCTGATCAAGATCGCATTAGAGGTAGTCAAGAAACTGGAAGGAAAATAACTATGAAATTTTCTCCGCTTTTTTGGCCCATACAATTAAAAGGCAATACGATCCTGATCCTGGATGAAACTAAGCTTCCGCAGAAGCTTACCTATATAAAGGCCAAGAATTACCAGGACGCCTGCAAGGCAATAAAAGAGATGAAGACCCGGGCTGTGGGCCAGGTGCTTCTGGTAATGTACACCTTTATTTTGAGCAGCCGGCAGAAGAAAGATCTGAATAAAGTAGCCCGGGCAATTAACGCTACCCGGCCGACCTTGGCCTTTAAGGTTTTGACCGATATGGTCTTAGACTGGAAAAGGAGCGGAGCTCCCCTGGAGAAAAGCATTTTAGGTTTTCTGGAGATGCTTAGAGCCAAAAGGATCCAGCAGGCACAAGAAGCAGCCAAGCTGCTTGAAGACAGGGATGTGATCTTGACCCACTGCAATGTCAGCGGCCTGATGCCCTTGATCGCTGAATTTGCCCGCAAACAGGGCAAAAGAATAAGCTTCTATGTAACCGAGACCCGGCCTTATCTGCAGGGTTCTCGTCTTACTGCCTGGGAGATCCAGCGCGCCGGGTTCCCGGTCACCATCATCACCGACAATATGGTGGCTTATTTACTCTCACAGGGCAAGGTAACCAAGGTTATGGTCGGAGCAGACCATCTTACCCAAAATGGAGATATCGCCAACAAGATCGGAACTTATCAAATAGCGGTTGTAGCCAAATATTTTAAAGTCCCTTTTTATGTCTTATGCCCTCCGCCATCAAAATTAAAAAGGGGCAGGGATATAAAGATCGAGATCCGCCACGGGGATGAGTTAAAGATCTACCAGGGGTTGCATCTGGCGCCGAAGAATGTGAAGGCATATTATCCTGCCTTTGATGTCACGCCGGCAAAATTGATCACTCGGCATATCCATCTGGAGGTTTAAATGCTTGAGCAGGAATTAAAATTAGAAATTATCCGGGTCGGCAAAAGGCTTTACGCCGCAGGCCTGGCAGTAGCCAAATCCGGTAATTTAAGCGCCAGAATAGATGGGGAAAATATTCTTATTACTGCCAGCGGAACTGCTTTAGGCCAGTTAAAAGAAAATGATATAGTAAAGGTAAGTTTGGCTGATGGCAAAGCTGAAGGAGGATTAGTTCCAAGTTCAGAGCTGCCTTTGCACAGTTTAGTCTATAAGAATTTTCCGGCTAAAGTCGTGGTGCATTGCCACCCGCCATTGATCAACGGGTATTTTGCAGTAGCTAAAACACTTAAGGCCATGAGCTTTGAAACCAAATTTTATCTGGGGGATGTCCCGGTAGTCCCGCAGCAAACACCCACAGTTACGGATCCTGCGCCGGTAATCGCCGCCTTAAAAACAAATAGCCTGGTGGTATTAAAAAATCACGGGACAGTGGCGATCGCCGATAAGTTTGAAGAGGCATTGAGCATTACCGAGGCATTGGAGGAGGCGGTTAAAAGTGCAGCCCTTGCCCGGCTCTTTGATAAAGATGTGTTGGATGAGTTGGATGCAGCGTTAAAGGATGACCTGAAGCGCAATGAACCGGTTTATGAAATGTTTTCCCGTCAGCATATCCAGGCGATCGTGGATCTGGTGAATAAGGATGAATTCATCGCTCAAAAAGGCAAAGAGCTGGACCTGACCGTGAAATTAGCGATCAAGCTTGATGGCTCTGACAAGGTTTTCAAATTTAATTTTGAAAAAGGAAAAATAGTTAAGTTGGATACCGACTCGGACGCCCCTTTTGTAATCTCTGCTCCTGCCGCGGTCTGGGAGCAGGTATTTTTGGGCAAGCTGGATTCATTCGTGGCAGTTACCCAGGGAAAAATGAAATTAAGCGGACAGCTGGGCCAGCTTTCCAAATGGTATGTGCCGTTTAGCCGGCTGTTTACCATATTTAAAGAGGTAAAGATCAAATGAACTCAAAATGCCCGCTTTTTATCAACGGACAATTTATAGAGACCATTGAAAAACAGAACATCATTAATCCCTCCACAGGCAAGGTGATCGCCGAGGCTTCCCTTGCCTCAGCCAAGGAAGTGGAGATGGCTTTGGCCAGCTCCCGGGATGCCTTTGATCATGGCCCATGGCCGCAGTTCTCCGTCGAGCAGCGTAAGGAATTTATCCTTAAGATCGCCTCGGGTATTTTAGATAACGCCGCCGAACTTGCCCAGTTGGAAACTCAGAACACCGGAAAGCCCATAAAAGAATCCACCTTTATGGATATCCCCTCAAGCGCCAAAACCTTTGAATTCATCGCCAATAATTTCATTGATTATTTAAAGGATGAAGAACCCGGTTTGCCGGAAGAAGCAAAAGCCAGGTTAGAGCGCGAGCCTGTGGGGGTAGTAGTATTGATCATTCCCTGGAATTACCCGCTTTTGATCGCCTGTTGGAAATTAGCTTCGGCTTTAGCCGCTGGTAACACGGTTATTTTAAAACCATCCAGCCTTACCCCGCTTACCGCATTAGAGCTTGCCAAGATCATCCACAAAGCCGGATTACCTAGCGGGGTGGTCAATGTTATCAATGGCAGCGGCGCCAAGATCGGGGAGGCGCTTTGCAGCGATAAGCGGGTAGATATGATCTCTTTTACCGGCAGCAATGAAATAGGAAAACAGATATTGCAGTATTCTTCCAAGAACGTAAAGAAGCTGATCATGGAGTTAGGAGGTAAATCCGCGGCTCTGGTGTTTGGCGACGCGAGCCTGGATGTGGCGATAAACAGCTGCCTGGTTTCCATATTCCTGAATCAGGGCCAGATGTGTACTGCCATGTCCCGTTTTCTGGTGCAGGAAAGTATTTACGATAAATTCGTGTCTGGTTTTGTGGAAAAGGCCAGGCGCATAAAATTAGGCCTGGCTGAGGATTTCCAGACCCAGATGGGTCCTTTGATCAGCGACAGCCAGCGTAAAAAGGTGATCGCTTATATTGAAAAGGCAAAGGCTGAAGGCGCTAAGGTTGTTTGCGGCGGCAGGATCCCTGATGCCTCTGAACTTAAAAACGGTTATTACTTTGAACCGACAGTCCTGGTTGATGTAAGCAGCCACAGCCATGTTTTTAAGGAGGAGGTTTTTGGCCCGGTAGCCCTGATCCATAAATTTTCCGGTTCGGATGAGGCGGTGGCCCTGGCCAACAGTGTAGATTTTGCTTTGGCCGGCTGTATTTGGACAAGTGACCCTTCTTTGGCGGAGGAGCTGGCCAAGAAAATAAATGCCGGCACTATCTGGATCAACACTTACGGGATGTTTTATAACCAGCTTCCTTATGGCGGGTTTAAGCAAAGCGGATTCGGCAAGGAGCTGGGCAAGGAAGGTTTTCTGGAGTACACCCGCATCAAAAATGTGATCACCGATCAATCCGGTGAAGGCAAGCCCCTGGTAAATTACTGGTATGGATTCTAATGAACGTAGTTGAAGTTTTGGAAAAGCTGGCAAAAGGATCGCCGCAAAATCCGGCGATCATCTTCCGCGGAGATAATCTTAGCTTTGCCCAGCTTAAAGATAAGGTTTTTTCTCTCGCCCAGGGCCTGCTTAAGCTTGGAATCAGCCGCGGGGACAAGGTCGCCATTTACCTGCCTAACTGGCCGGAGTATATTTTCAGCTATTTAGCCGTCTGGTCCATCGGCGCCTGCACCGTTCCTTTGGACTTCATGTTCACCGAAGATGAAATAATCTCCTGCGCCGGCCATGCTGAAGTAAAAGCCCTGATCACCAAACACAAAGCCAATATTTCCTTCCATAATCTCAAAAAAAATATCCCCTCGTTAAAGCAGATCATCTCCTGCCAGTCAAAGGAGGAGGGGGCGATAAGTTTTGAGGAGCTTCTCAGCCAGGGAAGTGCCGGGCCACCGCAGGTAAAGATCGAGAACAAGGATTACGCCATAATCTTTTATACCTCTGGCACGACTGGCAAACCCAAAGGCGTTTTGATCAATTATGCTCAGCTGGATGCCCCGCCGAAGTCCATGGCTTTTTTTGTGAACGCGGATCTAAAGGCCGGGGATACCGCTCTTTGCGCTTTGCCATTTTCGCATTTAGGCGGCTTGATCTATATCCAGAATACCATTGTTTTTGGCCTGACCCTGGTATTGATGGAGCGTTTTATGCCGCTGGATTTTTTAAAGAATGTGCAGAATTATAAGGTTAATTTTTTCTGGCTCGTTCCTTCCATGTATTACGCCCTTTTACAGTTAAAGGAGTTTGAAACATTTGACCTCTCGAGCTTGCGCTGGATCGTTACCTTCGGCGCCTCCAATTCACCGGATGCCCTGCGCAGGTTCCAGCAGTTCTGCCCCAAGGCCTTTCTTTTGAACGGCTGGGGACTGACTGAAACCAATGCTCCCACCGTAGTCCTGCCGATGGGCTCAAAAAATATTGAAAGCGTGGGCCGGCCTGCACCGTGGATAGAGGTAAAGATATTCTCGGAAAATGAGCAGGAACTGAAAGCCGGAGAGGTAGGGGAGGTGGCGGTAAAGAGCTGGGTAGTTACCGACGGATATTTCAAGGATGAGAAACTGACCCGGGAAACTATCCGCGGGGGGTGGTTTCATACCGGGGACCTGGGCAGGTTTGATACGGAAAGATTCCTTTATATCGTCGGCAGGAAAAAGGAGATGATCAAGGTCGGCGGAGAGATCGTCTTTGAGCCGGAGGTGGAAGCGGCTTTGCAGAAACATCCGGATATTGCCGAGGCAGCGGTGATCGGGCTGGCTGATAAATTAAGAGGGGAGGTTCCCAAGGCCTTCCTGGTAGCCAAAGACGGGAAAAATATTTCCGAAGAAGACCTGCGTTATTTCCTGCGCCGGCATCTGGCGCATTTTAAGATCCCGCACTATTTTGAGTTTTGCACAGCACTTCCCAAGAACCGCACCGGAAAGATCGATAAACAACAACTTAGGGTCCGCCCCTGAATTATTATGCAGGATATCAAGGAATTAAGCTTAAAGGAGTTAGAGGATAAGTTGCTCTCCTGGGGCTCGCCCAAGTATCATGCTAAGCAGATATTTAACTGGATCTACCGGAAAGGAGCTTTTGAATTCAACAGTATGAGCGATCTGCCGCAGGCCTTGAGGGCAACCCTGGCAGATAGTTTTTATATTTTAGGAATGGAACTGGCGGAATTTCAGAAATCAACTGACGGGACAGCCAAATTCCTTTTCCAACTGAAGGACAATAACCTGATTGAGGCAGTGAGCATTCCCGCCGGAGAACGGGTCACTGGCTGCATCTCTTCGCAGGTGGGCTGCAAATTCGCCTGCGGGTTTTGCGCAAGCGCGCTGAAGGGTTTTAAGCGCAATTTAAGCGCAGGGGAGATCCTGGATGAAGTACTTTATTTAAAAAATAACAGCCGGAAGGAGCCGTTAACGCACATTGTATTTATGGGCACTGGGGAGCCGTTGGATAATTATGAAAATGTGCTTAAGGCGATCCGGGTGATCAACTCGCCGCATGCTTTTAATATCGGCGCCAGGCGGATCACCATTTCCACCTGCGGGATCATCCCGGGTATAAAAAAGCTGCAGGATGAAGATCTGCAGGTAGAACTCTCTATATCTTTGCACGCCGCCAGTGACCGGCTGCGTTCGGAGATCATGCCGGTGAACAAAAAATACCCTTTGGCGGAACTGATCAGCTGCTGCCATGAATATATTGCTAAAACCAACCGCCAGATCACCTTTGAGTGTATCCTGATCAAAGGCCTGAACGCGGATAAGGAGAGCGCGCAAAAGTTAGCCGCGCTTTTAAAGGACCTGAGGTTAGCCAAAGTTAACCTGATCGCGGCAAACCCGATACCGGAATTAAAGATCATGCCTCCCGGGAAGACCGAGATCGATTCTTTTAAAGAGCATTTGTTTAAAGCCGGGATTAATGTTACATTAAGAAGGGAGCGGGGCCAGGATATTAGCGCTGCCTGCGGCCAGCTGAGGTTAAAACATGAGAAAAATCAATTATAGTATCGGGGTTTTGCTTGCTTTGATCCTGGCTTCGGCAGGCTGCGCGAAGCCGGAGATCAGGAATACGAAAAATACAGGCACGGAGATCATTTGTTTTGGAGACAGCATTACCTTTGGCTATGGGGCAGAACCCGGAGAAGATTACCCTTCGGATTTAAGGGCGTTGGTTAAACTGCCGGTGATCAATGCCGGGGTAGATGGAGATACTACATTCTGCGCCTTAGAACGCCTGGATAACGATGTCCTGGCTAAAAATCCCCGTTTGGTTATCGTGGAGTTCTGCGGGAATGATTTTCTCAAAAAGATCCCGCGGGAGGATACAGTCAGGAACCTCTCTCTGATCATTGACCGCATCCAGGAGAAGGGCGCTATGGTAGCTTTGGTGGACATCAGCTCCGGGATATTTTTCAGGGAATACAGGAAGGCCTTTAAGAGGCTGGCCGGGGAGAAGAAGGCGATATTTATCCCGTCGGTTTTGAGCAGGATCATCACCAATCCGGAGATGAAAAGCGATTTTTTCCATCCCAATAAGAAGGGGTACAAAATCGTTGCCGCCAGGGTGTATAAGGCAATAGCCCCGTATATCGGAGAAAAATGAAAAAAATAAGCTTAAGGCAGATGAAGGAAAAACAAAAAGGGATTATCTGCGATATCTCAGCCGGCCAGGCGCTGCATAATAAATTCATGAGCATGGGAATTTACCACGGCAGGGAGATCACCAAGATCAGCTCCATCGGCCTTAAGGGGCCTGTGGCGATCAAAGTGGGCAGAAGTGTGCTGGTTTTAGGTCATGGCGTAGCAAACAAGGTCACCGTCGAGGTAGAATGATCAAGAAAATATTTTTAATAGGCAACCCCAATGTCGGTAAAAGCGTGGTCTTCTCGCGCCTTACCGGGGTGCGGGTCATTTCTTCTAATTATGCCGGCACTACTGTTGAGATCATGCGGGGAACGCTGAAGCTCGGGGAGCAGGAAATCGAAGTGGTGGACCTCCCCGGAACATATTCCCTTGAACCGGCCTCAAAATCAGAGGAGGTGGCGGTATCCCTATTATATGAATACCCCAAAGATGAAATAGCGGTCATTAATATCGTTGATTCCACTAACCTGGAGCGTAATCTCTACCTGACCTTGCAGCTGCTTGAGGCAGGCCTGCCGGTAATAGTTTCCCTGAATATGTGCGATGAGGCCAAACATCACGGAGTAAGCCTTGATGCCGATAAACTGGAAAAGATCATCGGGGTCCCGGTGATATCCACCTGTGCGATCACCGGTTCAGGCATAAAGCTGCTCTTAGAAAGAATTCATGAGGCAAAACCGGTGCTGCGCGATAAATTTTCCCACCGGCAGCGCTGGCAGGATATCGGCGCTATTATTGAACAGGTGCAGCAGCTGACCCATCGCCACCATACTTTGCGGGAGATCTTGGAGGATGCCTCGGTAAGGCCCTTCAGCGGAGCGCTTATTGCTATGGGAGTGCTCTTTGTCTCTTTCCAAGTGGTGCGTTTTATCGGCGAGAACCTGATCAGCAGGATCGCCGACCCCATATTCTTCAATCTCTACCAGCCGCTTCTGGCCAGGCTCAGTTCTCTTCTGGGTGAAGAAAGCTTTATCCATCATTTGTTGATCGGCGACCTGATCAACGGCCGGATCGATTTTAAACAATCCTTAGGCCTGCTTACCACCGCCCCTTATATTGAGTTTGCCATGGTCCTGCCTTATATAATCTCATTTTATTTTGTTTTGGGCCTGCTGGAGGATATCGGGTTCCTGCCCCGGCTGGCTATGCTTATGGATAATCTTTTGCACCACCTGGGCCTGCATGGTTTTGCGATCATCCCGGTATTACTGGGTTTTGGCTGCAATGTCCCGGGGATACTGGCTACGCGCAATTTGGAATCCAGGCGGGAGAGGTTTATTGCTGCGACATTGATCTCTATCGGTGTGCCCTGCGTGGCATTGCAGGCGATGATCTTCGGTTTGCTGGGCAGGTTCTCCGGGTTTTATGTTTCCGGGGTATATCTGGTCCTGTTGGTTGTCTGGCTGGTCTTAGGTATAATCCTTAACCATACGGCCAAGGGCTATAGCCCTGAATTCCTGGTTGAGATCCCCCCTTACCGGATACCTTCCCCGGCAACCTTGTGGCATAAATTATTTTTGCGGATCAAGGGATTTTTGATCGAAGCCGCTCCGCTGGTTTTGTTGGGAGTTTTGCTGGTGAATGTGCTTTTGTATTTTAAGCTGTTTGATTTCTTTACCGGAATCTTTGCCCCTGTAGTTAAGGGGCTCTTCGGCCTGCCTAAGGAGGCGATAGTTTCTCTGGTAATGGGGTTATTCAGGAAGGATGTGGCGGTGGGGATGCTTTTGCCTTTGGCATTGACCGTCAAGCAGCTGTTTATTACCGCCGTGCTTCTGTCAATATCTTTTCCCTGCGTGGCGACCTTTATTGTCTTCTTTAAGGAACTGGGCCTGAAGGACCTGATCAAGGCCACCTTGATCATGCTTATCGTGGGCCTGGTTACCGGTTCCCTGCTGAATTTGGCGATACGCTGATTAAAAAACCGGGCCAGAACTATTTATTAAATAGACTAGCCCGATTTAGTGCCGAAGAAGGGAGTTGAACCCTTACGAGGTTGCCCTCAACGGTTTTTGAGACCGTCGTGTATGCCATTCCACCACTTCGGCAGAGATTTTTAGGTTGACGTCCTCCATATTATATTCTAAAATAGCAAAGGTCAATACTTAAATTTTGGGGCTGTAGCTCAGCTGGGACGAGCATTTGCCTGGCAGGCAAAGGGTCGAGGGTTCGATCCCCTCCAGCTCCACTTTTCTATTATTCTTTCTCCTATGGCCTGTAGCTCAAATTGTAATGTTGTATCACAATAAGTCAACGCGCAGATCCCCATATAATCTTTCCGCATGGTTTTTATTCCTCTCGTCCTCCCGTCAGCTTTTGTTTTGTAAAAGTACCGCAGGGGAATTTTTGTAATTTTTGACCAAAATCGCTGCAATTTATCTGTGTCTTGATCCCATCTCGGCATTACCCTACATCGTAGTTTATCCTCGCGAATACGAAAGCATTCCCTTAGTAAATTAAGAAAGGCAGTTATAACTTTTGGGTCTGAATTGCCAAAGGTCATTGCTTGAGACGATGGATATTTCGATCCTTCGCAAAGATACATAATCCCGCAAATAAGTTTACCGGTTTCTTGGCTCTGAAAGGATAATTTGCCAAAATGTTCTACTCGTGCCCGGACATTCCTTTTCCAGCTTTCAATTTTCTCCTGCAATAATTTTGCGGCTAATGGCCTGCCTATTGCGGCCGAGACAATAATTTTATCTTTTATCCTATTTTGCTGTTTTCTGGTAAGTTGGATACCCTTCAACCATCCAGAAAGGGTATTCTTAGGTATTTTTAATTCACGCCCTATTTCTCCTAATGTCCAGCCTCTTTGTCTTAGACTGCGTGCCTTTTGTTTAATCTTCTCTGAGTAGGCCCTTGCCATTTTTTTCCCCGTAATAATAGACGCAGAATTTGTATTTTTCTAACAGCAGTTTTTATAGATTTTTATGGACATTTGTAGTATAATTTAAACCATAAGCAATAAATATACCCATACATATATATTAATACAATAGTATAATAAGTCAAATAAAATGTTAGCGCAAAATATAAGAAAACTTAGGTTGAAAAGAGGGCTGTCGCAGGAGAAACTTGCCCGCTTAGCGGATATTTCAACCGTTACCCTTGTAAAAATTGAATCCGGCGCGGCAAAAGAGCCCACTATAACAACCGTTGCTAAAATTGCCGGCGCGTTAAATGTTTCAATTGATGAACTAGTAGGTAAGATTAAGAATAAGGCATAATCTTTATTTAATATGATCCTAGGGGTGCATGTTTCGGGGGCAAAGAAGATCTATGAGACGCTGGATATCGCGCATAATTTGGGCTGCGATACCATGCAGATATTTGCCAGAAGCCCGCAGTCCTGGCGCCATGATTTCAAACTCGAACCCGAAGACATAGGGGAATTCAGGGCCAGGCGCAAAAAATATAAGATCAGCCCGGTTTTTATCCACATTTCTTATTTGATAAACCTGGCCTCTCCCGAGCCACGGCTTTACAATGGTTCTATCCAGGCCTATATCGAAGATATCCGGGACGCGGAGAAGTTGGGGGCGGATTATATCGTTACGCACATGGGCAGCCACAAGCAAACCTCCGAGGATGCCGGGATCAAGAGGCTGGTGGAGGCCTTAAATAAAATATTGGAGAAAACCAAGGGCTCCAAGGTCGGTATACTGCTGGAAAATACTTCGGGTAGCGGTTCATGGCTGGGTTACAGGTTTTATCATCAGCACAAGATCCTGAAAGGCATCAAACAAAAGGCGCGCGTAGGCCTCTGCCTGGATACGGCACACGCGTACCTGGCGGGTTATGACCTGTCAACTAAAGAGGGCTTAGAGAATATGCTTGATGAGATCCAGGATCTGGTGGGGATAAAGTTGATCAAGCTGATCCATCTTAATGATGCCGCAGGGGGATTGGGAAGCCACCATGACCGGCACGACCATATAGGCCGCGGGCATATCGGCCTTAGCGGGATGAAAAGGATAATCAGCCATCCTAAGTTAAGAAAGATACCTATGATCTTAGAAACCCCCAAGACTACTGAAGAGAGTGATAAAGAAAATCTAAAATTAGTCAGGAAGTTAGGGCGCTGATATGCATTATAATTTTAAAAAAATAGAAGAAAAATGGCAGAAAAAGTGGCAGGCCTCTCATGCCTTCCGCAGCCAAGCCGACCCCACTCGTAAAAAATATTACCTCCTGGAGATGTTCCCTTATCCGTCGGGAAAGATCCATATGGGCCATGTACGCAATTACACTATCGGGGATGTGGCCAGCCGTTTCAAGATGCTCCAAGGGTACAATGTAATGCATCCGATGGGATTTGATGCCTTTGGCCAGCCAGCGGAGAACGCGGCTATCAAAAACAAGACCAAGCCGGATACCTGGACGCACAAATGCATCAAAGAGATGGAGACGGAATTAAAGAGAATGGGATTCTCCTATGATTGGGAGAGGGAGGTCTCTACCTGCGACAGCGATTATTATAAATGGAACCAGTGGATATTCCTGAAGATGTTCGAGCGCTCCCTGGCTTATAAAAAGGCATCGGCGGTTAACTGGTGCGCAAGCTGCCAAACCACCTTAGCCAACGAAGAAGTAGTGGATGGCGGATGCTGGAGATGCCATACACAAGTAGAGCAAAAGGATCTGGAGCAGTGGTATTTAAAGATCACTGAATATAGGGAAAGATTATTGGATGACTTGAGCCGGCTTAAGGAATGGCCGCAGCGCGTTTTGGCGATGCAGAATAACTGGATCGGCAAAAGCAGCGGGGTGGATATTTATTTTCACTTAAAAGATAGTGATAAAGTGATTCCGGTATTTACCACCCGCGTGGATACTATTTTCGGGGCAACTTATATTGTCCTGGCTCCGGAGCATCCTTTGGTCAAAGAGTTGATCAAAGGTAAACCGCAGGAAAAACAGGCGCTGGAATTTATTGATAAGGTGGCCAAGGAAAGCAAGGTCGTGCGCGCTTCATCGGATATAAAGAAGGAGGGCGTGTTTACGGGAAGCTTCGCGATCAACCCGGTGAATAATGAAGAGGTTCCCATCTGGATCGCCGATTATGTGTTGATGGAATACGGGACCGGCGCGATCATGGCTGTGCCTACGCATGATCAGAGGGATTTTCTTTTTGCCAAAGAGCATGGCTTGCCGATGCGCGTAGTGATTCAGCCGAAAGGGAGCGGTCTAAAAGCCGAAGACCTGACCCAGGCCTATGAAGGGGATGGCATTCAGGTGAACTCCGGAGAGTTTGACGGATTAAGCAATCAGGAAGCAAAGACAAAGATCGCCGGCTGGATGGAGCAAAAAGGGATCGGTAAAATTCAGACGCATTGGCGCTTACGCGACTGGCTGATCTCCCGTCAGCGTTACTGGGGGACCCCTATTCCGATAATTTATTGCCCTAAATGCGGTATTGTCCCTGTTCCTTATAAAGATTTGCCTGTGGAGCTGCCAAAAGACGCTCCTTTTACCGGTGAAGGAGGCAGCCCGTTAGGCAAAGTAAAAAAATTCGTAGAAGTAAAATGCCCAAAGTGCAAGGGAGCATCCAGGCGGGAAACCGACACCATGGCTACCTTTTTTGATTCTTCATGGTATTTCTTAAGATTCTGCTCTCCGAAATTCAATGATGCCCCTTTTGATACGCAAGAGGCAAAATACTGGATGACCGTTGACCAGTATATCGGCGGCATTGAGCATGCCATCCTGCATTTATTGTATTCGCGCTTCTTTACCAAATTCTTCCAGGATTTAGGGATGGTGGCTTTCCCTGAGCCCTTCCAGAGATTATTGACCCAGGGCATGGTTTTGAAGGATGGGGAGGTAATGTCCAAGTCCAAAGGCAATATCGTGGATCCGGATTCCATGACCAAGGATTACGGTGCCGACGCTTTGCGTTTGTTTATTTTATTCGCCGCGCCTCCGGAAACAGAATTGGAATGGGACAACAGGGGATTGGAAGGCGCGTTTAAATTCCTGAACCGCGTCTGGCGTATTCAAGACAATTTAAAAGACAAAGCTGATGCGCAGGTTATAACTGCACTGCACAAAACCACCAAGAAAGTAACGCAAGATTATGGCGAATTTAAATTCAATACCGCTATTGCCAGCTTAATGGAATTGACTAACGCGATCTATCAGTCGGGAGCGGATAAAGAGGTCTTTTCCAGGTTAGTTATAACGCTTAGTCCGATCGCCCCTCATTTTTGCGAAGAGCTCTGGGAGATTTTAGGAAACAAGGAGAGTATATTCAAGGCATCCTGGCCGGGATATGATCCTAAATTGCTGGTTGAGGAAAATGTAGAGCTGGCGATCCAGGTCAACGGCAAGGTGCGTGCTAAGATTGAAGTTCCCCGCGACATTCCCGATGATAAACTTAAGGAGTTGGTGCTTAAAGATGAGAAGTTGGCTCCTTGGCTTGAAGGCAAGCCCTTAAAAAAGTTTATCGTCGTTCCCCAGAAGCTTATCAATATTGTTATTTAGGAGCAATAAATGAAACGCGGTTTTACTTTAATTGAACTGATCGTCGTAATAATCATCGTAGGCATACTTGCGGCAGTAGGCGTAAGCCAATACTCTATGATAGTTGAGAAAGCACGGACTGCTGAAGCTAAAGTGCGCATAGGCGCTATGCGTCAATCTGCATACCAATACTATCAGGAGAATGGCACTATGGCCGGCATGGATAATAACTACGCAGGGGTGGATTATACCTGTCATTCTACCGACTTCTATCGTTATACGATAAATTATGCGTCATCTACTTGTATAGATTTGATTGCCCTCAGGTGTGGTAGCGGTAGCGGAGGAAAGACCCCGAACGCCTCTAGATTGTATGTCTATCATCTCATGTCTTGTCCGAATGGCTCGAGCCCTGATTCTTGGCACTGTTATTGGACTGACGACAGATCTTCGTGTTTTGGGCTGTCTCCTTAATGAGTTTGGATGGATGGAGCGGCCTATGGATCCAGGGATATCCTCTTAAGGGATACCCTTATATTAGAAATGACTGTTAGAGAAAAAGGGGGTCAGAATTATTTTTATAGAAAATGAATCTGACCCCCAATTACTGTATAGAAGTGGCTGACTTGGCTTGTTTTAAGCAGGGCGTGGAGGCAAGGAGCGGGCATGGTTCACCCCCTATGCAGGGACTAGTGAGAGCGACGCCAGCCGACCCGAGCAAAGTTTTGCCACGCCGGGGCAAAACAAGCGTCCCTGCGAGAAACAAGACAAGGCAGAAATTTCTGGATATTACCCGCCCAGGACATCCTTAATATCAAAAAGTAATCTCTGGTAATCGATGGGTTTTTCAACGTAGACGGTGATGCCGCTCTTGGCGGCGATATGCTTGTCGATCTCTTCGTGTTTTAGCGAGGTGGCGATGATCGGAGTATCTTTGAATTCCGGCAGGGCCCTGATCTCTTGAGCGACCCTAAAGCCGCTTTCATCAGGCAGGACCAGGTCTAAAAGCACGCAATCGGGTTTTTCCTCTTTTAACTTTTCAATCCCTTCCCTGGCGCTGTAAGCAGCCGCTACAATGTACCCGGCCTTAAGCAGCTCCTCTCTGCTTTTTTTGACAATATTGAAATCATCATCAACTATCAGCACCTTCCTGACCATAATCAAAGTATACACCAAAAATGCCTGTCAAGCACCTGTTTTTTAGTTAGATTTTACCTCCTTTGTCGTCTATTTAAGTGAGGGCATAACTTATGGAGGCGTAGCCGACATAAGTTATTTGCCCGAACTTATCCCGCCGCAGGCGGGAGCGTAGAAAGGCAAGTGAATGCTTAATCTTACCCCGGAAGAGAAAAAGGCCATCCTGTTTCTGTTGGCTGTCGCATTCTGCGGCATAGCTTTGAACAATCTGGCTAAGTTGAATTGCAACGCCAAGAAGTTATTTTCTCCCGAGGTAAGGCTGGCAAAGATTGACCTGAACAAAATATCTTTGGAGGAGCTGCTTAAAACCAGGTGCCTGCCGGAAAAAACCAGCCGTCACATTATTGAACACCGCCTGGAACACGGTGATTTCGCCAGTTTAGAAGGCTTAAAGGAGGTTAAAGGTATCGGCGAAAAGCGTTACGAGAAGCTAAAAGAGCTCTTTTTCATAGAATGAAAAGGCTGCTTGCGGTATTAGCCGTATTTTATTGCTTGGGAATTATCCTGACCAGTTTGTTCCGGGTAAATTTTTTAGCTATTCTGGGGCTAGGTGTGATCATCCTTGTTTTCGCCTGCCTGAATTTCAGGAAAAATCATATTTTCCTGTCTCTGATATTACTTTTAGCCCTGTTACTGGGCGGCCTGAACCTGAAGAACTCATATCTGCGTCCTAAATGCCATATCGGTAATTTCGTGCGTTATAAGGATAATACTGTTTACAGCTTAAGCGGGTTTATTGACAGCGCTCCGGAAATAAAGGATAACCGCGCCTCCTTTGTTTTCCGCGCGCAAGAAGTTCAGTCCGGAGAATTTAAATGGCGCTGCTGCGGCAAGGTGTTGGTTAACCTGGATTTTGTGCAGGAATTAAGCTATGGGGATAATCTGTTGCTTATCGGAAATTTGCGGCGGCCGTATAGTTTCAAAAGCGGGCAGGGTTATAAAGAATTCCTGGCGCGCCAGGGAATTTATTTGTTGATGCGGATAAAAGACATGCGCCAGATCATCCGGCAGGAGGCAAGAAGCGGTTCAGGATTGATGCGATTTTCATTTCGGTTGCGCCAAAGGTTGGAGAGTATTATCAGGCGCAATCTTGTGGATCTACCGGCGAGCATTCTTTCCGCTATGGTCTTGGGCCAAAGGCGCGGCATCCCCTGGCTGGTGAATAACTCCATGGTTAGGTCCGGCACTGTGCATATCCTGGTAGTCAGCGGGTTTAATGTGGGTATCGTCGCCCTTATCGTTAATTTGTCCCTTAAGATCATGCGCGTCAGGCGAAAAACGCGCATTATCCTGGCGGTCATCTGCCTGGTCATTTATTGCTTGATCACCGGCTCAAGCAATCCGGTTATCCGCGCTACGGTAATGGGCTCGGTTTTTCTGCTGGCCTATCTTTTTAAAAGGCCCCCGGATATCTACAATTCGCTTGCCTGCGCCGGACTGTTCATCCTGTTGATCAATCCGAAGCAGCTTTTTGATGTTGGTTTTCAGCTGTCTTTTGCCAGTGTAGGGGCGATCGTTTATCTTTATCCGAAGCTCCGGA
>JAQUME010000011.1 GCA_028718245.1 Candidatus Omnitrophota bacterium
TTGTTGCGATAGACGGATGTTCTGTCGCCTGCGCCAAGAAAACCATTGAGCACGCGGGCCTTAACGTCACCGATTATATTGATATTGCCAAAGAGGGCATTGTTAAAAACAAGAATTTCAGATTAAGCCAGCAGGATGTACTTTTCATCGCAAAAAGGACGAAACAAGAATTGGGAAGGGAAAGATAAGAGATGGAGAGATGGTATCCCATAATAGATTACGCTCAATGCTCCGGCTGTATGCAATGTTATAATTTCTGCCCTCACGGCGTATTTGAAATAGGCCCGGATGGGAAGCCAAAAGTTACGCATCCGGAAAATTGCGTGGAGTTTTGTAAGGGTTGTGGAAAAATTTGTGACCGGAAAGCGATAACATTTTTCGGCGATAAAAAAGGAGGCAAATAAAATGGCTAAAAAGGGTTTGATCCTTTGCGTCTGCCAGGGCACCTGCCCATCGTTTAAGAATATGGATACAATGGAAGTTTTAAACGCCGTACGCAGGGAGAAAATCGTGGATTTTGTTTCTTTGCATCCCCAGCTTTGCGCGGATGACGGGGACCAGTATCTTAAGATCTTACTGGTTAATAAGGATATAGATAAATTATATGTCGCGGCTTGCGACCCCCTGATGCAGCAGAAGATGTTCCGCGACGCATTTGAGGCAGCCGGCTTTGATAAGTCCAAACATATTGCCTGTGACATCAGGAATAAAACTACTGAAGAAGCGGTAGCCGCCATAAAAGAACTCATTAAAAATAATCCGTAAGGGAGAAGGGCTAAGATGCGTAAAATTTCTATATTATTGTTTGTTTCAGCAATTTTTATCTGTAGTAGTCTTGCTTTCGCGCAAGATTCCGGCAATAACCCGGCAACCAGAGTTATCGCCTATTACTTCCACGGCAGTTTCCGCTGCGCTACTTGCCATAAACTTGAGCAGTATTCAAAAGAGGCGATAGAAATTAACTTTCAAGATGCGCTTGCATCAGGCAAATTGGAGTTTAAAGCTGTAAACGTAGAAGATAGAGGCAATGAACACTATAGTAAAGATTATCAGCTTTACACAAAATCGCTCATTCTATCTTTGGTCAAGGATGGCAAGGAAATTAAATGGAAGAATATGGACAAAATCTGGGAGTATGTCTCTGATAAGAAAAGGTTCTTTGATTACGTCAACGAAGAGGTAAATAACTTCCTGAAGGAGGCCTCGTGACGGATGTTTTGACCGGCATTGGTGCGGCATTATGGCTGGGCATATTGACCTCGATAAGTCCCTGTCCCTTGGCGACCAATATAGCAGCCATATCGTTTTTAGCTAAGAAAGTAACCCATCCGTTTTTTGTCCTGCTCTCCGGCATCGCCTATACGCTCGGCAGGATGGCGACCTACGCGGTATTGGGCTTTATCCTTATCAATTCCATCCTGGGTATCCCCGCGGTAGCGCAGTTTCTGCAAAAATATATGGCCAGGGCGCTGGGGCCTATCCTGATTATCACGGGATTGATCTTGCTGGATGCAATCAAGATAAATCTTCCGGGATTGCCGTTTTCCCAAAAGCATCATAATAAGCTTGTTGAAGCAGGCGCTCCGGGAGCGTTTTTATTGGGAGCGGTATTCGCGCTTGCGTTTTGCCCGGTATCAGCGGCTCTTTTCTTCGGCAGCCTTATTCCCCTGGCGGTCAGCCACAAATCCGGGGTATCGCTGGCGTTTGTTTACGGGATCGGCACGGGGCTGCCGGTATTGGCCTTTGCCGTAGCGATATCCGCCGGGGTTAGGTCATTGAGCCGCTGGTTCCATAAGCTGGCAAGGTTAGAGTACTATATGCGGATAGTAACAGGGGCGATATTCGTATTAGTAGGCATATATTACACGAGTATTTATATATTAAAGCTTTTTTGAGAAAGGATTATGCGTATGCCTGGAACCGATAGGAGAGTAAAACTTCCGTTTTTCGAGAGGTACCTTTCTTTCTGGGTTATCCTTTGTATCATCGTTGGTGTAATAATCGGAAGGATATTTCCTGCGGGGGTAAATTTCTTAAGTAAGCTGGAAATATCCCAGGTAAATATTCCGGTCGCGGTCCTTATCTGGCTGATGATCTATCCGATGATGGTGCAGATCGATTTCTCCAGCATTGTAAGGGCCGGGAAAAAACCCAGGGGGTTAGTAGTAACATTAGTAGTAAATTGGCTGATCAAGCCGTTTACCATGGCAATATTTGCCGCGGTATTCCTGAAATACATATTCGCTGCTTTTATCAACCCCGCTTTAGCCAAAGAATATATTGCCGGCGCAATACTCCTGGGGGCCGCGCCTTGCACGGCCATGGTTTTTGTCTGGAGCTATTTGACCAAAGGTGATCCGGCCTATACCCTGGTTCAGGTAGCGGTGAATGATTTAGTCATATTAGTTGCTTTTGTGCCCATTGTTAAATTCCTGTTAGGCGTGAATCAAATCACCGTGCCTTATGATACCTTAATTTATTCTACCATTTTCTTTGTAGTCATTCCTTTGGCAGGGGGGTATATTTCCCGGGTGTATCTATTGAAGAAAAAAGGGGCGGGTTGGTTTGAGAACGTATTTTTGAAGGTGCTTAAGCCGGTAACAATTTTAGGGCTGCTGTTGACTTTAATCATTCTCTTTGCATTCCAGGGGAATACCATACTCGGGAATCCCCTTCATATATTGTTAATCGCCGTTCCTCTGGCAATACAGACATATTTTATTTTCGCCATAGGCTATTTATGGGCTAAAAAATGGCGATTAGCCCATCCGATAGCTTCTCCCGCGGCAATGATCGGTGCAAGCAATTTTTTTGAGTTATCCGTAGCTGTGGCAATTTCCCTGTTTGGATTAAAGAGCGGAGCTGCGCTTGCTACCGTAGTGGGCGTCCTTACCGAAGTCCCAATAATGCTGAGCCTGGTTAATTTCTCCAATAGGACCCGCCATTGGTTTGCACCGGAGAAGAAAACGGCCCCCGAAACATTAAAAATAGAAAAGGAAAAACCGATGTGGGAGAAGATATTGATTGCTACCGATTTATCAAAGGCCTCAGACGAGGTAGTAGATTGCATCGCTCATTACGGGAAAGATTTCGCGAAAGAAGTCAAGCTCGTTCATGTTATTTCAGTAGAAACCGCAGGCGGGATTGAGGAAACCCTGGAAAAGGTTGAGAAGCCACTTATAGAAAAACAGGCAAACAGGCTGGAAAATTCCGGTATTAAGGCGTCGTATAGTTTTAGTTACGGCATTCCTTTTGTGGAGATAAACCGCATAATTGCGCAAGAAAGTTATAAACTGCTGGTTTTAGGGTCCCACGGAAAAAGTATGGCAAAAGAGATTTTATTGGGCAGCGTTTCCGACAGCATTATTAGAAACCTTAAAATTCCCGCGCTCCTCATTAAATGCCATGCGGATAAGTCGAATATCTGCGCGTTTACCTTTGGAGGGAACATCTTATTTCCTACAGATTTTTCAGATAACGCTAAAACAGCCTTTGACGTGCTGGCGAATGTAGCTTGCCGTTATAACGCAAAGGTTACTCTTTATCATGTTCAGGATTTAAATATAATCTCTACGCATATGATGCATAAATTATCAGAGTTTAACCGTATAGACAAGGAAAGGTTAGATACCTTAAAACAAGCACTCTTAGGTTGCGGGGTAAAGGATATAGAGAGTAAGCTTGAAACCGGGCACGCAAAACAAGCGCTGATCAGGGAAATAAACAGCAACAAATACAACCTTGTTGTTATGGGAACACAGGGAAGGGGATGGATTGAAGAGGTTTTTATCGGCGGGATTGCTCATGCGGTGGTGAGGAGCTCTAATTCATCCTTATTATTGGTGCCGTATAAAAGATAGAAAGTTTATTTTATGGAAAAGATAAGAGTTTTATTCCTCTGCACAGGCAATTCCTGTCGGAGCCAGATGGCCGAGGGGTTCCTGCGCCATATGGCAGGGGATAAGTTTGAGGTATTTAGCGCAGGGGTAAAACCTACGCAGGTTAATCCCCTGGCTATAAAGGTAATGGCCGAAACAGGAGTGGATATATCCAAGCATAGATCGAAATCTGCTATGGAATTTATCGGGCAGCAATTTGATTACGTGATTACTGTGTGTGATAATGCCAAGCAAACTTGCCCGGTATTTCCGGGGAAATATGAAAAAATCCACTGGAGCTTGGAAGATCCGGCGGAAGCCCAAGGCAGCGATGAAGAGCGCCTGGCGTTTTTCAGGAGGATCAGGGATGAAATAAAAAATAAGGTTGCCGCCTTTATTGGAATGATATTTATTGAAAGCCCCGGATATTGAGGTATAATTAGCCCGGAGGCTTTGGCTTATGCGCGCGTTCATTCTTTTATTCCAGTGCCGGGACCAAAAAGGCATCGTTGCCGGGATATCGGATTTCATCCTTAAGCACGACGGGAATATCCTCACTGCCGATCAGCACTCTACCGATCCGCGGGGAGGATATTTTTTTATGCGGGTTGAGTTTATCCTGGAGGGTGAAAAATATGACAAGCAGTCCCTGTCTTCGGAATTTCTACCTGTTGCCAAAAAGTTCAGCGCGGACTGGGATATCTTTGATAAGTCCGAATCCCCGCGCATGGGGATATTGGTATCCGAGCCTGACCATTGCCTGGTAGACCTGTTGTATTTATGGAGCGCCGGTGAACTGAAGGTGAAGATACCCTTTATTTTAAGTAATTGCGAAAAGCACCGCAAATTAGCCGGCCAGTATAACCTTCCGTTCCATTATGTGCCGGCGAACAAAGATAACCGCCGGGAAACTGAGCTATTAGCTTACAGTGTTGATTCCACGGATTTCCTGGTGCTGGCCCGTTATATGCTGGTGCTCTCGCCCGATTTTCTGCAAAAATACAACAAGGATATAATTAATATTCACCACGGTTTTCTCCCATTTTTTAAAGGCGCTGACCCATACGGACAGGCGCTTAAAGAAGGGGTAAAGGTGATCGGCGCTACCAGCCATTTTGTTACAAATGTGCTTGATGAAGGCCCGATCATCTCCCAGGAGGTCGGGCAGGTTTCGCATAAAGATAACCGGGAGGACTTGATAAGAAAAGGGAGGAATCTGGAGAATAGGGCGTTAGCGCAAGCCGTGTCGAGCTATATTGACCACTGGATCATAAGGCACGAAAATAAAACCATAGTTTTTTAAAAAAGGAGGGGAGTTATGGCAAAATTGGATATCAGGTCTTTTGGCTTGGCTTGGGGTATTGTCGCGGCAGGATTTATTTTGCTTCTGGGTGCGTTGAACATATTTTTTTATTGGGAAACCGGCCTGGATAAGGTAATGGCGGTTATGGGGTGCAGGGCTACGGCTTTTGGTCTGGTCTTGAACGCCGTCTGGGGATTTGCCTACGCGTTTATCTTCGGCTGTGCCATTGCCTGGCTCTATAACAGGATATTGGATGAGAGCAGGGCGGATATCGAGAAAAGGATAAAAGAGGTCGCTACTTCCATCTGGGAAAGTAAAGGCAAGCCGGAGGGCAGCTCAGCGGAAGATTGGAAAGAGGCGGAGAGAAGGGTCAGGGGTTTTTAGTTTTTATTCTTTGAATAACCTCGCGGATAGTTGATTCCGGGGTGGATGCCCCTGCGGTAATACCTGCGCTTTTGGCTTTGGAGAACCAGTTTTTCTTTATTTCTTTTCCGGAGTTGACCCAGTAGCTTTTCTTGTTCAGGGACCTGGATATTTCATAGAGCCGCCTTGTGTTGGCGCTTGCTTTTGAGCCGATGATGATCATCACATCGTTTCTAAGGGGCATCTGCCTTATCTCATCCTGTTTGATCCTGGTAGGGTTGCAGATCGTGTTATGAAATTCCACCTCGCCTATATTCTTACGCAGGAGATCCACTATTTTAAGCGCTTTATCCAGGCTCTGCGTTGATTGCACGACTACTCCTGCCCGACCGATACCTCGTATTTTCTTAATAGGGATGTTCTTCAGGTCATCAATGACGATCGCCTTGGTTTTGAGCTGTCCGGCGATCCCCTGCACCTCATCATGCAGCTTATCTCCGATCACGATCACCTTGCGCCCGGCATCCTCCAGGTTCCCGGCGATCTTATGTATGTCTTTGACCATCGGGCAGGTAGCATCAATGACCGTATAGCCGCATTCTTTTGCCCGCTGCAAGGTTTTATTTGAGCAGCCATGCGCGCGGATAAGCAGGATCCTGCCGGAGCCTTTGCCCAACCGGTTGATCTTTTTTATGCCGGCTTTCTCCACTTGTCTGACCACATCTTCGTTATGCACGATATCCCCGAGCATAAATACAGGTTGGCAGCCTTTTGCCTTATCCAGCGCGATAGAGATAGCCCTTTTTACCCCGAAGCAGAATCCCGCTGACTTTGCCAGGTTTATTTTCATATTATTTTGCATATAATTATTTTACCATAGAACAGAAAATTTATTGACAAAAAATTGGGGGGGGGTAAACTAATGACATGTATAAGCATAAAGCCCCTATATTCCTCCCAAAATCCTCCTCAAATTCTTTTACCCTCGTAGAGCTCATTGTAGTTATCATCATCGTAGGCATACTTGCGGCAGTAGGTATGAGCCAATACTCCCTTATAGTTGAGAAAGCCCGAACAGCAGAAGCCAAAGTCCGTATCGGCGCTATGCGCCAGCTTGCCTACCAGTACTCCCTGGAGAATGGCACTCTAACCGGCATGCAGGATGCCGACGTGGGGGTGAATAACACCTGCGCATCCACCGATTTCTATAGGTATGGGAAAGGTTATACCACTGTTAGCTCCACGGTTTTGGTTGCGTACAGGTGCACCAGCGGCGGCAAGACGCCCAACGCTTTCAGGGGGTACATGTACTATTTGCGGTATTATCCGGGTTCGGGTCAGGAGGTCTGGTTTTGCCATTACGACGACGGTTCACCGTGCTTCGGGCTGACGCCTGGGGCGTTCTGAGGGAGCGGGGGTCCGGTCCAGAAGTCGTCTATTTGGTCTTTGAACTTTTGCTCTTTGAAATACCTCGCCGAATGGCGAACGCAATAAATTTGAACGTATTATTAGAAATGGGGTCAGAATTATTTTTTGAAAAATAATTCTGACCCCATTTCTTTCAGAGCCTCTTTATATTTTTTATTCATTCTTAAACCGTTGAGCTTTGCGTTAGCTTTTGATAAGAGATCTTTTATCTGGTTTTCAGCGTAAGCAAGCGCGCCGGTATTGACGATGATTCGGCGGATCTTGAGAAGCTGCGTTTTTTTTGCGGATTTGCCCTCCATTATCCTTTTTATGATAAGCCGCTCTTTTTTATCCGCGTGATTAAAGGCATGCCAGATAAGCAGGGTCCTTTTGGCTTCCTTGATATCAGTTAGGTTTGATTTACCGGTATCTTTTTCTTCGCCGAATACCCCGATTATATCGTCTTTGATCTGGAATGCCCTTCCCAGGAGCATGCCGTAGGAGAACAGCCTTTCTACCTGCTCAGGTTTTGCTCCAGCGAGGGTTGCCCCCATGCTCAAGGGGGAGGCAAAGGTATAGTTGGCGGTCTTATGATCATAAATTTTGTAAATATCCTCCTGGGTGACCTTTTCTATGGGCTTGGTCCCCAAGATTAGCTCAATGAATTCTCCGCTTCCTGTGTATAAAGCCGCCGAGATCAGATTCCTAAGTGTATCCTCTTTGCGCCGCGCATCTTCTTTAACCGATAGGAAGGCATCTAAGGCCATGGAATACATAACATCCCCGGCAACTATGCCTAAGTCCTCTCCGTTGAATTTGGCTTTTTTAGCAGGCAGGAGATAGCGGTTCAGTAAGGCGTGCAAGGAGGGTTTTCCCCGCCGGGTATCGGATTTATCAATGATATCGTCGTGCACCAGCATGAAGTCATGCAGTAACTCTAAAGATAGGGCGCTGCGAAAGAGCCCGGGAGGGGCTTTTGGAGAGAAGCCGAGGTATCCGATGCAGAATAATACCGGCCTTATCCTTTTGCCGGGGCGCAGGATAAACTCTTTTATGCTTTTAAAGAGGAGAGGGGATAGCTGGCGCAGGGAGTAGAGCTTATCCATCTGGCGGCCATAGTCCTTGAGCTCTTTTTCAATCCCGATTTTTATTTTCAAAAACATAGGTTTATGTTAACATATAAGGGACGGTTATGCAATTATTTTGCCTATGAAAAAGGTCATCATTATCGGGGGAGGTTTCGCGGGATTAAGTGCTGCGGCCAGGCTTGCTAAAAGCAGGCTGGAGCTTGAGGTTTTGCTTTTTGATAAAAGGGGGCATTTTGATTTTCTGCCGCTTCTACCGGATGCTGTCGGCAGGCAGATCAACCTTGAATTCCTCAAATATAATATAAATGATCTGTCCCGGAAGTTAAAGTTCAAGTTTATAAACGAGGAGGTTGCCGCCCTTTACCTTGGAGCTAAACAAGCCGCCACAGCCGCTTCTACCTATACTTATGATTACCTGGTTGTTGCCAGCGGAAGCCAGACCAATTTCTTCGGCAGCCCGGATACAGAAAGGCGCGCCTATGCCTTGAACAACGCGGATGATGTCAAGAAAATACAGGAGGCGCTGGCCGGTGATAGATTTGAGAATTTTATTATCTGCGGGGGCGGATATACCGGGGTTGAGGCGGCCACTAATTTATGGTTGTATTTTAAGAAGAAGGGCCTTGCGAAGAAGATCATTATCGTTGAACGCTCACCCGGCATACTGGGGCCTTTGCCGGAGTGGATGAAATTATACACCCAAGATAATCTAAAAGGAATGGGAATAGATATCCTGGCAAATTCTTCTGTCGAGGCAATTAATGGTGATAGTGTGGTTGTTTCCGGCGGGAGGGCATTTGTGAAAGCCATGGTTATCTGGGTGCCCGGGGTAAGAACAGCGGATTTCATTCAGAAGATGCCTGCGGAAAAGAACCCGCAGGGCAGGATAATTGTCAATGAGTATCTGGGTTTTAAACCGGATTGCTTCTCTGCCGGGGACACCGCTTATTTCGGCGCCAAGAATAATTACTTAAGGATGGCTGTCCAGTTCTCCATTGCCGAAGGGGATCACGCGGGGCTTAACATAATCAGGAGCATAAAAAATCTTCCGCTCAAAAAATTCAAACCCCTTGACCTGGGCTATATTATTCCGATGGCCAACAACCGGTCATGCGGGGCGGTTTTTGGCTTTAAGGTAAAAGGGCTGCTTGCTACGCTGCTGCATTTTATCATGTGCATCTACCGTTCGATGGGGTTAAGGAACAAAATGGGGCTCATGGCTGGATTGATAAAAGGCCTGTCGCAGGGCAAACAAGGAGGTGTGGTATGTTAGACTGGGGGACATTGGTTTTACGGTTGGGGATAGGTATTATGTTCGTGGCCCATGGCCTGCAAATGGCTTTTGGCTTGTTCGGCGGCCCGGGGGTAAAAGGTTTTGCGGGGATGCTTTCCGGTTTAGGGTTTGTTCCGGCGATATTCTGGTCGTATGTTGCCGCGTATACGACATTGATCGGCGGGTTCCTTTTGATCGCCGGGATCCAGGCCAGGGGGGCTGCAGCCCTGCTTTTGATCTTTATTGTTACCGCCGCTCTTAAGGTGCACTTGAGCAAAGGTTTCTTTTTATCTAACGGCGGATACGAGTATACCTTTGTCATCGCCGCTTCCTGCCTTGCCCTGATCTTATTGGGCCCGGGTAAGTTCAGTATTTTCCGCGGATAAGGCAAGCGGTAATTAATAGGGTTTTAAATTCTATGGATAATATAATACGCAGGTGTCTTTTTTGTATTTTCTTGGCATTCCTCCTGCCGCAGGCGGCTTTGGCGCTGGGTAAACAGGAGCTGCCGAAGCTGCTGGTATTCTTTTCACCGGGGTGCCACAGGTGCATTGAGGTGGAAAAGCAGGTAATGCCGGTTATAGAAAAGGAGTTCCGGGGAAAGGTCAGCTTTGAATACCTGGATGTAGGGTATCCGGAAAACTATAAACTGTTTTTGGGATTGCAGCAGCAGAGCGGCTCTACCGTGGAATTCCATATTCCTGTTTTTTATATAGAGGGAAGATTCCTGAACAGCCAGGGAGAGGTTGAAGGAGCCCTGCGTGGTCTTATTAAAGATGTTTTAGGAAAACCGCAATCCTCTTCAGGATTAATACCGGTAGATCCTCTGGCATTTTTCAAGAGTTTTGTTCCCCTCTCCGTGACCATCGCAGGCTTAGAGGACGGGATCAATCCTTGCGCTTTTACGGTGATCGTGTTTTTCATATCTTTTCTTGCTTTGCAGGGTTACCGCAAGAGGGAGCTGTTCTTTATCGGCAGCAGCTTTATTCTGGCCGTATTCCTGACCTATCTTGGCATCGGCCTGGGGATATTCAATTTCTTTTACCGTTTCAGGGGTTTTTGGATGGTCAGCCGCCTGTTCAATATGGTTGTCGGAGCAGCCAGCATCATCTTCGGCATCCTTGCCGTTTCGGATTTCATTAAATTTAAGAAGACAGGTTCTACCGAGCATCTGGTTTTGCAGCTGCCTAAACAGGTCAAGGAGAGGATACATAAGGTGGTCGGTTTTTTTTACCGCAAGGACAGCCGGCAGAAGGAAGCTCCTTCCCACACTTTAGTCAAACTTATTGCCAGCGCCCTGATCACCGGATTCCTGGTCTCCCTGCTTGAGGCGGTTTGCACCGGCCAGGTATATCTGCCGACGATCGCCTTTGTACTGAAAGCAAGCCCACTTAAGCTGCAGGCATTAGGTTATCTTTTGCTTTACAACATTATGTTTATCATCCCGCTGTTGGTAGTCTTTGTATTGGCGCTTACCGGAACAACCAGCAGCCAATTCTCTTCTTTTCTGAAAAAACATTTAGGTTTAATAAAAATATTCATGGCAGTCTTGTTCTTTGGCCTGGGGATATTCCTGATCTGGAGGGCTTAATGCGCAAAGCTTTCGCTTTATTTTTATTCAGTTCCTTGGTTTTTCAATTTGCATTTGCCGGAGATGATCCCGGCGCAGCGATGGAGTGGGATTTCGGCAGGATCAAGGAAGGGGTTGTCGTAAAACATGATTTTACCTTTAAGAACGAAACTTCCGGAATTTTAAAGATAACCGGCATCAATAGCTCATGCGGCTGCACTGTCTCGCAGGCGGGAAAGAATTCTTTAGCTCCGGGCGAAAGCACCATGATAAACGTGGTTTTTAATTCCAAGGGATATTTGGGGGAAATCAAGCAGTTCGTTTATGTCAATACGGATGATACCAACATGCCGGTTGTCCGGTTTATAGTTAAAGCGCAAGTAGAAAAATAGGGAGGAAAATTAAAATGTGGTCATTACAGTTAAGGATGTGGTTATTGGTAACTCTTTTGTTTGGGGTCATCTACGCTTTGATCGTCGTCATAGGCAAAAGCTTCCTGCATGTGGGGGATTTCAGCTTTTACCTTATTCTATCCGTGGCGATGATGTTTATCCAGTATATGCTGGGGCCTAAAATAGTAGAATGGAGCATGCGCGTAAAATACATTAAGCGCGAGGAGAACCCGCGGCTATTCCAGATAGTGGAAAGCTTAAGTGTGCGCGCGAATATCCCCATGCCCAGGATCGGCATCGCCCAGATAGATATTCCCAATGCCTTTGCTTTTGGCCGCTCCCTAAAAGACGGCAGGGTCTGCGTGACGGCCGGGATCATCAACTTGTTGAATGAAGAGGAGTTGAAAGCGGTGTTGGGGCATGAATTAAGCCATTTGAAGAACCGCGATGTGCTTACCATCACTCTGCTTTCGGTGATTCCTATGATCATGTACCGGATCGCCTGGCAGTTTTTGTTTTTTGGGCGCAGGAGGGATGAACGGGGCTCTAATACCATGCTGATCGGCCTGGCAGCTTTCGCGTTTTATTTCCTGACCAATCTTCTGGTGCTTTATGCCTCGCGTATCCGGGAGTATTTCGCTGACCGCGGCTCAGTGCTTCTGGGAAACCAGCCCAAGGCCCTGGCATCCAGCCTTTATAAGCTGGCGTATGGGTCAGCCAGGATGGACAAGGAATCTTTGAAGCAAACCGAAGGCCTGAAGGCATTCTTTATCAATGATCCCTCTAAAGGAAGGAAAGAGGTGTTGGAATTATCGCAACTGGACCTGGATAAAAGCGGCACAATAGACGCCTCTGAACTGGAGTTGCTGCGGGGCTCGCCAATCCGTCTGAATTTAGGGGACAGGATGATGGAGCTCTTAAGCACCCATCCCAATATGCTCAAGCGCATCAAGAAGCTTTCGGAATACAGGTCGTAAAAGAGAGCGCGATAAATATTGCGTATATATTACAGAGTGGTATAATTCATTAAGGAAATCGTAACTTAATCCTATAAGCCCTAATGCCTACCAGCCCAAAATCCAGTAATCCGCCCAAAGTAGTGCCGACTCTCTCTCTCTCTCTCTCTGAAGAAAGCAGCTCACCAGTCAATCCCAATAAGAAGCAAAAGAGTTTTACCCTCGTAGAGCTTATAATCGTCATAATCATCGTAGGGATACTTGCGGCAGTAGGTATAAGCCAATACTCGCTTACAGTTGAGAAAGGAAGAACTGCCGAAGCTAAAACGCGCATAGGCACCATGCGCCAATTAGCTTATGAATATTACCTGAAGAATGGTTCGCTAACCGACATGCAGAATGCCGACGCGGGTGTTGACGCTACTTGCTCATCGACCGACTTCTATAAGTACTCTTTAGGCACTAATTATGGTACTTGTGTGAAATTGCAGGCGAGCAGGTGCACCAGCGACGGGAAGACTCCCAACGCCTCCAGGGCGTATACTTACGGGATGACGTATTGTCCGGGGTCGGCGGGGGGTTGGTGGTGCAGGTATAGTGACAGTAAACCGTGCTTCGGTTTGCCGATCTCGTAGCCGTGGTTGGTAGGGGGGCGGGTGTTGTCTTGGCTTGTTGAGGGGTCCCAGAAGTCGTCTATTTGGTGCGTGCCAAGAACCACCAAGGCCGTTTCAATCTGGAAACGTCCCTTGATTCCATCCAACAGGGGGAGGACAAGAAAAATGCTTGCGGAGGGTTTCTAGCTAGGTTATAATGAGTTTACTTAAAGGAGATTATAATAATGCTTAATAAGAAGATAATCAGAAAAGCCATTCAGGATAACCTTACCGAGATAAAAAGCTACGGCATAAAGCGGATAGGATTTTTTGGTTCATTTGCGCGTTCATCCCAAAATAAAGAAAGTGATATTGATGTCTTAGTTGAATTCTATCCCGAAAAGAAAAGCTTTGACAATTATATGGAGTTAAAGTTTTTTTTAGAGAAGCTATTACGCCGTAAGGTTGATTTGGTAATTAAAGATGCCATTAAGCCGCGTATCAAGCCGCGCATTCTTAACGAGGTCTTATATGCGTGATTACCGCCTTTATCTGGAAGATATTCTAGAGGCGGTTAAGCATATAGAAAGATACACCAAGGGGATAAGCGCTACAAAACTAAAAAAGAATAAATTGGTCATTGATGCCGTAATAAGGAATTTAGAGATAATAGGCGAGGCCGCCAAGCACCTTCCTGTTCCCATAAAGAAAAAATATCCCCATATTGAATGGAAGAAGATATCAGGGCTTAGGGATATTCTGGCGCATGAATATTTTGGTGTGGATAAGGACGTTTTATTGGATATCATTGCAAATAAAGTACCCGAGCTTAAAAAAGAGATATCGGGTATTATTAAGCAGGCCCAATAAAGCTGCTTACTTAACTATGATCCATAACCCATAATGCCTACCAGCCCAAAATCCAGTAATCCGCCCAAAGTAGTGCCGACTCTCTCTCTCTCTCTCTCTCTCTCTGAAGAAAGCAGCTCACCAGTCAATCCCAATAAGAAGCAAAAGAGTTTTACCCTCGTAGAGCTTATAATCGTCATAATCATCGTAGGGATACTTGCGGCAGTAGGCATAAGCCAATACTCCCTTACAGTTGAGAAAGGAAGAACTGCCGAAGCTAAAACGCGCATAGGCACCATGCGCCAGCTTGCTTACCAGTATTACCTGGAGAATGGCTCGCTGAGCGGTATAACAAATGCCGACGTAGGGATGACTAATACCTGCACCTCTACGGATTTCTACAACTACTATGTTTCGGTCTATTTGCCGCTGGGGGTCGTTAAGCTGGTCGCGTCCAGGTGCACCAGCAACGGCAAGACTCCCAACGCCTCAAGCTCGTATTACTACTATCAGGTCTTTACTCCTTCTTCCGGAAACATCACTTGGTATAGCTGTAAGGCGAGCGATAACTCTTCGTACTTAGGATTGCCATGTTGCGCGCCTGGGTATTGGTGCAGTTATTTATGAGCCATCCCGCAGACCGCAAATAATTCTGATCCATTTCTTTGGTACTTTGCTCAAGCAAGCTCTCCCTTTTTCTATTCCCGTTAACAGTAGAAGCAGGGATTTTTTATATCCAGGCTGAATTCTATATTATACTTCTGCCGGTTTTTCGAGCGAATGTCGATTTTAGCAAAAGCAGCTTGAGCGGCGAGGGTATCCCCGTGGAGCGAAGCGACAAAACGGGGATGGCGATGCTGTTTGAGCGGTATTTGTTGGAGCAAATACCGCGAGTTCAGCAGCCACCAAGACGCGAAAGACCTTTTGCGTTAAGAAATCGACCTTGAGCGAGAGAAAACCGGCAGAAGTATAATCAGTAATACAACCCATTTTCTTTTGACATAACTCCAAACATACGATATAATTACTAATCTATGGAAATCAATGAGATCGTTCAGCAGAGAATTGCCAAATTAGAGGCCCTGGGAGCTAAAAAGGTGCCTTTGTACCCTGCTTTTGTGCCTGAGCACATCACTATTGGCAGTGCCCTGGCCTCCTTTGAGGAGGGCAAAAAAGTCACCCTTTGCGGCAGGATAACGGCTAACCGTTCGCACGGCAAGGTTAATTTCATGGATCTACGGGATTCAACCGGTAAGATCCAGCTTTATATCAAACGTGATGTCGTGGGAGAGGAGAAGGCCGCGCTCATTGAGCAATTGGATATTGCCGATATTATCAGCGTCCAGGGTGAGCTTTTTAAAACACACACCGGTGAATTTACGGTTAAGGTGGAAGATTTTACAGTGCTGGCCAAATCCCTGCGCCCCTTGCCTGAGAAGTGGCACGGTTTAAAGGACGTGGAGCTGCGTTACCGGCAGCGTTACCTGGATCTGCTCTCAAATGAAGAGGTAAAAAAGGTATTTTTGCTGCGCGCCAAGATCATCAAATCCATCCGCAACTTCCTCGACGAAAAGGGGTTCCTGGAGGTTGAGACCCCGATGATGCACGATATCGCAGGAGGCGCTGCAGGCAGGCCTTTTAAGACATTTCATAATGAATATGCGATGGGCCTGTTTTTGAGGATCGCCCCGGAGCTGTATTTAAAACGTCTTTTAGTCGGAGGGCTCGACCGGGTTTATGAGATCAACCGTTCTTTTCGCAATGAAGGGGTATCTACCCGGCATAATCCGGAGTTCACCATGCTTGAGGTTTATCAGGCCTACGCGGATTATGAAGACATGATAAATTTGACCCAGGACCTGATACGCCATGTGGCCAAAGAGGTTTTAGGCAAGGAGGAGCTGAGCTTCCAGGGTAAAACCATTGACCTTAAAACACCCTGGATGAGGCAGTCATTCGCGGGCTTAGTCAAAGAAAAGTTCGGCATTGACCCGCAGGATGATCCTGCTCATATGCTCAAGAAGCTTCAGGACAAAGGTTTTGCCAAAGACAAAAAGCGCTTAAGCCGTTCGCAGATAAACAAGATTATTGAAGATATGCTGGAGCAGGACCTGCAGGCCTCACCCGTATTTATTACGGATTATTTTACCGCCCTTTGCCCGTTGGCCAAGGTCAAGAAAGATAACCCTTTGATTTCGGAGAGGTTTGAGCTTTATGTCGCGGGCATGGAGATCGCCAATGCCTATTCCGAGTTGAATGACCCGCTTGAGCAGCGCCGGAGATTTGAAGAGGAGATAAAGGAAGCTGACCCCGATGAGAAAAAGTGCGTGGATTCGGACTATCTCTTGGCTTTGGAGCATGGTATGCCTCCGGCAGGAGGGTTAGGCATAGGCATTGACCGGCTGGTTATGTTGTTGTCAGACCAACCATCCATAAGGGATGTAATCCTGTTCCCGCTTTTAAGATCACAGGAAGAGGCCAAGGAATAATATGTTTTCAGAGTTGTGGCTTAGCCAGAGGTATCTCCGGGCAGGCAAAAAAGAAAAGATCATCTCCATAACCGCGCTTATCTCCATGGCCGGAATTGCCATAGGGGTTGCGGTATTGATCGTGGTCATCTCGGTAATGAGCGGCTTTGACCGTTACCTTGAGGATAAAATGGTCGGCACTAACGCCGATCTTTCGCTTGAGTTTTACGGAGGGTCAAAGGAGCCGTATCAGGCAATAGACAAACTGAAGAAATTGCCTTATGTTTTAGGGGCAGCGCCTTTTATCGACGGCCAGGCATTGGTAAAAAGAGATAAGTCCATCTTCGGAATTGAGGTGCGCGGCATTGACCCGAAGCTGCAAGGCGGGGTATCCAGGATCAACGAATATTTGACAGCGGGAAATTATGACCTGTCCGCCAATGATGTTGCCGTAGGCCAGGAGCTGGCTGAACGCTTGGGCCTGGGATTGGGGGATAGCTTGAGCTTGATCTCTCCGGTTACCCTTAAGCAGACGGATTTCCGCATCAAAGGGATCTTTAACAGCGGGATGTATCTTTATGACGCTGGGCTTGCCCTGACCAGCTTAAAGGGAGCGCAGGATTTTTATAAAATGCCTGATACCGTAAGCGGGGTAGCGGTCAAGGTAGATAATGTTTATAAGGTGGAAAATATAAAAAGCCAACTCTACCGCGACCTTACCGGAGTGGGCTCATACCAGGTGCGCACCTGGGTGGATGCCAACAGGAATTTCCTGGAGGCATTGAAACTGGAGAAGGTGGTCATGTTCATTGTGGTGACCATGACTACGGTGGTTGCGGCATTCGGCATTGTGAGTACTTTGATCATGTCGGTAATGAGCCGGATAAAGGATATTGGTATCCTGCGCTCGGTGGGAGCTAAAACCAGGGGTATCCTGCAGGTTTTTATTTTTCAGGGTTTAGCCATCGGGGCAACCGGTATTCTTCTGGGATTTGCCGGAGGGGTGACATTGGCGCTCTCCCTGGATAAGGTAGTTGACCTTATATCGCGCCTCATCGGCAGGAGCCTGATCCCCAAAGATATTTATTATTTCAGCCGGATCCCGGTCAATATCAACTCTGCGGATATCAGCCTGATCGTGGTTTCGGCCCTGGTGATAAGCTTATTAGCCAGTATTTATCCGGCATATTACGCGACGAGAATTGCTCCCAGCGAGGCATTACGGCATGAATGAGGAAATTGTCAGGGTTAAAGCTCTTTGCAAAAGTTACCGCGACACCACAAGCTCGCTTGAGGTGCTCAAAGATATAAATTTCGCGGTCAACACGGGTGAGTTCCTGGCGGTCCAGGGCCCTTCGGGAGCGGGAAAGTCCACGCTCTTACATATTTTAGGCGGACTGGATAATCCTACTTCAGGCAGGGTATATTTCCAGAATGAGGATATTTACGGCCTGGATGAAAACTCCCGGGCGAATTTACGCAACCGCAAGGTGGGTTTTGTTTTTCAGTTCTTCCATCTTTTGCCGGAGTTAAACGCCCTGGAAAATGTTTTACTTCCGGCGATCTTGAGATCCTGGGGGGAGAAGAAAAAAAGCTTAAATTTTGCTTCAGAGCTTTTGGAAAGATTAGGGCTATCCCAAAGGAAAACCCACCGGCCGCAGGAGTTATCAGGCGGTGAACAGCAGAGGGTGGCAATTGCCCGAGCCCTGGTCAACCGGCCGCGGCTTTTGCTTTGCGACGAACCGACGGGTAACCTGGATTCGGAGAACGGAGAGAATATCCTGCGGCTTTTAAAAGAGGTAAACTTAAAGGAAAAAGTTACCGTGATCATTGTCACACACGATAAAGATATCGCGGCTAGCGCAGGTAGAATTATACATCTGAGGGACGGAATAATACTTAATTAGGGGGGGGCTATGATGAAAATTTATATTAACGGGAAATTCTATGATAAGGAGAACGCGAAGATCTCCGTGTTTGACCACGGCCTGCTTTACGGTGACGGGGTTTTTGAGGGGATCAGGGTTTATAACCGCCTGGTCTTTAAATTAAACGAGCACATTGACCGCCTCTATGAATCTGCCCACAGCATTATGCTCAAGATCCCTTTAAGCAAGGAGCAGATGATCAAAGCGGTTATTTCTACCCTGAAAGAAAATAAGCTCACTGACGCCTATATCCGACTTATAACCACCAGGGGTGAAGGGGACCTGGGCCTTGACCCAAGAAAATGTGCCGGCAAAGAGACGACCATCATTATCACCGATAAGATCGCCCTTTATCCCCAGAGGCTCTATAAAGAAGGGATGAACATTATCACGGTTTCCACGACCCGGAATGCCCATGAGGCGCTTAACCCGCAGATAAAGTCTCTGAACTATCTTAACAACATAATGGCCAAGATAGAAGCGACCAACTGCGGTTATGAAGAGGCGTTGATGTTAAACGACTCCGGGTATGTTGCCGAATGCACCGGGGATAATATTTTCATCGTGAAGAATAATGAGCTTTATACCCCTCCGGAATGCATGGGCGCTCTTAGCGGGGTTACCCGCGAGACGGTGCTGGGCCTAGCCAGGAGTGGCAAGATCCAGACGCATGAGCATGTGTTCACCCGCCATGAACTGTATGTGGCTGATGAATGTTTTCTCACCGGTACAGCCGCCGAGATAATCCCGGTGGTCAAAGTTGACGGCAGGGTTATCGGCCACGGAAAGCCCGGGAGGACCACTCTGGACCTGATGAAGAAATTCAGGGAGCTTACCAGGAGAGAAGGAGTAAAATATTAATATGCTTTGCGATATCTGCGGAAAAAATCCGGCGACGGTCCACTTGACCGAGATCATTGACGAGCAAATGAATGAGCTGCACCTGTGCGAAGAATGCGCCAGGACCAAGAGCTCGGCGATGGAGCAGCAGTTCGGTTTAAGCGACCTTTTAGCCGGGATGGTTGATTTTGAGCAGAAGAATAAAGAGGAGGGCGTCCCTGCTGTCAAATGCCCCAACTGCGGATTGACCTACGCTGATTTTAAGAAGATCGGACGGCTGGGGTGCGGACAATGCTATAATGTTTTCCGCCAGTACCTGGCCCCATTATTAAAAAGGATACACGGCTCAAGCCAGCATGTGGGTAAATCCCCGGTTCGCAGGGCTAAGGCCGCTGCAACCGCAAGCGCGGCTGTCGTTGGGGCCGCCACTGAGGCACCACCGGCTCCGGCTGTTTCCAAAAGAAAATCCGGCTTGCAGGAGTTAAAGGCCAAGCTGGCAAAAGCGATTGAAAAAGAGGCCTTTGAAGAGGCAGCGCGCTTACGCGACCAGATACGGGCGATGGAAAACAAGAAAGCAAAAGAATAATATGCAGATAAATGACCTGTTGAATCATACCAGCGAATGGCTTAAGGGCACCGGCCCGAATTCGGATATCGTTATCTCAAGCAGGATCCGCCTGGCCAGGAATTTAAGCAAATACCCTTTTCCACACTGGGCAAACAAGAGTCAGCTGGACGGGGTTTTGGATGATATAAAGGCCGCCGTCGCCAAGATAGATATGCTTAAGAGCTCTACACTTTTCGTGTTGGGGGAGCTGGATTCAATAGATAAGCAGTTCCTGGTGGAGCGGCACCTTATGTCCATCGAGCATACCCAGAAGACCGAGAAAAAAGCCTTGCTGGTTGACGATGAAGAGATAATCGCGGTGATGATCAACGAGGAGGACCATCTGCGGATACAATTGATGCAGTCGGGATTTAATCTTTTTGAGGCCTGGAGTATCATCAACCGTTTGGATGATGAGCTGGGAAAGCTCCTGGATTACGCTTACCTGGATGATTTCGGATACCTGACTGCCTGCCCCACTAACACGGGTACAGGTATGCGCGGTTCGGTAATGCTGCATCTTCCGGCTTTGGTAATGAGCCGCCAGATAGAACGGGTATTGGCAGCGGTCTCCAAATTAAGCTTTACCACCCGCGGGCTTTACGGAGAAGGCACGCAGGCATCGGGGAATTTTTTCCAGATCTCTAACCAGGTTTCCCTGGGCCACAGCGAGGATGAGATAATTGAAAATATCAACGGCTTGATCCGCCAGATCATCGAGCAGGAGGCGCAGGCGCGCCAGATACTTCTCTCTAAGAACCGGACAATCCTGGAGGACAGGATCAACCGTTCATTCGGCATTTTAAAGAGCGCCCGCATTATCACCAGCCAGGAGACCATCGAGCTGCTCTCCATGGTCAGGCTGGGAAGCGACCTGGGGATGTTCAAGGATATCGACCGCCGCACGATCAATGAGCTTTTTATCACTACACAGCCGGCGCATTTACAAAAGATCGAGAATAAGAAATTATCTTCCGATGAAAGGGACTTAAAAAGGGCGGAATTAATTCGCAAGAAACTCAACTTAATATAATCAATAAGGAGAAAACATGTTTAATCGTTTTACGGAAAGAGCAAGAAAAGTGATCATCCTGGCAAAGGAGGAGGCAAGGCGTTTTAACCACGACTATATCGGGACCGAGCATATATTGCTGGGTTTGATCCGCGAAGGGGAAGGGGTTGCTGCTGCGGTATTGCAGAAGATGGGGGTCTCCCTTGAAAATATAAGGCTTGAGGTGGAGAAGCTTGTTCAGCCCGGGCCGACTACCCAGATCATCGGAGATATTCCTTTTACTCCCCGCGCGAAGAAAGCCCTGGAGCTGGCTGCTGAAGAGGCGCGTTCGCTGGGGCATAATTATATCGGCACAGAGCATCTGCTGCTTGGCCTTATCCGCGAGGGTGAGGGGATAGCCAGCCAGGTGCTGATGAATTTAGGCATGGACCTTAATTCCGTGCGCAATGAAGTAATGGAACTTTTGGGTTCTGCTTTGCCCGGAGGCATGAGCCAGCCTGGGGCGCAGGCCGCTAAAACCAAAACCCCTGCCCTGGATGCCTTTGGCCGGGACCTGACCGCATTGGCCCGCGAGAATAAACTTGACCCGGTCATTGACCGCACTCAGGAGATTGAAAGGGTGACCCAGGTCTTAAGCCGCCGTACTAAAAATAATCCCGTCCTGCTCGGCGAAGCCGGCGTAGGCAAGACCGCGATAGTGGAAGGCCTGGCCCAATTGATCATTGCCGGGAATGTCCCCGAAATTCTAAGGGGCAAGCGCATCGTAGTCCTGGATCTGGCCCTTATGGTTGCCGGGACAAAATACCGCGGCCAGTTCGAAGAGAGAATTAAAGCGATCATGGAGGAGATAAAACGTTCGCAGGATGTAATTATCTTTATAGATGAGCTGCATACTTTAGTGGGAGCAGGCGCGGCAGAAGGGGCGATCGACGCCTCAAATATAATGAAGCCGGCGCTTTCCCGCGGAGAGATGCAATGCATCGGTGCCACCACCATGGATGAATACCGCAAGTATATTGAAAAGGACGCCGCCCTTGAACGCAGGTTCCAGACGATCATGGTGGATCCGCCGACAGTGGAGCAGACCGTTGAAATATTAAAAGGCCTGCGCGACAGGTATGAAGCGCACCACAAGGTTGTGTTCAAGGATGAAGCCCTGGAGGCGGCGGCAAAATTATCCGACCGCTATATTTCCGGAAGGTTTATGCCGGATAAGGCCATTGACTTGATCGATGAGGCAGGGTCGCGGGCGCGCTTGAATGTCCTGATCGTTCCGTCCGACATCAAAAAATTAGAGGCCAATGTGGAATCCCTGCGTAAAGAAAAGGAATCCTACATCAAGAGCCAGGATTTTGAGAAGGCCGCTTCTTTGCGCGACCAGGAGAGGACAGCCCGCCAGGAGCTGGAAAAATTAAATAAGGAGTGGGGCCAGGCAAAGGATAAAATGCGGCCGGAGGTAGGCGAGGAGGATATTGCCAAGATCGTCGCCCAGTGGACCGGGATACCTATTTTCAGGCTGGAGGAAAAGGAAAGCGAAAAGCTGCTTAAGATAGAAGAGGAATTGCACAAGCGGGTAGTCGGACAGAATGAGGCCATTGACGCCATAGCGCATGCGGTGCGCAGGTCGCGCGCCGGGATCAAGGACCCCAAGCGGCCGATCGGTTCTTTTATATTCTTAGGCCCTACGGGAGTAGGAAAGACCCTGCTTGCCAGGGCTTTGGCTGAGTTTATGTTCGGGGATGAAGACGCCCTCTTACAGTTCGATATGTCGGAGTATATGGAAAAGTTCAATGTTTCCCGCCTGATCGGCGCTCCTCCGGGATATGTGGGGTATGAAGAGGGGGGACAATTGACCGAGAGGGTCAGGCGCCGTCCTTACGCGGTCATACTCCTGGATGAGATCGAAAAAGCGCATCCGGATGTTTTTAATTTATTGCTGCAGGTCTTTGAGGACGGCCGGCTCACCGATAGCTTGGGCCGCAAGGTGGACTTCAGGAATACGATCATCATCATGACCTCCAATGTCGGGGCAGAGCTTATCCGTAAGACCGGCTCTCTCGGTTTTAAGGCGCAGAAGGATGAACTTACCTACCAGGATATGAAAGATAAGCTCCTTGAGGCGGTAAAGCATTCTTTTAAACCGGAGTTCTTAAACCGCATAGACGATATAATAGTATTTCGGCAGTTGGTCAAAGAGGACCTGATGAGGATCATTGATATTGAGATCGGCTATGTGATCAACCGGCTTAAGGAGCAGGGAATTTCTATGGAGGTTGCTAAGGAAGCCAAAGAGTTCCTGGTTGAGAAAGGTTTTGACCCGGTATTCGGCGCCCGTCCTTTGAAGAGGACCATCCAAAGGTACCTTGAAGACCCGTTAGCCCAGGAGATCATCTCCAAGAAATACAAGGAGGGCTCAGTGATCAAGGTTAGCCGCAAGAATGAGGAGCTAATTTTCGCATGATGTTCACTGATTTTTTCATCACCATAGGCCACAGGATCATCGCTTGTATGATTTTTTTCGGCGGGCTCTCTAACCTGGCAGCGCAAACAGTATATCTGACTTTCAAGCCGCCGTATAAGTGGCAGCGCATATTTGAACAGGCCAAGAAGGCAGGTAATGAAAGTTTTCCCATCGTAGCGCTTGTGGCCCTATTCATCGGTTTTATCTTTGCCCTGCAGACAGCGTATTTCATGCAGCGCATCGGCTCGGAGATCTATATCGCAAGCCTCGTCGCCCTGACCGTAGTGCGCGAATTGGGCCCGGTGATCACGGCATTGATCGTCGCAGGACGAGTCGGGGCATCCAATACCGCCGAGCTTGGCTCAATGCAGGTCACTGAGCAGATCGATGCCCTGGAGACCCTGGCAACCAACCCCGTAAAATACCTGGTTGTCCCGCGTTTTGTGGCTTTGAGTATCATGCTGCCCGTATTGACCCTCTATGCCAATATCATCGGTATCCTGGGCAGCTACATTATCTGCGTGTTCAAGCTGGGGATCACCAGCAGCATGTATATGAACGTGACCTTTGAGGCGCTGCTTTACAAAGATCTCTTCACGGGACTGTTTAAAGCCTGGATCTTCGGGATGGTTATTGCCCTGATAAGCTGTTATGAGGGTTTTAATGTGGAAGGCGGGGCAGAGGGGGTGGGTAAGGCAACTACCCGTTCGGTAGTCTTTACTTTTATCATGATCATCGCGGCAGACTGCTTCTTTACCGCGCTGTTTTATTTTATATTTCCTTAAAGAAAATGATCGAGATCCGGGAGCTAAGCAAACATTTCAACAATCATCAGGTCTTGAACCGTTTAAGCCTGAATATAGAGAAGGGCCAGACCTGCGTAATTATCGGAAGATCCGGCTGCGGTAAATCCGTGCTGCTTAAGCATATCGTGGGATTGCTGAACCCTGACGAAGGAGGCGTTTTGGTTGAAGGCAAAGAGGTGGCTAAATTAAACCCGCTGGAATTGGACCAGCTTCGTTCTAAGATCAGCATGGTTTTTCAGGGCGGGGCTCTATTTGATTCCATGAATGTCGCCGACAACGTGGGTTTTAGCCTTATCGAGCACACGCATATTACTCAAAAAGAATTGTCCGAGCGGGTGGAGGAATCCCTGCATTTGGTGGGCTTAGGCGGCATCGGCAATCTTACGCCTGCGGAGCTTAGCGGCGGAATGAAGAAGCGCGTGGCTTTGGCGCGGGCTATTTGTATTCGCCCGGAGATCATTCTTTATGATGAGCCGACTACCGGGGTTGATCCGATAACCGCCGACAGTATCAATGGACTTATCCGTTCTTTGCATGATAAATTAAAGGTCACTGCGGTGGTGGTCACTCACGATATGAAGAGCGCCTACCATGTTGCCGATAAGATCGCGATGATGTACCAGGGGAAGATAATCATAGAGGGCTCAGCCGAAGAGATCCAGGCTTCCCAGGATCCGGTAGTGCATCAGTTCATTAACGGACTTTCTAAGGGCCCGATAACCGAGTCAATTGGTAATTCCAGATAAGACACCCGGCCTTGCACCTGGCCCAGATAGGAATTGGGCCAGTGTTCGCCTGGTGGCGAAATTTGCGCCGGTGTGTCCTTGTGGACTAGGAGGATGAGATGATATTCGGTAAAACCAAATTGGAATTAAAGGTGGGTATTTTTGTTTTCGTCGGCCTGGTCATCCTGGCCATTTTTATATTATCCATCGGCGGTTTTAAGACCTGGAGCTCGGGTTACCGGATCAATGTCAATTTTAATTTCGTAAACGGCGTAAAGGTGGGCGCCCCGGTGCGTTTTTCCGGGGTTGATGTGGGAGAGGTAAAGAAAGTTGAATTGAGTTTTCTCCCGCAGGAGAACCGCTCTAACGTGCGCCTTGTGATCTGGCTCAGGAATAATATTACAATCCCCGTTGATTCTTCCGTATGGGTGAATACCTTGGGGTTGTTGGGCGAGAAATACGTGGAGATAATGCCGGGGACTAATTACAGCGATTGCCTCAAAGCCAATCAGTCATTGACAGGCAAGGATCCCTTGCCAATGCACCAGATATTTAATCGGGCAGAGAGCATATTGCATAACCTGGATAACGGCATAGCCAGAATAGTGAACAAAGAGGGCTCCTTGGGCAAGCTTATTTATGATGACGATGTCTATAATCAGCTGGATGCCTTTGTCGCGGATATCCGCAAGAACCCCTGGAAGTTATTTCACAAGGTCAAGGAAAAGAAATAATCATGAGGACCAAGACAGTATTCAGCTGCTCCAGTTGCGGGTATCAGTCGCCGAAATGGTTAGGCAGGTGCCCGGATTGCAACAGCTGGAATTCTTTTACCGAGGAGGATTATTCCGCTCCATCTACGGGGACAAAGGAAAGGGTCTCCCTGTATAAAGACGGGCCGGTGCTTTTAAAGGATGTGGTGGCCAGGGATGAGGACAGATTAAAGACCAATGTCCCGGAGCTTGATCGGGTTTTAGGCGGTGGGATCGTCAAGGGTTCGGTGATCTTGATCGGCGGGGACCCGGGGGTGGGAAAATCCACTATTTCTTTGCAGGTCTCTAACCACCTTACAGCCCAGGGCATAGCTGTGCTTTATGTAAGCGGTGAGGAATCGGTTGCTCAAACCAAGCTGCGCGCAAAACGTTTAGGTGAATCCGGCTCGGATAAACTTTATATCGTCAATCAGACGGACCTGTCTTTGATCGTTGAATATATCAGGAAACTGAAGCCCCAGGCAGTGATCATTGATTCTATCCAGGTTATCTTTGACCCCGGGATCAGCTCTTCGCCGGGCAGCGTCAGCCAGGTAAGGGAATGCGCGGCTACCCTGACCCAGTTAGCCAAGACCACGGACACCTCTATTTTTATTATCGGCCATGTTACCAAGGAGGGCGCTTTGGCCGGCCCCAGGGTTTTAGAGCACATTGTTGACACTGTTTTGTATTTTGAAGGGGACCGTTTCGCGATTTATAGAATATTAAGGGCGGTAAAAAACAGGTTCGGTTCTACCAATGAGATCGGCGTATTTGAAATGGGACCTCATGGTTTATCGGAGGTAAAAAATCCCTCGGAGATATTCCTCTCTGAGCGTCCCAGCAATGTATCCGGCACGATCGTGACCTCTGTTTTGGAGGGCACGCGGCCGCTCTTAGTAGAGATCCAGTCCTTGGTATCAAGAAGCAATTTTGGTTATGCCAGGAGAAGGGCTCAAGGGTTTGATTTTAACCGGCTCTCCTTGCTTGTAGCGGTCCTGGAGAAGCGGATGGGCTTAGCACTTGAGGCAGAAGATATATTCGTCAATGTCGCCGGAGGAATAAAAGTAGAGGATCCGGCAGCAGACCTGGCGGTTTGCGCGGTGATCGCTTCAAGTTTCCGGGAGCAGGTGGTTATGCCGCAGGCAGTGGTTTTAGGGGAGGTGGGCTTGTCCGGAGAGATCAGGAGCATATCCCAGGTACTTACGCGCATAAATGAAGCGGAGCGGCTTGGGTTTAAACACTGCATACTGCCTAAGAACAGCTGCAGGAATTTAAAAGTGAGCAAATCCGATATGGAGATCATCGGAGTATCTACCTTAAAAGAGGCCCTGGATATTATTTTGGGCGCAAAGGGGGCAATGAAATGAATTTATTATTAGTAAGACTTTTATTTATCATAGGCAGCATGTTCATCGGGTTTCAGGCGCTGGCAGCAAGTGGTTCAGGCTTAACAGGTATGCTCATCGGGTTTTTTGTCGCGCTGGGATTGATCATTTTAGAGGCGGCCATGCGCAAGGTTTCGGTAAAGGGTTTATCCAGCGCGGTATTCGGCCTGATCCTGGGCCTGATCATGGCCAAGCTTGTAGGAGATGCTTTCAGCCTCCTTGTCATTGACCCGGCCGGCCTCTCCAGGATCCGGGTGGGGCTGACCCTGGCTTTTTGTTACCTGGGGATGATCATAGCGCTACGCGGCAAGGATGAATTTAATGTCATTATCCCTTACGTGCGCTTGCGCAGGCAGGACCAGGCAGGGGATGTGGTCCTGTTGGATACCAGCGTGATCATCGACGGCAGGATCGTGGATATCTGTAAGACCAGGTTTTTGGGCGGCAAGGTGATCATCCCGAAGTTCGTGCTCAGGGAGCTGCAGCAGATCGCCGACTCTACCGACCCGATCAAGCGCCAGAGGGGCAGAAGGGGCTTAGAGATACTTAATGCCATTCAGAAAGAGCCGGGGATGGATATATCCATTCATGAGCAGGATTTTACGGAGACCACGGAGGTTGACGCCAAATTAGTAATGTTAGCCAAGCTGCTTGAAGCCAAGATCCTTACCGTGGATTTTAACTTAAACCGGGTAGCCAGCATCCAGGGGATCAAGGTCCTGAATATCAATGAACTCGCCAATGCCTTAAAGCCGGTGGTTTTCCCCGGCGAGCAGATGCGCATCAAGCTGATCAAGGAAGGCAAGGAGCATAACCAGGCAGTCGGCTATCTTGATGACGGCACCATGGTCGTGGTAGAGGAGGCCCGCCGGTTCATCGGCCAGGATGTGCAGGTAGCGGTTACCTCGGTCCTGCAAACCCAGGCCGGCAGGATGATTTTTACCAAGCTTGAAAAGTAATCATGGCTAGCGCTATTCTTTTAGCTGCAGGACGCGGCAGGCGGCTTAATTCTCAGGTTGCTAAGCCATTAGTAAAAATAGGCGCAAGGCCGCTCGTATTTTATTCGCTGCGTGTTTTAAACGAACACCCGGCGATAGACGAGATCATCGTGGTGGCTAATCGTGCTAACCGCAAGGCGATAGCGGATATCATAAGCAGGTATTCTTTTAGAAAAGTAAAGGCCCTGGTTTTAGGGGGTTTGCGCAGGCAGGATTCGGTGTATAACGGCCTGCAAGCTGTCAGCGGGAAAAGTAAGCTGG
>JAQUME010000012.1 GCA_028718245.1 Candidatus Omnitrophota bacterium
GGATCACCCCGGCCAGCCTCCGGATCAGGTCCTCAACCGCCGAAAGCGAAATGGTCACCTGGCCTCCGGAAGTGGAAAAAGCAATGGTCTTTTCCCTCTGGAATTTGCCCAGGATGATCTGGGCGAAAGAAAAACTTATCAGGATCAAGAGCGCTCCTACCAGGCCGATGATGATCCGGGAGTTTGAGCTCTCCTGAAGATAGACAAGAACATTATTCACATCCTGGGGCAATAGAAAGTTTAAGGCAAAGACTATCAGCACCAGGCCGATGAGCGTGATAACCGCGGAATAAAATAAAATTCCCAGAATGGAAAGAAACTTCATCATTGCCCCCTTTCTATACCCTGCACATTCACATTGATATCTTTAATGGAAAGATTGCTCATTTTATCCAGCGCCAGCCGCACATTCTCCTGCACGCGGCTTGCGATATCCGGGATATTATAACCGTATTTGATGACCAGCGGGATATCCACTTTCACCTCTTCATTTCTGGAGATATCCACTTTTATCGCTCCTTGTGATTTCTGGCCGATCAGCTCAAGCAGGCCGATCCTTAATCCGCCGCCTACCCTCTTGACCCCTTCGATCTCTACGGCAGCAATTGCCGCTATGGAAGCGATCACGTTTTTATGGATCCTGACTGCCCCCAGTTCATTCCTTGTCTCTTCGCTTTTCATTTACTCTCCTTTACCCTCAGATGCCAGAAGCTCCTGCACAAAATGGGTGGATATATCCCCTTTTTTGAATAAAGCGTTATCCATAAGCTTGAGATGAAAAGGGATGGTGGTCTTGATGGGCGCTATATAAAATTCGCTCAATGCCCGGCGCATGGTCCTGATCGCTTCCTGGCGGTTGTTGCCGTGGACAATAAGTTTGCCTAACAGGGAATCATAATAAGGAGGTATTTCATATCCGGCGTAAATATGGGTATCCACGCGCACATTAGGGCCTCCGGGAAGGATGAGGGTTTCTATCTTTCCGGGTGAAGGCATAAAATTATTATCCGGGTCCTCGGCGTTGATCCGGCATTCGATGGCAGCACCCGTGATGCGCACATCATCCTGCTGGATCTTGAGCTTCTCGCCGCTGGCAACCCGCAGCTGCTCCTTGATCAGGTCGATCCCGGTAACCATCTCGGTGACCGGATGCTCCACCTGGATGCGCGTATTCATCTCCATAAAATAAAAATTATTCGTTTTTGCGTCCAGCAGGAACTCGATCGTTCCGCAGCTGACGAAACCAACGGACTTCATCCCCCTTAAGACCATCTCTCCTAATCTCTTGCGCATTTTGGAGTCCACTACCGGCGAAGGCGACTCCTCCAGCAATTTTTGATGCCTTCTCTGGATGCTGCAGTCCCTTTCCCCGAGCTGCAAAATATGGCCCAGCCGGTCGCCGATAAGCTGCACTTCAATATGGCGCGGTTTTTCAATATATTTTTCGATGTAAACGCTGGAATTACCGAAATTGGCTTCTGCCTCGCTCTGGGCGGTCAAAAGGCTTGAAACCAGGGTAAGGTCATTGTGGCAGATACGCATTCCTTTGCCGCCGCCGCCGGCAGCTGCTTTGATGATCACTGGATAGCCGATTGTTTTGGCGGTCTTAAGCGCCTCTTCTTTGTTCTTGATGACCGAGCGGCTTCCCGGAACGATCGGCAGCCCGGCCTTCTGCATGGTGGTGCGCGCGGCCATTTTATCCCCCATAAGCCGGATATTCTCCGGTGTCGGGCCGATAAAGGTGATCTTGCAGGATTCGCAGATCTCGGCAAAATGCGCGTTCTCAGCCAGGAATCCGTAACCGGGGTGGATGGCTTCTACGTCGGTGATCTCCGCCGCACTTATGATCGCGGGGATATTCAAATAACTGTTGGAGGATGAAGCCTGGCCGATGCAGATGGCTTCGTCGGCAAAACGCACGTGCAGGCTGTTGCGGTCTGCTTGAGAGTAAACAGCCACGGTGCGGATGCCCAGGTCATGAGCTGCGCGGATTATTCTTAAGGCGATCTCGCCTCGGTTGGCAATGAGTATTTTGGAGAACATTTTTGTTTTTAGAGCGGCTCAATAAGGAATAAAGACTGGCCGAACTCAACCGGTTCGGCGTTATCTACCAATATCTCCAGGATCTTGCCCCTTATCTCTGATTTTATCTCATTCATCAGTTTCATTGCCTCAATTATGCAGATCACCTGGCCCGGCTCGATCGTCTGGCCTGCCTCCACATAAGCCGGAGCCTCCGGATTGGGGGCGCGGTAAAATGTGCCGACCATCGGGCTCTTGATCTCTACTGTTTTAATCAGGTTCTTGGCCTCTACTTCCGGGGGGATCTGCCCTGCGGGGGCCTGAGCCGGGACCATACCCTGCCTCTCTATGAGTATCGGGCCTTCAAGGCCGGCGGCTGTTTTCTTAAGGCGGATGCGCATATCCTCTTTTTCCACCTCAAGCTCAACCAGGCCGTTCTCATTCATCAGGTTGATCATCTCTTTGATCTCTTTGATATTCATAGAGGGCTCCTTACTGAAGTTAATTTATCCTTTCCACATAAGTTCCGCCGGTGCGGGTATCCACCTTTATCTTGTCACCCACATTAATAAATAAGGGAACCTGGATGATTGCCCCGGTATCAACCGTAGCCGGCTTATTCCCGCTCTTTGAAGAATCGCCTTTTATGCCTGGTTCAGTTTCTACTATATTAAATTCAATGAAATTAGGCAAAGTGATGGACAAAGTTTCACCTTTAAAGAAATAACCCTCAATCTCCAGGTTATCCTTTAATAATTTCGCTTTATCCCCGACAGTATCTTCGGGTATGGCGATCTCTTCAAAATTATCGCTGTCCATAAAATGGAACATCCCCCCGCTTGAATACTGGTATTGCAGTTTACGCTCCTCTACGAAAGCCTGCTCTATTTTTTCATCGCCCCGGAAGGTTTTCTCCTGGACATTGTTCGTTTTCATATTGCGCAGGCGCGCCCTTACAAAGGCAGCCCCCTTGCCCGGCTTGACATGCTGGGCATCCAGGCAGACATAAACATCCCCCTCAACTAAAATAGTTACTCCTGATTTTATCTCATTTATTGATAGAGCCACTTAACACCTCACATCCTTTCCTTGTAACTAAAACCATATCTTCTATCCTTATCCCGAATTTACCAGGCAAATAGATCCCAGGTTCTACCGTAAAAGTCATGCCTGGCTTTAAGGCGCTTGCCTCTCTAGCGCTGATCCGCGGGTCCTCGTGCACCTCAAGGCCGAAACCATGGCCCAGGTTGTGGGTAAAGTAACCGGCATACCCTTTTGCGGCGATGTATTCCCGCGCAACCCTATCAATTTCAGCCATTTCTGCGCCGGGCCTTATCCTTTTTATCGCCAACTCCTGCGCCGAAAGCACGATATCATAAACTTTGCGGACAAGAACTTTTATTTTACCCAAAAAGAAAACCCTTGTCAAGTCGGATTTGTAGCCCTGGAAGTCAACCCCGAAATCTATGAGCACAGACTCTTTGTCCTTCAGCTTCCTTGGGCCTGAAAGGTGATGCGGCTGGCTTGAGTTATGCCCCGATGCCACGATTATATCAAAAGCTGAAGCCCTGGCTCCCTGATATCTGATGAAGCGTTCAAGTTCCGCGGCCACCTCCACCTCTTTTATGCCCGGCTTAAGGAACTTCCTGATATGCCGCAAAGCTAAAGCCGTGATCCGCGTCGCTTTCTTTAGCTTGGCTATCTCCTGCTTATCTTTAACCTGTCTTTTATCTTCAATGATGCCGTGCGTAGGCATCAGCTCAAAACTGCCTTTGGAGTATTCCTTTATCTTGGCAAACTCGGCAAAGGCCAGGTGCCTCTCCTCAAAACCCATCCTTTTTAAGCCCAGCTCCAGGCCCGCCTGGGCGATACATTTAAACACCGGGCCGTTACATTCTTTAAGTTTAGCATTGTCTTTCAGGAAAGATCCGGCTTCTTCGGTATAACGGGAATCCGTAAAATAGATATTCCCTTTTTCAGAGACCAACAGATAGGAATCGCGGCTTAAGGATTCAGTGAGATAAGATATGTTTGCCGGTAAAGAAACCAGGAGGCTGTCCAGCCCTCTCTGTTTTAGTTGGGAATACGTGCTCTCCAGGCGGGAATTCATCGCGCTTCGATCAGGTCTACCAGGGCTTCCAGCCCCAGGAGGTAACTTTTGGCCCCAAACCCCATGATCGTGCCTTTGGCTACAGGTGAGACCAGCGACTTGTGCCTGAATTCTTCGCGGGAATAGATGTTGGAAAGGTGCACTTCTACCGTGGTCAAGCCGCAGGCGGCTATGGCATCGCGCAGGGCCACGCTGGTATGGGTATAAGCTGCCGGGTTGATCAGGAGGCCCTGGAATTTATTCTTTTTGGCCTGCTGGATAAGATCTACGATACGGCCTTCCACGTTGCTCTGCTTGATCACAAGAGCAACGCCTCTTTTTTTAGCCGCGCCCTGAAGTATCCGGTTGATCCGGGCTAAAGTTACCCGGCCGTAAATTTGCGGCTCGCGTTTGCCGAGCAGGTTCAGGTTAGGGCCGTGGATAACAAGTATTTTTATCATTCTGCCTCATCGACGAGCATTATGGGGATCCCGTCGCGCACGGGATATTTCCTCCCGCACTTTTTGCAGACGATCTTATTGTCCTTTAATTCCACATCCGCCTTGCAGGCAGGACAGGCCAATATATCAAGCAGCTCCTTATCGATCATTTCGCTTTTCCTTTCTCCTTCTCCAGATAAGCCACCCTTAATTCATAAAGTAAATTCTCCAATAGTTCGGTCTCTTCCTTGGAGAGGTTATTATTGGTCTTCTCCTGCAGCATACCTAAGGTATCGATGAGGAATTTTGCCTGGACCAGATCCTCCTCAACCTTATCCGTTGCCGGGTTAGGCATATGCCCCAGGGCGATGGATGCCTGCATGGCAAGGGTTGTGACAAAAAATTTAAAGTCCGGGGGAGGAGGAACAAAAGCGTCCTTATCTTTAGGCGCGGCTTTTTCCTTTTCTACCTTCTCCTTCCAGTCCTGATCCACTTTTTTCTGATTTTCTTCCATAGCTTAATAAATGGTGATTCCGGCGTACCCGACTACGCTTGAAAAGTCTTTAGTCGTATCGCCGCTGGTTTGGTATTTGATCAGTTCTCCCTTTTTAGCCCCGAGAAGTTTGGCGGCTTTTAACAGGACTGTCACCGGAGCAAAACCGCACATAGAGATATCAAACTGCCTCACTGCCTGGGCTAATTTATTTTCATCCAGATTTATTATTGCTTCTATCGCCCTGGCGTCCTTCTTTTCGGCGCTTTTCTGCTCCTCGTAATGCGTCAGGTCTGAACTGGCGATTATCATGGTTGAACTTTTAAGATCGTTATCCATGATCGCTGCGGCTAATTCTTCTCCGAGCTCTTTAAGCGCGTCCAGATCATCGCTCATGATAGATACCGGGACAATCTTAAAGTCCCTGCTGAAATACTGCAGTATGGGCAGCTCCACTTCCAGCGAGTGTTCATCCAGGTGCGCCAGCAGATCCACTTCCAGATGCCTGGTTCTATTTAAGAGGATCCGGCTCAAGCCTTCATCGATCTCTACGTTGCCAAGAGGGGTCTCCCAAACACCGCGGGGCATTATACTAAAAGGCGCACCACTCCCGGTGTGATTCGGGCCTAAGAGCACAACGGTCTTTTTTATATTGACCTTTGAAATTGTCTGGACAGCTACCGGGCCTGAATAAATATATCCGGCATGCGGCAGGACACATCCTATAACCTCCTTCTTTGGGCCTCCAACACCGGCAAAAAGAGAAATGATCTTATTTATCTCCTTAGCTGACGAAGGATAAAACTGGCCGGCTGCAATTGGCTTACGGATATAGGACTGGTCCATCCCTTATCTTCTGGTTTTTGCTTTCTTTCTTTTACGCTCGCTGGGTTTTTCGTAGTGCTTGCGGTCGCGTACTTCCCGCAGGATACCTTCCTGCTCGATCTTCTTCTTGAAGCGGCGCAGCGCGGATTCAAAAGATTCGTCTCTCTTGACTTCAACCTGTGACAATATGATCATCTCCTTTCGGGTTAATTTTAAGTTTATAATATACCACTCTTTCAAAACCCTGTCAATAACCAGGGACGTCTTTAAACCCAAAGCAGGGACGTTTCTGAATCCAATCGGAAGGGTGTCCCTAAAAAATGCTAATTAAGTATTGTGTCCCTGAATTATTCTATCTGAAAAGATATGATAATGTTAAAGGAAAGCTGCTGGTAATCCAGCTCTTTGGGAAAGTTTGGGAACGGTGATGCCTCCCTTACGCTCCTTAACGCGATATCCTTAAGGTAATCATTGGCGGTTGTCTTTTCCTCAACTAAGCGCGCGTTCCGGATCAAGCCGTCATTTGAGATAACAAAGGATACATATACTTCTCCTGTCTCATTGTGGGTATAGTTTTGATACGCGCTGCGGCGGATCTTCTCCCGGACGATCTGGTAATAAGTGATGTAGCTGGGATTCTTGATCTTACCCATATCTATCGGGGGCAGAGAGATCTTCTTTTTTATCGCTATCGGAGAGGAAGAGGTGAAGGCCGGCCGGGAGAGATCCGAAGATTTATTTACCAAAATATCCTGCTTGCTCTTGAAAATCTGCTCCCGCTCAATATAAGGAGGCGGGATCTTATTGCCCGTGACTACCTTGGCATCGAGCTTAAGCAGGGGATCGGACTTAAGAGGCGCCCTTTGCAGATCGGGATTCGAGGATGTCTTGACTTTCTGTTTGGCTTGAGGCTTCTCTTTAACATAACGCACCTCTATCTTCTGTTTCTTCGGCGCCGGGGCAAAGGGATTCATGTTGGGGCTGCGCAGAAGGATTACGCCATGGGCCAGCAGGGAAATAGCGATGGTAAGCCGCAATAACCGGTAATCGTAAGCCATGGTTTATTCTATCATGGAAAATTGAAGTTGCAAGCAGCCAGGTTAGAATTCGGCTTTCAGGCCTCCGGTAAATGAGAATCCGGGCATAGGATAACCGCGGATGACTTGATACTTGCGGTTTGTAAGGTTATCAATGTGGGCAAAACAGGTAACTCCGGTTTTAAATTTCTTTGATACGCTGATCCCAAGGACAAAAAAATGTTTTACCTTGATCATATTTTTGTCATCAACAAACCTTTGGCCTGTAAATTGCCCTTTCAACTCAACCGTAAACCCGTCATAACCATGGTATTTCAGGCAGGCATCCACTTTATTCATCGGCTGATACACAAGATATTTGCGTGTATCTTTGTCCCTGGCGACCAAGTATGTATAATTAATACCTAAGTCAAGATTATCCGAAATAAATATCTTGTTTTCAAGTTCTATTCCGTCAATCACAGCCGAAGAGACATTTTCCGGTATTGATACCCCTGCACTGTCAGTCGACCACTGTATAAGCTGCTTAAAATCGCTGTGAAAATAAGTTAGTCCCGATACAAGACGCCTGTTTATCCTTATTTCAGTTCCCAGCTCTTCCGTGATCCCTTTTTCCGGTTTTAAGTTTGGATTCCCCTTTGCCCAGCCTTGATCTGGCCAGTATAGATCATTAAATGTGGGGGCACGGAAAGAACGGCTGATCAAGCCGTGGAATTTTATGCCCTCACTGAATTTATAGAGAGCGCTTAAGCTCGGGTTAAACTCCGTGCCGAAATTGGAGTAATCGTCAACCCGGGCGCTCAAATTGAAATTCAGTTTTTTGTCAAATAGATCCAGGCGATTTTCCAGGTATCCGGAAGTCACATTATATTCATGCTTTGCGCTTGCGGTAGAATCATTCATATTCTTCACATAATTGAACCCAGCCACTATGCCGTAGGTATCCAATAGCTGCTTATCAAACTGCAGGTCAAACCCTCTTACTGTAGTAGCATGAATATCTTTATCATAAGTAGTCGAATTCTCTATGAATTCCAGCCGGTCGTAATTCTGATACATCCTGGCGGATAGACCGGTACCTTCCTGCGGCTTAAAACTCCATTTAAAGTCAAAGAACCGCCTCAGCGTATTCTGCTTGTCATCCTCATCGATCCCCCAGATCGTCGATCCGGGAGTACCTAGCCTGCTCTTATAAAAACCGGAGCTTAGCCATAGATTATTCTCGTTGTTAAGGTCGTATTCTAATTTAAGATTGCAGTCTTTTGCATTGAATTCGGAGTTCTGGCGAAAGCCTTCAGAACTTTCATACCCCCCACTGATAAGGTAGCTGAATTTTGAGACCCTTGCGCCATAGAGTGCTCGTTCGATGTAGGTCCGGGCAGTACCGAAGCTTGAATAAACTTCTGCTTTTTGACCTTCTTTAGGAGGCTTCTTGGTGATGATATTAACCACTCCTCCCATTGCTGAACTGCCGTATAAACTAGAGCCGGGGCCATGCATAACCTCTACCCTTGATATATTGTCTAAGGGGATGTCGGATAAATTAACCGCACCATCCCTGGGGTTATTTATCGGCCTGCCATCCATTAAAACTAATACCTGGGCAGCAGTAGAACCTCGCATTCTGATATCTTTATTGGTTCCTGGCCCACCGTAGCTGCTTATATTGACGGAGGTAAGGTCTGTTAGGGCATCGGCTAGGTCCTCTGAACCGCCTGATTCAATTTCCTGCGAAGTAACCACATCGACCACGCGGCCGACATCTCCGGAGGATTCTTCTATTCTTGAAGGAGTAACTACGATCCTATCTAATTCAACGCCTTGCGGAAAGGCAATGCCCGGCAGGAAAAACAAGGACAGGCTTAAAACGGCGAATTTCTTAATAACATTTTTCATTGTAACCCTTTCTCTTCTTGCGAGAGTACTTACCTGCGATGAGGCGATCGACCGGGCTCATAAAGTCAGTAGTTAGTAGATAGTAGGTAGCATGTAGGTTGTCCCTATATACTACCTGCTGACTACTACCTACTGCCCTTTCATTACCGTTGCGTGACAGCGCCTGGAATTTTACCAGGACTTCCTTCGCCTATCCGGTTTGTATCTTTAGAAGTTAAGCGTATTTCTTAATATCCAAAAACCAGTGTTTCCCCAAACTCTCTCTTAATACAGGTTGTGCTTCCAGTATTTTGATCGGCTCTTTGAACATCGGCCCATCAACCACTAAAGTATGGAATTCTCCTTTCTCCCCGCAGGGGTCAATTTCAGGTTTTAGTTCTTCAATAAATTTTCTGTCTATAATGCGGCCCAGCCATTCCTTGCCCAATAGATCGGCTTTGACCGCTACCACCATGGCTTTAAAACCGGAATCAATGATCTCCAAGATCAATTCTTTGGTATCTCTGCCCCATAACGGCATTACCGGCTCTACCTGCGCCTGGCGGCATACCGAATCGATCCACTCTTTATGCTCTTTAAGGTATATATCCCCAAAAACTATCCCGGCGATATCCTCCTTCTTTTTCCAGTCCCGGATCAATGCCTTAAATTCATCACGGTAGGATTCCCCGGCCTGGGGCATTGCCTTTTGAACCATTGGTATGCCGCTAAGCTGCGCCTGTTTGAGAATGAGCGGCGCAGAGAGGCCGTGAGAGAGTGAATTTTTCCCGGCGGGTTCCGTAAAATTAAATAATAAAGAAAGGTCATGCCCCATAGAGACAGCTTTATAACAGGCAAAACAACTATCTTTTCCCGAGCTCCAGAGGCCTGCTACTTTCATCGCAATCCTCCCGCGATGATCCTGTGCAACAAACCCATATCAATATTATTCCTTACCAGCTGCGCCAGTTTATCGAACTCTTTATCCGGATCGAAATTTTTATTTACCGGTAGGGCAGGCCACCCTTTCTTCTTCCTGATCCTGTTCAAGAAACTTCTTCTGAATGCGCCGGCATCAAATATGCCGTGGATATATGTGCCTAAAATACGCCGGTCTTTACTGATCGCCCCCTCAGGATACCTTACTTTCTTGCCGTTACATTCAAGAACCTCAAAAAGCGGATCGCATTTTTCCGTGATCCGGGTTAAACCGTGATGGATCTCATACCCGGATAATTTTAAACCCGAAATAAGCTCTTTTGCCTCAACCCGCGCAAGGATCTTATCCGTCTTTAGGCTGGTTTCAACCGGCAGGAGACCCAATCCCGGTATTTGCCTGCGCCTTGATTCCAGTCCATGCCTGTCATATATCCTGCTGCCTAACATCTGATAGCCGCCGCAGATACCCGCTAAAGTAACTGGCTTATCAGAGTTGATAATGGATAATATCCTCTTCATAAATCCCGACTTTATCAGGTATCTTAAATCCGAGATAGTATTTTTTGTCCCTGGGATAATGATCATATCCGGCTTGTTTAATTCTTCAGGGCTTTTCAGGTAACGTAAACGCACGTCCGGCTCTTTTTCCAGGGCATCGAAATCCGTAAAATTGGAGATATGCGGCAGATAGAGCACATCAATGTTAAGCCTGCGCTCTCTTCCGGAGGAGCTAACTTTAAAATTATCCAAAGGCACAGCGTCCTCTTCGGCGATTTTTATATCTTTATAATAAGGAATTACCCCCAGCACTTTGATGCCGGTGCGCCTCTCCAGGAAATCTATTCCCGGCTTAAGCAAGGTTATATCCCCGCGGAATTTATTTACAATTATACCTTTGATCATTCTTCTCTCTTTAGGGGTCAATAGTGCCAGAGTCCCGACGATCCAGGCAAAGAATCCGCCTTTATCAATATCCCCCACCAAAATAACAGGCGCTTTGGCGAAAACCGCCATTCTCAGGTTGACTATGTCATGCGATTTCAGATTTATCTCCGCCGGGCTGCCTGCCCCCTCTAAAACTACAACCTCATGATCAGCGGCTAACCTTCGAAAGGAGCTCCTCACTACCTCCAAAAGCCTGCTCTTGTATTTCGTGTAACGCAAGGCATTCATATTCCCGATGGGCCTGCCCAAAACAATAACCTGCGCGCCCACGTCGCTGGTCGGTTTGATCAAAACAGGATTCATATCCACCGTCGGCTCTATACGGCAGGCCTGGGCCTGGGTTGCCTGGGCCCGGCCGATCTCACCCTCGCCCCTGGTAACAAATGAATTCAAAGCCATATTCTGGGCTTTAAAAGGCGCGACCCGGTAACCCTCCTGCAAGAAAATCCTGCATAAGGCAGAGACGATCACGCTTTTACCAACCCCGGAACCTGTGCCGCAGATCTGTAATGTTTTGGTTTTCATCTATTTAGTACTGAATATTTCCCAGGATAAAGATCGCCAAAAGGGTGATGATTTCAGATAATTCGATCGTTGCCCCCAGGGTATCGCCGGTTATGCCCCCTATTTTCTTAACCGAGAATTTTCCCAGCGCATAACTAAACCCGGTAACGATCAATAATACGATCAGCCCTCTTATCTGCCAGGCCAGGGAAGCGCAGATAACCGCTACGACCGCAGAAAGGATAAATATTTTCAGGTTCATGCCTTTGATAAAGGCCTCTGCCTTTCCCTCCTGCCGGGCGTAAGGGAAAAAGAATACTGCAGCCACCGCTGACCAGCGGCTTAAGCTGCACATCAGTATCAAAGCGCCGGATTCCAAAGATCCGCTTATAGAAAAGAGGAGGATGATCTTTAACAATATTACGCTTATCAGGCTTAGAACGCCCATTACCCCGGTACGGGAGTCGCGCATTATCTCAAGCATTTGCTCGCCTGGCCTTCCGCTCAAAAAAGCGTCGGCAGTATCCGACAAACCGTCCAGATGCAGGCCTCCGGTAATAAAGATCAGGGTGATCACGGTGATCACATTCATGGCCAGGGAAGGAAAGTTCAAGAAAGATAGAAGCGCGTTTACCCCGATGAGAAATAATCCCAGGAGCAGTCCGATAAAAGGAAAATACACCATTGAGTCAGCCATTCTCTGTTCATTGGCTTCTTTCAATTTAATTGGAATTACTGTTAAAAACTGCAGCGCTGACAAAAATGAGGCGATCATATATTCTTCTCCGATACATTGGCGCTTTTAAATGTCGCCATTTGGGTAAGGATCTTTACCGCCGCATCAGCTAATCCTATGGCTAAAGCGCCTCCGGTGCCCTCTCCAAGCCTTAAATCCAGGTCCAATAACGGCCTTAGCCCGATATGTTCTAAAATAATCTTATGGCCCCCCTCTTGGGACTTATGAGCGGCGATCATATATTCTTTTACTTTTGGTTCAATTTTAAAAGCAACCAAAGCAGCTGCCCCGGATATGAACCCGTCGATCACTACCGGGATTTTATGAGAAGCGGCAGCCAGGATTATCCCTGCAAGGCCGGCGATCTCAAATCCGCCTACCTTGGATAAAACATCAAGGGGATCAGCCGGGTCAGGATTGTTGACCGAAAGGGATTTTTTAATAACCTCGATTTTGTTCTTTAGCCCAAGATCATCCAGCCCCGCCCCTCTTCCGGTGATCTCTTCAACCGGCCTGGCAGTAAAAGAGGCAGTTATCGCGCTGGCAGCAGTGGTATTACCTATCCCCATTTCACCGGTCCCGGCAATATCAATACCCCGTTTGAGTTCTTCTTCAAATAAATCTATCCCCGCGCGTACAGCTTTTGTTGCTTCATCCCTGCTCATCGCCGGGCCCTTGGCCATATTTTTTGTGCCGTAATTTATCTTTTTTACCCGCAACCTTGGATCGGGCTTAAGGTCAGCGGCAACTCCGATATCCACGACCACTACTCTGGCACCGGCATGTTTTGCCAGGACATTTATCCCTGCTCCGCCTGCGATAAAATTATAAACCATTTGGGCTGTCACCTCTCTAGGATAAGCGCTTACCCCCTCATCGGTGACCCCGTGATCAGCGGCTAAAGTAAAAATTACTTTGTTTACTAACGCCGGGGATTCTTTCGCAGTGATGCCGCAGATCTGTTTTGCCAGTTCCTCCAATCTTCCCAAGCTCCCGAGGGGCTTGGTTAAATTATCCAATCTTGCCTGTACGTTCTTTATAATCACAGGATCAACCCCTGAAATATTCTTGATCATATCTTTAATCCTCTCCACTTACCTGCCTCCTTTTATTTTTAACGCTATGCCTGAAACAGTAAAAAACACTTCATCGGCTTTATCGGCAACCAGCTGGTTTACTCTTCCTGCGATATCGCGAAATTCCCTTCCCAGTTTATTTGAAGGGACCAGCCCTAGCCCCACTTCATTAGAAACCAGGATTATCTTTGCTTTCTTCCTGGCTAAAGCAGATAATAACGCTGTAATTTTCTTAATAATCTTATCTTGTTTATCCCCGGTTAAGATTAAATTGGAAACCAAAAGAGTCAGACAGTCAATAAGAATGCAATCAAAGGTGTTATTGATCTTCCCTGATAATTTTACCAGATCTCTGGGCTCCTCAAAGGTCTCCCAATTTTTTGGCCTTGATTCTTTATGCAGCATTATGCGTTCCCGCATCTCTTTGTCCAAACCCTGGCAAGTGGCGATAAAGGCTACTTTTTTGTATTTCTTGGCCAGGCTCAAGGCATAGGTGCTTTTTCCGCTGCGCGCCCCGCCCAAAATCAATGTTATTTTTCCCATAAGGGGACACCCTTTCCTCTATGTTCGATGATGGTTACGCTTGCCGCTGAGGGGACATAACGCCAGAAATTCCTGCTTTTCAATAAGCTGCTCACAAATATAGCGATCACTCCGCCATGGCAGACTACGGCAACGGTCTTGCCGCGGTTGGCCTGAAGTATTTTCTTTATGGCTCCCTGGACCCTCTTTTTAAAAAGCCGCATCGGCTCTGCCTCCGGGATCCGGCCTTTATAAGGATCGGCCAGCCACTTTTTATAAAGCTTGGAGTATTTTTTCAGGATCTCATCATGCCTTAGCCCCTCAAGCACCCCAAAATCAATTTCTCTTAAACCCTCCATCTTTACAAAATCCCTTTTTCCGAAAAGTATGGCTCTGGTCTCAAGCGCACGTTTCCTGTCGCTGCAATAGATCTTATCAAACTCAAACCCCTTAAATTTATTTCGCAGGCGGAGAACCTGGGTCTTACCCTGCTCACTTAAACCTATATCTCTGCAGCCGCAGTATCTTCTCTGCTTATTCCATTCGGTTATCCCATGGCGGATCAAGACAAGTTTTGTCCCCATTATTTCTCTCCCGGAACTAAAAGCAGGTTTGGCTTGCCTGTAACGGGATTCTTATCTACAAGAACGATAGTTTTGTACACCGCCTCTATATTCTGATAAGTCAGGACCTCCTCCGGAGCCCCCTCCTTAAAAATAACACCTTTATCAAGCAGGGCGATACGGTTAGAATAAGCGCCGGCTAAATTCAAATCGTGCAGGATCATTACGATCGTCAGCTTATTCTTCAAGTTCAATCTTTTTAACAGGTCCAGGGTCTGGATCTGGTGGCCGATATCCAGGTGGCTGGTCGGCTCATCCAAGAACAGGAGCTCAGGCTCCTGCGCCAAAGCCCGGGCAATAATTACCCGCTGGCGCTCACCGGCGCTCAATTCATCTATGCGTTTGTCTTTTAAGCCAAAGGTGTCGGTTAAGAACAGTTTTTCCGTGGCGATCTCTATGTCTCTCTTGCCTTCAAATTGCAGCCTCTTTAGATGCGGGATCCTGCCCATCAGGACCAGTTCCATCACCGTAAAAGAAAAACCGGTTGAGATATCCTGTGAGACGAAAGCCACCCTCTTGCAGAACTCCTTTAAAGCCATAGCCGAGATATTCTTATCCTGATAGAATATCTCTCCCTTTCTTAAAGCAAGCACGCGGGTTGCCATGCGCAACAACGTAGTTTTCCCCGAGCCGTTAGGCCCGATGATCACCAGGAAATCCCCGGCATTTACATCCAAGGATACGCCTTTAATCACATCCTCCTTATAATAGCCGCCGCTTACATTATTTAATGCCAGTAACGCGTTCATTATATCCTTTTTCCTTTTTTCAGGAGAATGATGAATACCGGGGCCCCGATTATCGCCGTGATCACACCGATGGGAATTTCGATCGGCGCAAAGAGGGTGCGCGATAAAAGATCGCAGAGGACCACAAATATTGAGGCAGCCAGACAGGTCACCGGTATCAGGAGTTTGTGGTTTGGCCCCACGATCAGGCGCATCATATGCGGCACGATCAGGCCGACAAATCCGATTATCCCGCAGATGCAGATAAGGCTGGCGGTGATTATCGCGGTGACAAGGATCAATATTTTCTTTATTGCCTGCGTATTTATGCCAAGATGCACCGCGTCCTCCTCCCCCATACTAATGGCATTCAGGTCTTGGGCAAAGAGATAAATACCGCAGATACCCAATATAACCGGAATGGCTACCAGGAGCAAAAGCTTGTAATCATAGACCTGCAGGCTTCCCCACAACCACCAGTTCATTTCATGCATTGCCTCATTGCCGAACAAGGATACCAGGAACACTATTATTGATGAGAAGGCGACCGAAACGATCACCCCGGAGAGGATTAATGATCTATCCGCGATCATTCCTCTCTCCCGCGCCAGGTTGTAAACCAGGATAATGCTTGCCAGCGCTCCCAGGAAAGCAGCCAGAGGCATATAAAGCCTTGAGAGTCCGAGTATCGCCGCAGTTACCGCAGCCAGGCCTGCTCCGCTTGAAGTGCCTAACAAATACGGTTCAGCCAAGGGGTTCCTTAAGATCGCCTGGAGGGCTATGCCGGAAACTGCCAGGCCGCTTCCTACCAGGATCGCCGCCGCTATGCGCAAAAGCCGCAGATTAAAAATAGCCTGGTTATTTTTAAGCAGGAGGTCAGATAGAGGGATATTCACCGCGCCTTTGACCAGGCCAAAAACTATCGTCAACCCCAGCAATAAAAATAAGATCCCAAACCTTTTCTTAAAATACATATTTATCCTTGCGGGTATAATCTTTTGTAAACCTCAACTAGGCCCTGGGTGATCCTTGGCCCCGGCCTAAGCAGGGTGTCCGGGTCAATATCGTTAAATGCCCGCTGGTTCTTTACCGCTTCTATCTTATCCCATCCAAAACGCTGCTTGAGCAATTTTAAGGATGGCTCTTTATCCATATAAGCCATAATAATGCACTGCGGGTCCAGGCTGATAACTTTTTCAGAACTGATATTACAGTAAGGCCGGGGAAGATCATGGGCGATATTGATCCCGCCTGCCAGGGTGATCAATTCATCAACAATAGAACCGCCGGCTGCGGTCATCAGCGGCTCATGCCAGATCTCTATAAAAACTCTTACCCTTTTATCAAGCGGGATAAGCTGCGCCTTGGAAGTTACGGTTGCAACCTCATCCTGCAATCTCTGCGTCAAAGCAATGGCCTCGGCGGATCTATTCGTCAATTTACCTATCTCTCTAATGGAATCAAACAGCTCCTCCATACTTGTCGGATCGGAAACATAGACCTTGAAATTGAGCTGTCTTAGCTGAGTAATAACCGGGGCCTGCTCAAGGCCGGTGCAAAATATATGATCCGGTTTTAAAGCAATGATCTTTTCCATGCTGGGAGAGCTGAAACTTCCAACCTTGACCTTACCTTTCACCTCCGGCGGATAATTGCAGTAGGTGCTCACCCCCACTATCTCCTCATTCAATCCCAAGGCGAAGAGGATTTCGGTAGTTGACGGTGCAAGGGAGATATAACGCGGCATGGCAGCCGAGCCCATTCGGAGAAATGAGGCGATAAATATACTTAACAGAATAATTTTCTTCATAAAATAAAAATCCCGATCTGGTATTTTTCATACCTGGATCGGGCTTCACCCTGATAATATTATGGCCCATTCCGCGAGGCGTTACTTTTCTTTATATAGGCAGGTCTTCTGGCTTGAGTTTCTCCCTACTTGCTGCGCCTTCCCATCCTGACACCTGTCAGCACAGTGGCTTTAGCAGCTTTCGTCAACTCTTACAGCGGCGGGACCGCATCCGAATAAACGGATTTCCCTTAACCTATATCTTAATTTCCTCTTTACTTTAACACCCAATAAGGATTTGTCAATAAATTTTCCCGTTAATCTTATATTGCCGTTTTTCATAAGACTAAAGACAATCTTTCCTCCCCAAGAAGGTTATCTATCTCCTCGATCAATTTCTCCGAAGGGGACACATATAGGTTTTGGCCGACCACCAGCTGGACCCTTGATCTGGCTGGAGTGTCCAAATGTAGATAAATGGGGATATTACCGCGGTATTCGGCCAGGAGGCCTTTCAGGGATTCAAAGGTATTTTCCCTTATCGCGGAGAGATTAATATTCATGGCAGTGATCAATTTATAGATTTCTTCAAATGGAAAAAGGTCCTCCACGATTATTTTCGGGGTATCCTCTTTCAGGTTAAGTGTGCCGCGGATATGCACTACGGTGTTGAGCTGGATATAACGGCTTATCTTTTGATAGGCGCGCGGAAAGACCAGGGCCTCTACCACCCCGTTTAAATCCTCAAGCTTTAATATCGCCATTTTTTCCTGCTTGGCCCGGGTGAGAGTCTGTTTAATTTTTGCGATCAGGCCGACGATCTTGATCGTGTCCTGATCCTGATGTTCATGGAGGTTTAATGTAGAGCAGGAGACAAAGCGCTTAAGCTGTTTGGCATAACGCGCCAATGGGTGGCCGCTGACATAGAAACCAAGCATATCCTTTTCAAATGAGAGCAGCTGCGGCTCGGGCCATTCTTTTACATCAGGCAGGTTGTTCGTATTGTCTTTGAAGCCATTGACTTCTGAAGACTGGCTGAAAAAGGAAAGCTGGCCGCTGGATCTTTCTTTTTGCACCCTCTGGGCGCCATCTAATATCATATCTAAACCGGCAAACATCCTGGCACGTCCGGCACCGAAAGAATCCAATGCCCCGCATTTTATCAGGCTTTCCAGGACCTTTCGATTTGCCAATCTCAGGTCAACGCGCCGGCATAGGTCTTCCAATGAGGTGAACTTTCCTTTCTCCCGAGCTGCGACCATGGATTCAGCTGCCAATTTACCCACATTTTTTATAGCCAACAGGCCAAAACGGATGGTTTTTTCATCAACTACTTTAAAAAGCACCTCGCTCTCATTTATATCCGGCGGCTGCACAGCCAATCCCATATGCTGGGTTTCATTCACATACTCAACGATCTTGTCAGTGTTGTCTCGTTCGGAGGTAAGCAAGGCGGTCATGAATTCTACCGGGTAGTTTGCTTTTAAGTAAGCAGTGCGGTAGGAGATAAGCGCATATGCGGTCGAATGTGATTTATTGAAGCCGTAACCGGAAAAATATTCGATAAGGTCAAAGATCTTAGAGGCAGTGCTCTCCTTGATATTGTTTTTAATGCAGCCAGTTAAGAAATTTTTCCTCTCCTTTTCCATGACTTCGGGTATCTTTTTGCCCATGGCCTTGCGCAGGATATCGGCCTGGGCAAGGGAAAATCCCGCCAAGGTTGAAGCGATCTGCATGATCTGTTCCTGGTAAACCATGATTCCGTAGGTTTCTTTCAGGATAGGCTCTAATCTGGGATGCTCGTATTTGATGGGGATAGAGCCATGTTTGCGCTTCATAAAATCATCAAGCATCCCTGAGCCGATCGGTCCGGGCCGGTATAAAGCAAGCAGCGCTATCAGGTCCTCAAAACGCTCCGGCTCAAGTTTTTTTAGCAGGTCTCGCATACCTGAGCTTTCTACCTGGAATATGCCGATGGTGTGGCTGGAAGCTAAGAGTTTATAGGTGTTTGCGTCATCCAGCTGCAGATTCTCAATATCAAAGTCTATGTTGCGGGTTTTTTTGACCAGCTTTACCGTTTCGTCGATAACCGTAAGGGTCCTTAAACCCAGGAAATCAACCTTAAGCAGGCCGATCTTTTCCAATATCCCCATGCTGTAACCGGTGGTGATCTGATCATCACCGGTTTTGAATATAGGAGTATAATTGTTTAAGGGCTTATCCGCGATGACTACTCCGGCTGCATGGATAGAGGCATGGCGGTTCAATCCTTCCAAAGATATAGCGGTATTGATCAGCTTGGTTATTTCGGGATCATTTTTGTAAAGGCTATTTAATTCCGGTTCGCTCTCCAGGGCTTTTTTGAGGGTCATATCCAATTCTGCCGGGATCATCTTGGCGATCCGGTCAACATCCGCGTAGGGAACCGACATGACCCTGCCCACATCCCTGACCACGGCCCTAGCCTGCATAGTCCCGAAGGTAATGATTTGGGCGACATTCTCCTGGCCGTATTTCTTGGTTACATAATCAATAACCTCCTGCCTTCTTTCATAGCAGAAATCAATATCAATATCCGGCAGGCCCATGCGCTCAGGGTTTAAAAATCTTTCGAAGAGCAGCCCGTATTTCAAAGGATTAAGGTCGGTGATCCCCAGGAGGAAGCTCACCAGGCTTCCGGCGGCAGATCCTCTTCCCGGACCTACGGGAATGCCCTGGCTTTTGGCATAATGGATAAAATCCCAGACGATAAGAAAGTAACTGATGAAACCCATATCCCGGATGATCTTTAACTCATGATCAAGCCGTTTTTGGATTTCCGGTTCATGATTAAGTTCCCTCTGGCGCATTCCTTTTTCACAGAGCTCCAGCAGGAATTCCTCCTTATTTTTTCCGCCGGGCGGGATATATTTGGGTAAGTGCATTTGCGAAAAATCAAGCTCCAGGTTGCAGCGTCCGGCGATCTCAAGGGTATTTGTAACAGCCTGCGGGCAATGGCGGAAGGCCTCTTTCATCTCGTCAGGTGAAGTGAAATAAAATTCATCCGTCTGAAAACGCATGCGCTTGGGGTCATCGAGGGTGTTTTGCGTTTGGATGCATAACAGCGCCTCATGCGCCGATGCCTTGTCTTTGGTAGGATAATGCACGTCATTTGTAGCCACTAAAGGTATGCCCAACTCTTTAGAGAGCTTGAGCATTCCCTCGTTTACGATTTTTTGTTCAGGTATGGAGTTAGGCTGGATTTCCAGGTAAAAATTTCCTTTTCCGAGAATATTCTGATAGGTATCGGCAATTTTTAAAGCGTCATTAAAACGTTTTTGCTGTAAAAGTTGGCTGATCTCGCCCTTTAGGCAGGCGGATGAACCTATCAGCCCTTTGGCGTGTTGGGCGAGGACCTCCTTATCAATACGCGGCCGATAATAGAATCCTTCCAGATACCCGATGGAAACCAGTTTCATCAGGTTATGGTAACCTTCTTCGTCGCGGCACAGGAGGATCAAATGATTGGCAGCGTCTTCAATGCCGCTTCCGCCTTTATTCAGCCGGCTTTGGGGAGCAACGTAAACCTCGCAGCCGATGATCGGCTTGATCCCCGCTTTTCTGGCTTCCAGGTAGAAATCGACCGCCCCGAACATGTTCCCATGGTCGGTGATGGCCAGGGAATCCATTTTAAAGCTTTTAGCGATGGCTAGTATTTCAGGTATGCGGCAGGCGCCGTCTAAGAGGCTGTATTGAGTATGCAGGTGAAGGTGGACGAATTCAGAATGAGGCATTTGTAGTCCGGAAGAACTAATTTATTCCCATTCAATAGTTGCGGGAGGCTTGGATGAGATATCGTAAACTACACGATTAATTCCTTTGACCTCATTGATAATGCGGTTGGAGATCCTTTCCATTACCTCATAAGGAAGTTTTACCCAGTCGGCGGTCATACCGTCAAAGCTGGAGACGCAGCGAAGCGCGCAAACATTTTCATAAGTACGTTCATCCCCCATGATCCCCACGGTCTTGATCGGCAATAATACCGCGAAAGACTGCCAGATCTGTTCGTAGAGCCCGGCCTTGGATATCTCTTCAATTACTCGCTTGTCCGCTTCTCTCAGAAGATCCAGCCGTTCCCTGGTTATCTCTCCGATTATTCTTACTGCCAGGCCCGGGCCGGGAAATGGCTGGCGCTGGATAATATGATCGGGCAGGCCCATTTGTCTTCCTATCTCGCGTGCCTCATCTTTAAAAAGCTCCCTTAATGGCTCGATCAGCTTAAGATGCATGTGCGCAGGTAACCCGCCGACATTATGATGGCTCTTGATCTTCCTGCTTGGTCCGCCGGTCGGGGAAACAGATTCAATGACATCCGGATACAGGGTGCCTTGGCCCAGGAATTTCACCCCTTTTATCTTTTTGGCCTCTTCTTCAAAGACCTTGACGAATTCATCCCCGATTATTTTTCTTTTTTCCTCCGGGTCGGTTATGCCTTTTAAGCGCTCAAGGAACCTCTTGCTTCTGTCAACATACCCAAGGTTAAGATGGTACATATTCTTAAATACGCTCTTTATTTGTTCGGCCTCCCCTTTTCTTAAGAGCCCGTTATCGATAAAAATAGAACGTAAATTCTTTCCGATGGCCCGGTGCATAAGCAGGGCAGCTACCGAAGAATCCACTCCTCCGCTTAAGCCCAGGACTATCTTGTCTTTACCGACCGTCTTCTTGATATTTTCAACGGTTTCTTTGATAAATGACTGCATGGTCCACCTGCCCAGGCATCCGCAGGTTTTGAATAAAAAGTTACTTAGTATCTGGGTTCCTTTTTCCGTGTGGGTAACCTCCGGATGGAACTGCACGGCGAAGATCTTTCTCTTCTGGTTGGATATTGCCGCTATCGGTGTATTTGCGGTATGCGCGCTGGTGTGGAATCCCGCAGGCATCTTAGTCACATAATCACCATGACTGGCCCAGCAGGTAAAATTCCCCGGCATATGGCTGAAAAGATCCCGGTTATCGTCAATGAACAGCTCGACCTTGCCGTATTCGCGCTCGCGGGTATGTTTTACCCTTCCCCCCAGCATCTCGCAGATAACCTGCATCCCGTAGCAAATACCAAGCACCGGGACTCCCAGTTTGAAGATTCCTTTATCCGGATAGGGGGATTTTTTATTAACTACCGAGGCAGGGCCGCCGGAGAGGATCAGGCCCTTAGGGTTTAACGCGGCGATCTCCTTTGCCGGGGTATTGTAAGGGATGATCTTGGAAAAAACCTTATGCTCCCTGACCCTGCGGGCAATTAATTGTGTATATTGTGACCCGAAATCCAAAATCAATATCGTCTGCCTATTCATTTAACTCCTTTGTTTTCCTACATACTACTTACTATCTACTACCTACTGCTTTATTTGCCCATTCCTACTCTTTGGCCTACCTGGAAAATTTTTCCTTCGGTCTGGATGGAAGGCGCGATGATGATCTCTACATCATGCATCTCTTTTAAGTTCGTTGCGCCCAGCGAGCCCATGGATGTTTTTAAGGCGCCGATAAGATTTTGTGAGCCGTCATCTACCTTTGCCGGGCCTAAAAGGATATCTTTCAAGCCTCCGGTTGTGCCCACCTGTATGCGGGTGCCGCGGGGAAGATTGACGTGCGAAGTAGCCATGCCCCAGTGGAATCCTCTCCCCGGGGCCTCTTGAGCGCGGGCAAAGCTTGAGCCGATCATTACGGCATCTGCCCCGCAGGCAAAGGCCTTGCAGATATCCCCGCCGCGGTTCATTCCTCCGTCGGTAATAATGGAAACATATTTACCCGTGCGTTTGAAATAAAAATCGCGCGCTCCTGCTGCGTCAACCGTAGCGGTTACCTGGGGCACACCGATGCCTAATACCCCGCGGGTCGTGCAGGCAGCTCCCGGTCCTACGCCGATAAGCAGTCCGCTTGCTCCCGTATCCATAAGTTCCAGGGTGGTCTCATAGGTTACGCAATTGCCCAGGATAACCGGAATCTTTAAGGATTTGCAGAATTTATGCAGATCAAGTGTCTTGTATTGCGTGGAAATATGTTTGGTGGTGGTTACGGTGGACTGTATGACAAAAATATCCGCTCCCGCATCAATGGCCAGCTTTGAAAATTTATCCGCGTTAGCCGGGATACAGCTGACTACTGCAGTGGCTTTGGCTTTCTTGATCTCCGATACCCTTTTTGTTACCAGTTTTTCCTTGATCGGGGTAGTATAGACCGACTGGATCAATTCCGTGGCTTTCGCCGGAGTTGCTTTAGCGATCTCTTCCAGCACCGTATCCGGATTTTCATAGCGGGTCTGTATGCCGTCCAGGTTAAGCACCGCGATCCCGCCCAAACGGGACATTTCTATAGCGAACTTTACATCCACGACCCCGTCCATGGCAGCGGCAAGAATAGGTATCTTGAATTTTTTACCGCCAAACTCAAAACTTGCGTCAACTTCATTGGGATTCACGGTTCGGGCGCCGGGAACCAGGGCAATCTCATCAAAGCCGTAGCATCTTCTCGCGCGCCTGCCAATACCTATCCACTCTGCCATTTTGTAGCTCTCCTTGTGTTAACCCCTTGTTTTATAATAGGTTACGAAATTTTAGCCTCTTCCAGGGAAAAAGTTTGAAAGGATATTGAATTTTACATCAGAGGAGCGGATTTGTCAATATTTATTTATTTTCTATTTTTTTAACTCTTTGAGCAGTTTTTCCAAGGGCAGGGTATTTATAACATCGTTTTTGGAAAGCCAGCCGCGCCTGGCCACCGAGATCCCGAATTTTATTGCCTCCAGTTGATCGGTTGCATGGGAATCGGTAGAGATAGCTAACTTTACGCCCATTTCCTTTGCCCTGCGGCTTTGCAGGTCGTTTAGATCCAGCCTTTGGGGAAAGGAGTTTATCTCTAAATGGGTGTTGGTATCCTTGGCCGCTTTCAGGATCTTATCCAGGTCAATATCATAGGCCTCGCGTACCCCCCCAGAGCCTGGAGGTAGGGTGGGCAATAATATGCACGTATTTATTTGCGCAAGCCCTGGTTATCCTCCTGGTCAGTTGTTCTCTGGATTGTTTAAAGCCCGTATGGATCGCCGCTACTACCACGTCAAATTCCTTAAGAATACCGTCTTCATAATCAATTTTTCCGTTAGAATCTATCTCTACCTCAGTCCCGAACAGGATCCTGAAACCTTTTAGTTTCTTATTCAACCTGTCAATTTCGGATTTATTCTTTTTTAGGCCGGCAGCGCCCATCCCGTGAGCTATCTTAAGGCTCTTGGAATGATCGGTGATAGCCGCGTAAGAATAACCTCTTTTGCGGCAGGCATCCGCCATTTCTTCTATACTATTTGACCCGTCGGAGTATTTGGAGTGCACGTGTAGATCACCTTTCAGGTCTTTCTGTTCTATTAGTTCCGGCAGTTTAAACTTCTTTGCCAGCTCTATCTCCCCGGTGTCTTCCCTCATCTCCGGCTCGATGTACTGCATGCCGAGCAGTTTAAATATCTCCTCTTCGCTCTTTCCTGCGACAAATCCTTCTTTTTTAAAAACCCCGTATTCATTTATCTTAAGCCCCTTTTTTATCGCCATCTGCCTGAGCTTGATATTGAAGTTCTTTGAGCCGGTAAAATAAAGCAGAGCTGCCCCGAATGACCTGTCTTCCACTACCCGGCAATCCACCTGCACGTCATCCTTTGTGCGCACGGAGGATTTGGTTTTTCCTCCGGCCAGAATGTCTTTTACCGCCGGGATATTAGTAAAAGCAGACATTATTTTTTCCGGCTTGGCGGAAACTACCAGTATATCAATATCCCTTACGGTCTCTTTTTGCCTGCGCAGGCTGCCGGCGGTTGATAATCTTTTGACATCCGGGAGTTTTTCCAGGGGTTTTACAAACTCCTCCGCAGCGAGAGCTGCCCGGGCAAGGGTCATCCTTTCCTTCCCTCTCTTAAGCACCCCGATGCCCTTAAGGATATTCTCAACGGTTTTTTCTTTTATTCCGAAGATTCCCTTAAGCTTATTCTTATGTATGGCATTTTCCAGGTCAGAAACGCTTTTTATCTTTAATTTTTCATATAAAAGTTTTGCGGTTTTCGAGCCGACTGAAGGGATATTAAGCAGGCCCAATAGGCCTTTGGGAATGCTCTTTTTTAAATCTTCATACGCCTTGATCTTGCCGGTTTTGATAAATTCTTTAATTTTATCCGCCAGGTCGCTACCGATACCCGGGATCTCCTCCAGTTTATCCTGGCGGGCAAGATCATCTATATCGTGGCTTAGCCCCTCAATATTCTGCGCAGCCCTTTCATATGCGCGGATCCTGAAAACATTCTCCCCCTTGATCTCCAGTATACTGGCAATATCCCGGAATATCTGAGCAATCTCCAGATTCTTCATACGATAAGTTTATCCCCACCCATATTTTTGTCAAGAGAATACTGGGGGACGTTCCCTCAGGTACCACCTTTTGTATATTTAACCGGTTGTAACTCAATAAATTATAAGGTAGATTATAGAAAAGGGTGTCCCCTTGGGGAACGTCCCTCCAAACGTCCCTCCAAAATAAAAAGGGCGTAGATTGCTCTACGCCCTTTGTGGGAAACTTGTTGCTTGCAGCTCCGGGATTTAGTACATCCCTCCGCCCATACCTCCCATGCCGCCCATTCCGCCTGCGGGCATGCCCGGCATCTTATCCTCTTTTTCCGGTTTATCCGCGATCAAAGCTTCGGTTGTAAGCAATAACGCGGCAATACTTGAGGCGTTCTGCAATGCCGAGCGGGTAACTTTTGTAGGATCAATTACCCCGGCCTCTATCATATCAACATAAGCATCCTGGCTGACATCGTAGCCTATATTGGTCTTTTCCGTTTTGATCCTCTGCAGGACCACTGAACCTTCTAATCCTGCGTTCTGGGCGATCATCCTTAACGGTTCTTCGATGGCGCGTTTTACGATATTAACGCCGATCTTTTCGTCGCCTTCCAGCTTTAGTTTGTCTAAAGCAGGGATGGCGCGGACCAATGCTACCCCGCCGCCGGGAACAATACCCTCCTGGCTGGCTGCGCGGGTGGCGTGCAAAGCATCTTCCACGCGGGCTTTCTTTTCCTTCATTTCTGTCTCTGTAGCAGCGCCCACGTTGATAACTGCAACGCCGCCGGATAACTTAGCCAGGCGCTCCTGCAGTTTTTCTTTATCATAATCTGAATCAGTATCTTCGATCTGCTTCTTTAACTGGGCTATCCTGGCGTTGATAGCGGCATTCTTCCCCGCGCCTTCAACGATAGTGGTATTTTCCTTGTCAATTTTTACCTTTTTTGCCCGGCCAAGATCCTCCACATCAACATTCTCCAGCTTGATCCCCAGGTCTTCGGTCAATGCCTTACCGCCGGTAAGAACAGCTATATCTTCCAGCATTGCTTTGCGTCTGTCACCATATCCCGGGGCTTTTACCGCGCAGGCAACAAATGTGCCGCGGATCTTATTAACTACTAAAGTTGCCAGTGCCTCACCCTCTACCTCTTCGGCAATGATCAATAACGGTTTGCCTACACGGGCGATCTTCTCCAGCAAAGGCAGGATATCTTTGATCGAGGATATCTTTTTCTCATAAATAAGGATGTAGGGATCCTCTAAAAGCACTTCCATTCTTTCAGCATCGGTTACAAAATAGGGAGAAAGGTATCCCTGGTCAAACTGCATACCTTCTACGACATCCAAGGTAGTGGCGGTAGATTTTGCCTCTTCTACCGTGATTACTCCATCTTTGCCTACTTTGTCCATTGCCTCGGCGATCAATGCGCCGATCGTGGTATCCGCGTTAGCCGCGATGCTGGCTACCTGGGCGATCTCTTTTTTATCTTTGATGGGAGTGGAAAGCTTTTCCAGTTCCTCAACTATTTTAGCCACTGCTTTTTCGATCCCGCGCTTTAACTCCATTGGGTTTGATCCGGCAGTAACATTCTTCAGTCCTTCGCGATAGATCGCTTCCGCCAAAACCGTGGCAGTGGTTGTCCCGTCACCGGCAATATCAGAGGTCTTCTCGGCAACCTCTTTGACCATCTGCGCGCCCATATTTTCAAAGGCATCTTCCAGGTCGATCTCTTTGGCCACGGTTACCCCGTCTTTGGTGATCGTGGGTGAGCCGAATTTCTTGTCAATTACCACATTACGGCCCTTGGGGCCCAAGGTTACCTTTACCGCAGCGGCCAACTGCTCAACGCCGCTTAAGATCTTGCGGCGGGCCTCATCACTGTAAACTAATACCTTTGCCATACATCCTCCTTAATTATTTGAGTATTGCCAAAATATCCTCTTCGCGTAAAATAAGCAGCTCTTCCCCTTCTTTGGTGGTAATTTCATTGCCGGAATATTTTCCGTATAATACCTTATCTCCCACCTTCACCTCAGGCGGCTGCACAGTGCCATTCTCCAGCATTTTGCCTTTTCCAACTGCTACAACTTTAGCCTCCTGCGGTTTTTCCTTGGCAGTGTCGGGCAGAACAATACCGCCCTTAGTTTTGTTTTCCGCCTCCAAAGGTTTGACCACGACACGATCACCTAATGGTTTGATCTCCATTTGCCACCTCCTTAAAGATATTAGGTTGATAGATTTATTTTAGCACTCTTTTTCCCAGAGTGCTAATTATAGACAAAAAAATATTCTTGTCAAGAGTTTTTTATTTAAATTTTCTATAGATCAGGTTGATCCCCTTCAGGGTAAGCGTATCATCCATACGGTCAATATTATTACAATACCTGCGGATTAAGGCAGCGTTGCCGCCGGTGGCGATTACCTTTGTACCTGGCCCGAGTATTTTCTTGAGCCTGCTATTCATCTGCTCAGCCATGGCCGAAAAGCCATAAATTATTCCGCTAAGGATGCTATTAGCGGTGTCTCTGCCGATCAGCTCCTTTGGCCTGCCTATACTTATCCTGGGCAATAAGGCAGTTCCGCGGTTAAGCGCATCAATGGACAATCCTAGCCCGGGAAGGATCAGCCCTCCTTCATAAGCCCCGCTTTTGGAAATGACATCGAAAGTGATCGCGGTCCCGAAATCTACGACTATTAAAGGCGA
>JAQUME010000013.1 GCA_028718245.1 Candidatus Omnitrophota bacterium
TAAAGATCGCCTGCTGCCTGCATGTTACTACCGAGACCGCGGTGCTGGCCCAGGCCTTGAAAGCAGGCGGAGCGGATGTGTATATCTGCGCCTCTAATCCCCTTTCCACGCAGGATGATGTGGCAGCTGCTTTGGTAAAGGATCTAAAGATCGGTGTCTTTGCCATTAAGGGGGAGGATACCAAAACTTATTACAGCCATATAAAAGCGGCCCTGGCAGTTAAACCGAATATTACCATGGATGACGGAGCTGACCTGGTAAGCACCATTCACCAGCGCCCGTTAAGGGCTCACGCCAATATTATCGGCGGCACGGAGGAGACTACTACCGGGGTTATCCGCCTGCGCGCTTTGGCGCTGGAAGGAAAATTGCGTTACCCGATAATCGCGGTCAACGACGCCATGACCAAGCATCTTTTTGACAACCGTTACGGTACGGGACAATCAACCCTCGACGGAGTGATCCGCTCCACCAATAAATTGATCGCCGGGGCCAATGTCGTGATCAGCGGCTATGGCTGGTGCGGCAAAGGGGTGGCTATGCGCGCCAAAGGAATGGGGGCCAAAGTTATTGTGGTTGAAGTCGACCCTCTGCGGGCGCTTGAGGCAACCATGGACGGATTTTATGTCTCTACCATAAAAGAGGCTAGCCCCAAAGGGGATATTTTTATTACGGTAACCGGGGACATCAATGTGATCCGCAAAGAGCATTTCCAGATCATGAAGGATGGGGCGATCGTGGCTAACTCCGGGCACTTTAATGTTGAGTTAGATATCCCGGGTTTAACAAAAATAAGTAAATCTAAAAGAGCTACCCGGGATTTTGTGGATGAGTATACATTGAGGAACGGCCGGAAGATCTTTATCCTCGGAGAAGGCCGTCTTATCAACCTGGCGGCAGCCGAAGGGCATCCTGCCAGCGTTATGGATATGTCTTTTGCCAACCAGGCATTTTCCGCCGAATATATGGCTAAGAATTACCGTAAACTTAAGAAACAGGTTTACACGGTGCCGGAAGATATCGATAAAAATATCGCCAGGCTTAAGCTTAGGTCAATGGGGATCAGGATAGACGTGCTTACCCCGGAGCAGAAGAAATACCTGGCAAGCTGGGAGATGGGGACGTAAAAGCAGTAGATAGTAGGTAGTAGTTAGTAGGTAGTAGTTAGTAGGTAGGGAGAAGCAGTATGGCGATTAAAAGAATAGCAGCGTTGACAACCGGAGGGGATGCCCCGGGGATGAACCCGGCGATCCGCTCGGTGGTGCGTTACGGGATCAACCAGGGGCTGGAGGTTATGGGGGTATTCCGCGGCTGGTGGGGCCTGATCAATGAGGAGTTGAAGGCTTTAAGCCATCGCTCGGTTTCCGGTATCATCGGCCAGGGCGGGACGATCTTAAAGACCGCCCGCTGCACGGAATTCAAGACGGAGGAGGGACAGTCCCGGGCGTATGATACTATTAAGAAGTATAATATTGACGGTTTAGTCGTTATCGGCGGAAACGGTTCTTTTGCCGCGGCACACCATTTCTACGGGAAATATAAGATCCCCTGCGTGGGGGTATCCGCTTCCATTGACAATGATATCAACGGTATAGATTATACTATCGGAACGGACACCGCGATAAACACAGCACTCGATGCCATTGATAAGATCCGCGATACCGCGACCTCCATGGAGCGTATTTTTGTGGTGGAGGTAATGGGCAGGGATTCCGGATTTATCGCCCTGACTGTTGCCCTTGCCGGTGGGTGCGAGGATGTGCTTATTCCGGAGAAAGAGATAGATATTGAGGCGGTCTGCCATGAGATCGTGCACGGCAACCTGGTCGGGAAAATGAGCTGGATCATCGTGGTTGCCGAAGGCGCAGGTAAGGCCGCGGATATTGCCGACAAGATCACCGAGATGACGGGTTTAGAAACCCGGTCAGTGGTTTTGGGCCATGTGCAAAGAGGCGGCAGGCCGACTGCTGTCAGCCGGGATATAGCTTTGAACCTGGGCAAGGCGGCGGTTGATTGTTTGATCGCCGGTAAAACCGATATTGCCTTAGGATTGGCCGGAGGCAGGATCGTAGAGGTTGATTTTGAGACGGCCATCAAGAAAAAAGAACTGAAGATCGCCAATTTCTGTAACCTGATCAAAACCCTCACCTAGGGACGTCTTTGGATCCAAAGCAGGGACGTTTCTGGATCCAATCGGAAGGGTGTCCCCTGTTGGGGGTAATTTGGAATGAAAGGAGAAGTTAACTGCCATGGGAAGGAATGCTTTAAGTATTGATAAACTTGTGATGGACCTGATCTTAACGGATGATGCCCCGCAGAAAAAGAAGTTAGCCGCTAAGATCCGGGCTATTGCTTATAAGAAAGGTATTTATCCATCCAGTATTCATGATTATTATATGGCCCGCGGCCGCAATGAATTCAGCGGTTCTACAGTCCCGGCGATAAACTTGCGCTCTCTGACCTATGACCTGGCCAGGGCTATTTTTCGGGTGGGCAGGAAGAATAACGCCAAGGCATTTATCTTTGAGATCGCCAAATCCGAGATGGGCTATACCGCTCAACCGCCGGTTGAGTACTCCGCGGTAATTCTGGCCGCAGCGATAAAAGAGAATTACACCGGCCCGGTATTTATCCAAGGCGACCATTTCCAGGCCAACCTGAAGAAATACCAGGAGAGCGCGGATAAGGAGATGATCGGCCTGAGGGCCTTGATCACCGAAGCGGTGGAGGCAGGTTTCTACAACATTGACATTGATTCTTCGACCCTGGTGGATTTAAGCAAGCCGAAGGTCAAAGATCAGCAATATTTGAACTATGAGGTATGCGCGAAATTGACGCAATTTATCCGCCGCATCCAGCCCAAGGGAGTGACTATTTCCGTCGGCGGAGAGATCGGCGAGGTCGGCCACCAGAATTCAACTCCCGAGGATCTGCGTGCGTTTATGGAAGGTTTTAAGAAGCGCCTGCGTAAAGGGCTGCTTGGCATCAGCAAGATATCCATTCAGACCGGGACATCGCACGGCGGGGTAGTTTTGCCCGACGGTTCCATCGCCCAGGTAAAGCTTGATTTTGAGACCTTAAAGAATCTGGGGGAGATCGCCCGCAAAGAGTTCGGCCTGGGAGGAGCGGTGCAGCACGGCGCATCCACTTTGCCTGAGGAGGCATTCCATAAGTTCGCCGAATGCGAGGCCTGCGAGGTGCATCTGGCGACACAATTCCAGAATATGATCTTTGATTCCAAGCATTTCCCGGCGGATCTGAAAGCCAAGATCTATGAGTGGCTTAAGACAAATGCGCTTTCCGAAAAAAAGGAAGGGGAAACCGAGGAGCAATTCTTCTATAAGACGCGTAAAAAGGCATTAGGCCCGTTCAAAAAGGATATCATGGGCCTGCCGCAGCAGACCCGCGACGCCATCGCCGGAGAGATCGAGAACAAATTTGATTTCTTATTCAAGCAATTGAATGCCGTAAATAACGCCGGGCTTGTCGATAAATACGTGTCTTTAAAAAGAGTTATCGTGCGCAAACGCCATGACCAGCCGGGCGTAGTGCATGACGGCGAAGGCGCCGACTAAAAGGAGCGAATATGCGTTCAGATCAGATCAAGAAAGGTTTGGAGAGGGTTCCGCATCGTGCGCTTTTGCACGCCACCGGCCTGTCCCGGAAAGACCTGGGCCGGCCGTTCATCGGAGTGGCCACATCCTTTACCGATCTTATCCCCGGGCATATCGGCATGCGCGATATGGAGAGGTTTATTGAACGGGGGGTCTGTTATGGCGGCGGTGTTCCTTTCTTATTCGGCGTTCCGGGTATCTGCGACGGGATCGCCATGGGCCATTTGGGAATGTGTTATCCCCTGGCTCTGAGAGAGATCGTCTCCGACACCATTGAAACAGTCTGCAATGCCCATCAGCTGGACGGAATAATTTGCCTGACCAATTGCGATAAGATCACTCCCGGCATGCTTATGGGGGTGGCGCGTTTGAATATTCCGGCTATTATCGTGACAGCCGGGCCGATGCTTTCAGGCAGGTTCAATAAAAGGAAGCTGGCTTTTGTACATGATACATATGAAGGTATGGCCCGGGCAAAAAAAGGGGATATCTCAAGCGATGAATTATCCTGTTTAGAGATGGAGGCCTGTCCCGGACAGGGGTCATGCCAGGGTTTATACACAGCCAATACTATGGCCTGCCTTACCGAATCTATGGGCATGTCCATTCCCGGCTGTGGCACAGCCCTGGCCGGTTCAGCCAAGAAACGCAGGATCGCCGAAGCAAGCGGTGAACGCATCGTGGAATTGGTGCGCAAGGGAATCAAGCCGCGGGATATTATTACCAAAAAATCCCTGGAAAACGCGATCATGGTGGATATGGCTTTGGGCGGTTCAAGCAACACGGTCCTGCACCTGATGGCTATTGCCCATGAAGCAGGCATCGGCCTGGATCTAAAGACATTTGATAAGATCAGTAAGAGTGTGCCGCACATTTCCAGCATTGAGCCGGCGGGCACGCATTTTATGGAGGATGTTGAATATGCCGGAGGTATCCCGGCAGTATTAAAGAGGTTAAAATCCAAGCTGAACAATACTTTAAATGTCATCGGACAGAAAACATTTGAGATCGCCGATAACGCGGTTATTTATGACGAAGATGTTATCCGTCCGTTCAATAAAGCGTATCATAAGCAGGGAGGGATAGCAGTCCTTTACGGAAATATCGCGCCCAACGGAGCTGTTGTAAAACAATCAGGGGTAAGCGGGAAAATGATGAAATTCGCAGGCAAAGCAAAAGTCTTTAACCGCGAGGAAGAGGCAATGCAGGCGATCATGAACAATAAGATCAAAAAAGGCGATTGCGTGGTCATCCGCTACGAAGGGCCGGCAGGCGGGCCGGGCATGCGCGAGATGCTTGCCCCAACCGCTGCCATCGTCGGCTTAGGGTTAGCGGATTCAGTCGCCCTGATCACCGACGGACGTTTCTCCGGAGGGACCAAAGGCCCTTGCATCGGGCATATATCACCGGAGGCCTCCGCAGGCGGACCGATTGCAATTGTCCGGGATGGTGATACAATAAATATTGATATACCAAACCGTAAGATTGAGCTAAATTTGAGCAAGGCGGTGATCGAGAGGAGATTTAAAAATTGGAAACCGGTCGCGCCAAAGATCAAGACCGGGTATCTTTCCCGTTACTCCAGATTAGTCAGTTCCGCGGATAAGGGAGCGATCTTAATTTAAGATGAACGGAGCAAGAATATTATTGGAGTCTTTAAAGCGGGCGGGGGCAGAGGTGATCTTCGGTTACCCCGGAGGCCAGGTCCTGCCTATTTTCGACCAGCTTTATGACTTTGATATAAAATTTATTTTGACCCGCCATGAACAAGGCGCGGCGCACGCTGCCGACGGTTATTCCCGCGCCACAGGCAAGGTAGGGGTGTGCCTGGCAACCAGCGGCCCGGGCGCGACTAACCTGGTGACCGGGATCGCCAACGCTTACATGGATTCAATTCCAATGGTAGCGATAACCGGCCAGGTGGGCACGCACCTGATCGGTAACGACGCTTTTCAGGAGGCCGATGTGACGGGGATCACTCGGCCCATAACCAAGCATAATTTCCTGGTGAAGGATGTAAAGGACTTGAGCCGGACTATTGCCGAGGCCTTTTATATCGCATCCAGCGGCAGGCCGGGGCCTGTGCTTATTGATATTCCCGTGGATGTGCAGCGCGCCGAGACCGAATTTATCTGGCCGGAAAAAATAAGGATACGCAGCTATCAGCCTACTTATTCCGGACATCCAGGCCAGATCAAGAAGGCCGCCAAATTAATATCCTCGGCGAAGAAACCGATCATCTATGCCGGCGGCGGGATAATCACTTCAGGCGCGCACATTTTGTTAAGGGAACTGGCGGAGAAGATCCAGGCACCGGTGACCATGACTTTTATGGGTTTGGGCGCTTTTCCCGGAACGCATAAATTATCCTTAGGTATGCTTGGCATGCACGGCACTGCTTACGCCAATCACGCTACCATGGAGTCCGACCTTATCATTGCCATAGGCGCGCGTTTCGACGACCGGGTAACCGGCAGGCTGGATACATTTGCTCCCTACGCCAAGGTTATCCATATTGATATTGACCCTTCATCTATCAGTAAGAATGTGAAGGTTGATATCCCGATAGTAGGGGATGCCAAAAATATTCTAGGGCCTTTGATCAACCAGATCAAAAAAGCTCCCGATACTTCGGCCTGGCTTAAGACCATTGATGCCTGGAAGAAGAAACACCCGCTTGCCTATAAGCATACGGGGAAATTTATCAAGCCCCAATATATCTTAGAGGAGCTTTGGGATCTGACCAAAGGGGACGCGGTGATCTGTACCGAGGTAGGCCAGAGCCAGATGTGGGCCTGCCAGTGGTATAATTATCTGACCCCTCGCACATTCATTTCATCCGGGGGCCTGGGCACAATGGGATTTGGTTTCCCGGCGGCAATAGGGGCAAAGCTCGGCCGTCCTGACAAAGAGGTTTTCAATATCGCCGGAGACGGCTCGATACAGATGAACATCCAGGAGCTGGCTACCTGCGTGGCAAATAAAATAAACGTGAAGGTGCTGATATTCAACAACGGGTTTTTGGGCATGGTCAGGCAGTGGCAGGAATTATTTTATAAAAAACGCTATTCCTATACGCCGATCACCAGCCCCGATTTTGTGAAGCTGGCTGAAAGTTACGGGGCTATCGGCATACGGGTAACCAAGAAATCCGAGGTGCGCAAGGCCCTTGAAAAAACGATCAAGGCGGATAACACGGTGTTCGTTGATTTCCGGATAGAGCCGGAGGAGAATGTCTGGCCGATGGTCCCTGCGGGCCAGGCGATAAACAAAATGATCGACGGGTTGGCATAATGAGACATACTATATCGGTATTGGTAGAGAATAAATTCGGGGTCCTGGCGCGCATTGCCGGGCTGTTCAGCGCCCGCGGCTATAATATCGCCTCTTTAGCTGTCAGCGAGACGATGGATCCTACTATTTCCTATATGACCATGGTGGTAGAAGTAAAGGACGAGGATGTTCTTGAGCAGATAAAAAAGCAGCTCAACAAACTCATAGATGTCATTACCGTAACCGACTTTACCAAGAGAGAGCATATTGACCGGGAGCTGGTCCTGGCAAAGGTAAATTACGCCGCAAAGGACAAAGATAAGCTTGAAGCGGTATTTGATAAGTTCGTCGGTAAGATCATCCACCACAAGGAGGGCACCGCCATTATTGAGGCGGTAGGGGATGCCCAGCAGATCAAGCTTTTGCTTGAGGAATTGAGCAAATTCGGTATAAAGGAATTGGTCAGGACAGGCAAACTCGCAATAAGTAATTAAACAGGAGGAAAGATGGCGAAGATTTACTATGATAAAGATGCGGATTTGAATATCTTGAAAGATAAAGCGATCGCGATCATCGGATACGGCATACAGGGCCGCGGGCAATCATTATGCCTCAGGGATTCCGGGTGCCGGGTGATCGTTTCCGAGACGGAGGGGACCTCTAACTTTGAACTGGCCAAGAAGGATGGTTTTACCCCGGTAAGCGCAGCTGAAGCGGCAAAGGCAGCCGATATCATTCAGATACTTACCCAGGACCACGTGCAGGCCAAGGTTTATAAAGAGGCGATCAAGCCGTACCTGAAAAAAGGCAAGGCGCTTTGTTTTTCGCACGGGTTCAATATCCGTTTCAAGCAGATCAAACCGCCGAAAAATGTGGATGTGTTCATGGTCGCTCCCAAAGGCCCGGGCGCGTTGGTAAGAAGGATGTATGAAGAAGGTAAAGGCGTGCCTTCCCTGGTTGCGGTTTACCAGGATGCCAGCGGCAGTGCCCTGGCAACCGCTTTAGCTTATGCCAAGGCCCTGAAGGCCACTACTGCCGGAGTCATCGAAACGACCTTTGAAGAGGAAACAGAAACTGACCTTTTCGGGGAGCAGGCAGTTCTCTGCGGAGGGGTTAGCGAGTTGATCAAGGCGGGTTTTGACACGCTGATCGAGGCAGGCTATCAGCCTGAGATCGCTTATTTTGAGGTTTTACATGAGCTGAAACTTATTACGGACCTGATCCAGGAGTACGGCATAAGCGGAATGCGCCGAAGGGTTTCTAATACCGCCTGTTACGGCGACCTTACCCGCGGCCCGCGGATCATCACCCAGAGGACGCGCAAGGAAATGAAGAAGATGTTGAAGGAGATCAAATCCGGAAAATTCGCCCGGGAATGGATCAAGGAAAATGAAACCGGACGCAAGAACTTTGACAGCCTGATGAAGGCCGGCGAGGATCATCTGATCGAGAAGGTAGGAAAACAGCTAAGGGAAATGATGCCCTGGATGAAGAAATAAAATAATGGAAAAAATAATAATATTTGATACGACATTAAGGGACGGGGAGCAGGCCCCGGGCGCTTCTTTGAACCCGCAGCAAAAGCTTGAGATCGCCTTCCAGCTTGAAAAATTGGGCGTGGATGTGATCGAGGCAGGTTTCCCCATTGCCTCACCCGGAGATTTTCAGGCAGTAAGTGATATATCCCGGAAGATAAAGAAAAGCGCTGTCTGCGGACTGGCCCGTTGTTTGAGCCAGGATATTATCTCTGCGGCTAAGGCGGTAAAGCCGGCAAAGCACCCGCGCATCCATATTTTTCTGGCTACTTCTAAGATCCATCTGCAATATAAATTCAGGAAAGCCGAAAGTGAGATCCTTAAGATCGCTAAAGACGCCGCACGCTTAGCGCGCCGGCGCTGCGCGGATATTGAGTTTTCTCCGGAAGATGCCACCCGCTCGGAGAGGCAATTTATTTACCGGGTCATTGAAAGTGTCATCGATGAAGGGGCAACCACGATCAATATCCCCGACACCGTAGGCTACAGCTATCCCCAGGAGATCTATTCCCTGATCACGGATATCAGGAATAATGTCCCTAATATTGAAAAAGCGGTCATCGCCATTCATTGCCATGATGACCTGGGTTTGTCCACCGCCAATTCCTTATCCGCGATCTTGGCCGGGGCCCGGCAGGTACATTGCACGGTTAACGGCATAGGGGAGCGCGCCGGCAACGCCTCCCTGGAAGAGGTCGTCATGGCTTTAAAAACGCGCAAAGACGTATTCGGGGATTTCTTTACCGGGATCAACACTAAAGAGATCTACCGTACCTCGCGCCTGGTGAGCAACCTCACGGATTTCGTTATCCCGCCGAATAAAGCCATCGTCGGAAGAAATGCCTTTTCCCATGAATCCGGCATACATCAGGACGCGGTCTTAAAGAAGCGCTCTACTTACGAGATCATGGACCCGCACGATGTGGGCATATCCTCCAGCCACCTGGTCCTGGGTAAGCATTCCGGAAGGCATGCCTTCAGGGACAGGCTCAGGAATATGGGTTTTAAGCTGGATGAAAAACAGCTGAATCGTGCTTTCACGCGCTTTAAGGATGTAGCGGACAAAAAGAAGGATATTTACGACGATGACCTAAGGATCATCGTTGAAGATGAGATCCGGGTGATCAAACCGGCCTGGAAGCTGGCTGGTTTTACGATCTCCTCCGGCACTGATATCAAACCCAGCGCCAGGATCACTCTGGATAAAAAAGGCAAGCTTCTTACCGTTGAGTCAAGCGGGGACGGCCCGGTAGATGCCTGTTTCAGGGCCCTGGATAAGATCACCCGTCTTAAAGCAAAGCTTGAAGATTTCCGCCTTGAGGCAGTCACCTCCGGCGAAGACGCCCTAGGCCACGCCAACCTTAAGCTTAAGATAAAAAGCATTATCTACAGCGGCAGCGGTTCAAGCACCGATATTATCGAGGCCTCAATATTAGCGTACCTGAATGCCGTAAATAAGTATGCCATTTAAAAGGCTCCTGCCAAAATTCCTGCTGTTTGTCGGATTTCTCTCCCTCTTTCTTATCATCATATACCAGGCCCGGATAAAGGATTTCCTGGGGGTAAATTACGATAAAGCCAAAGAGTATGTCGACTATATTTCCTATGACCTGAACTTTGAGTTTAAAAGGAACAGGCCCCTTTCTCTGCTTCAGATGGAAACCGAGCTCAAGCTCTATATCGGAGAGCCATTCAGGGATTTTAGCAGAAAGGACTGGGAAAAGTTCTGGAATATAATTTACGGGATATTTCCGAAAACAGACCCGGATCAACCGGGCCTGGTGAGCAAGAGAAGGCAGCTGACCGAGGATGAGATCGTCTATGAGTTAAGGGAGATGTACCCCCAGCCGTTCACCTATTTCCGGCCGGAACACTGGAAGATATTCTTCAGCATAGTTCTCAAAAAATGACCCTTTCAGAAAAGAAAATTTACGGCATTATCGGCTCCCCCCTTAAACACAGCCTTTCTCCCGGCATGCATAACGCTGCTTTTGCGGCGTTAAAAATAAACGCAGAATACCGGAAGTTTGAATTAAAAGAAGGGGAGTTGGCGCCATTTTTCGGCTCATTAAAGGAAAAAAATATTTGCGGCCTTAATGTCACCGTGCCTTATAAAGAGAAGGTAATTAGTTTGCTGGATAAAATTTCAGATGAGGCAAAGATCATAGGAGCGGTCAATACCATTAAAGTTTCAGGCAGCGGGCTTGAAGGGTTTAATACCGACGGAGAGGGGTTCATCAAGAGCTTAAAAGATGACCTGGGATTTGATCCGCGGGCAAAGGCGGTTATTATTCTGGGAGCCGGAGGCGCATCCCGCGCAATCTCGGTTTACCTCTGCAAAGAAAAATCCGCCTCCATTGTTATCTATGACATAGACAGGGATAAGGCCGCCAGACTGGCAAACCATTTAAAAGAAAATTTTAAAGGAGTTAACCTTAGCCACGCCGGTTCTGTCGCCGAACTGCCTCTGGATAAAGCTGACCTATTGGTTAATGCCACTCCCATCGGCCTAAAGGAAAGCGACCCCTGTGTGATCGATCCCGGTCTTCTTAATAGGAATACCATGGTTTATGATATTATCTACAATCCCAAAACAAAATTATTAAAGGCCGCAGAAGAAAAGGCGAGCAAGGCGGCAAGTGGCTTGGGAATGTTTTTATACCAGGGCATGGCTGCTTTTGAGATCTGGACAGGTGAGCCCGCGCCAAAAGAGGTAATGCAAAAGGCTTTAGAAGGGCATATTTAAAAAAGGAGAGATTATGCTGGCACGGATAATCGTTTTTGTTTTTGGTTCTATTGTAGGTAGTTTCCTGAATGTCTGCATCCACCGCATGCCCAAGGGAGAATCAGTGGTTTGGCCGCGCTCGCATTGCCCCAGGTGCCAGAAGAGGATCCCGGGCTACGACAATATCCCTTTTATAAGCTACATCCTGCTAAGAGGCAGGTGCCGTTTTTGTAAAGAGAGGATATCTCTGCGTTATCCCCTGGTTGAGCTTTGTAGCGCCCTTTTATCGGTCGCTCTTTTTGACCGTTTCGGCTTAAGCTACGATTTTTTCTTTTATATGGTCATGCTCTGGGGTCTGATCATCGCCACCTTTATCGATATCTCCCACCGGATTATTCCCGACGAGATATCGGTCGGCGGCCTGATCCTCGGCTTTATCATGGCTTCGGTAAAAGGCCTGACTGTCAATCCCCTGCAATACAGCTTTTTGCCTATGCTGCGTTCTTTCTCGGGCATGATCGTCGGCGGACTGATCATTTATTTGACAGGACGGCTTTTTGACCTGGTTTATTTCAAATGGCTTAAAAGGCCGGCGATCAGCGGGGAGACCGAATCCATGGGCGGCGGGGATGTAAAGCTTCTTGCCATGATCGGCGCCTTCATGGGCCCGCAAAGGGTATTGCTTACTTTCTTCCTGGCCCCGTTTTTAGGCCTGGTCACTGGTATCATCAATCTGGTCACGAAAAAAGACCACACCATGCCTTACGGCCCATTTCTCTCTATAGCAGCTTTGTTATCTTTATTCTGGGGAGACAAGATAATCCGCTGGCTCCTGCCCACGGGTTAATTTAAGAACATGCCGCAAGACCCGGTCCTAAAGCACCTCTCTGTCAGTATATCCCAAGACAATTGGAAGCATATCGGCTTTAAAAAGCGCTCCGGGGTTCTGGTCCCGCTGTTTAGCGTATATTCCAAGGACAGCTACGGGATTGGAGACCTGGGAGATCTAAAACTGGTCATTGACTGGGCCAGGTCAACCGGTAATTCTATAGTTCAACTGCTGCCGATGAACGAAGTCGGCCCGCTATTCTGTCCGTATGACGCGACCAGCTCATTTGCGCTTGAAGGATCTTATATCTGCTTGCGCGATTTTCCCGGATTAAGAGGAAAAAGATTCAAGCCCTCCGGCGGCAATAACATGCACGTTGATTATGCGGTAAAAGAGGAGAAATTACGCCTGCTTTGGGATGTTTATCTTGACCAGGACCTAAGCGGAGCTTTGGATTTTGAAGAGTTCCAGCGCAAGTATGCTTATTGGCTCCCGGATTTCGCGCTTTTTAAAGTGCTGAAAGAATATCATGAGGGCAGGCCCTGGTATGAATGGGAGGGGGATTTTAGAGACCGCGACAGGCAGGCATTGCAGGATTTCCAGCAGGATAATATTGAAAAAATAGTTTTTCAGATGTGGCTGCAGTGGATACTGTTTAAGCAATTTAAGGCTGCGTGCGATCATGCCGCCAAAAATAATGTTTTCCTAAAGGGTGACCTGCCGGTATTGGTTTCTCGCGACAGCGCGGATGTCTGGGCACATACGGAATTTTTCAAACTGGATTTTGCCGCAGGCGCTCCCCCGGATATGTACTGCTCCAAGGGCCAGCGCTGGGGAATGCCGGTCTATAATTGGGAAAATATTGCCAAAGACAACCACCGCTATATAAAAGAAAAGCTCGGATACGCCCAGGAGTTTTACGATATCCTGCGCATTGACCATGTCGTCGGACTTTTTCGCATCTGGAGTATCCCTTATAATGACCCTCTGGAGAACCAGGGCTTAAACGGTGTTTTTGACCCGAAGGATGATTATCTCTGGCGGGAGCATGGCCGCAAGATCTTAAGGGTTTTGATAGAAAATACGAAAATGCTGCTTTGCGGAGAGGACCTGGGAGTGATCCCCGGATGCTGCACCGATTCCTTGTATGAATTCGGCATCCCCGGAAATGATGTGCAGCGCTGGGTAAAGGACTGGTCAATAAAGCATGATTTTCTGGCGCCCGCAGATTACCGCCAGCTTTCCGTTGCCATGCTTTCTACCCACGATACCGCTAATTGGCCTGCCTGGTGGGAGAATGAGGCCGGGACTGTGGATGAGGGCCTGTTTATCAGGAAATGCAGCGGCCACCGCCAGATCGATTTCGGAAAAATTAAAGACAAGCTCTTTGACCCCTTGCGCTCTAAACACGGCAGGTTGCGCTGGCAGGAGGATGTGGATTCGGTTGATAAGCTGGTAGAAATCATTAATCAGGGATTGCCCCCGAAGGGGACTGTCCCTAAAGAACATCTACTGGATTTCATTGATCTTTATGAAAATACATACCGGGAAAAAGAAAAGCTTTGGAAACAGCTGGGGATCAGCGGTATGATGAGGGAGAAATGCGACCCGGAAATAATGCGGTTGGCTTTAAAGATAAGCCTGGATGCAAGGGCGATTTTCTGCATAAATACCATTGTTGACTGGCTGTATCCCACCGGTATCTTTGAAGGAGATTCCTACCAATGGAGGACCAATACCCCTGGCACGATCAGCCCTAAGAATTGGTCCTTGCGTCTGCCGATATCCCTTGAGAAGCTGCAGTCGCCGGCCTTTAACAAACAGATACACAAGATGGTTTCTGATTCCGGCAGAATTTAAACCAGGAGAGGACGATGAAACGATTATTATTTTGTTTAATGGCGTTTTTACTCCTCACCGTTTATGTGCCCAATTCCTGTTATGCGTTTGGCGATCTTATTGAGGCGGTCAAAAATAATGACGTTGCTTCCGTTAAAGAAGCTCTCGACGCAGGGATAGGCGCCAATACGACCGTAGAAGATTCGTGGAACGAAAGAGTTCCAATAACTACGGAATGCTCTCTTTTAATGCTGGCAGCCAAAGCAAATGCTACTTCAGTGATGGAGCTATTAATTAATAAGGGAGCAAATATTAATCAAGAGGTAAAAGGATATTCAGCGCTTGATTACGCCATTAAAGGAAAGTCTCTTGAGGCTGTAACCTTGCTTCTTGATCGTGGGGCGATTTTGAACCGCGGCACGGCCCCCATAGATCAATACGGCACTCTTCCTAACGACCCTATGTATATGGCTGTAAGGAGTAATGATCCGGCGATTGTAAGGCTGCTTCTCGAAAGGGGCGCTTCTGTGAACAGGCCGCGTTCGGGTTTATTATGGCAGATCGCCATGTGTGATAGTAAGCGAGGTTGCAGTACATCCAAAGCTATTGAAATAGCCGAGATGCTTCTTGACTATGGGGTAGATGTTAACGGTGATGGCGGTGACTTTACCCCTCTTATGGGCGCAGCAACAACTAATAATTACGAAATAGCGGAATTCCTATTGGGAAAAGGGGCTGATCCGTCGGTACAAGACAGCCACGGCAGTACTGCGCTGGATGGCACTATTTCATACGGTGATAAGAAGATGATAAGCATCTTTCGCCGGCACGGAGTAAAGAGTTCGTTTGGCAATTATGCGTCAATAAAGCTCCGTAGTTTCTTTAATCCGTTCAGTATCCTTATATTGCTTACAATAAGTTTTATTATCTTTGCCATTTCGGCATTAGTTTTCAGCAGCGCAAATTTCAAAATTAATTCCGTCGGCCTGGTGATGATGTTACTCGGCGGGTTTTTCTTGATCGTCACGATGCAGCGGATCTTGACGGGTAGATTTGAGACATTTTACACGTTGCAGCCGTATCTCGGGGCGGCCTATACGTTTTTGGGGTTTGGAATATTTTCCAGAAGGAATATGGTCCGCAAGGTCAGTATAGGAATTTCTGCGGCGTTAATCGCTTTTTTGATTTTTGTCGGGATAATGATTTTTAGGACCGATTATAGCGGGTTTGGTGGTAGCCTCCAGGTTATTTTTATATTTATCCCTTTGATAGCCTTGAATGTTTTTATGGCGCTGGTTTTATCTTTGAAGAAGGTGCGGGCTGAGTTTGAAAAGGCAAATGAAGCCAAGGGTTGAAAATGAGTGTAATACAAGGATCTGAATTTTATATCTCCAAGCGCATGGGCAAGGCGATCATGGATTACAAGATGCTCGCCGACGGGGATAAGATCGCGGTTGCCGTATCCGGGGGCAAGGACAGCCTGACCTTATTGCGCTTATTGCTTGACCGCAAAGCATTTGTGCCCATTAATTATGACGTGGTCGCTATGCATATTGATATGGGCTATCCCAAATCCATTTCCGGAAAGCTTGAGAAATATTTCAAGAAGCTGAAAGTCAAATACCGGATCATAAAGAGCGATATCCTCCAAAAGACAGATAAGAACAAGATCAACTGCTTCTGGTGCTCCTGGAACAGAAGGAAGGAGTTGTTCATCGCCGCTAATTCGCTCGGCTGCACCAAGATCGCCTTGGGCCATCACATGGATGACATTATTGAGACAACCCTTCTAAACCTGTTCTTCCAGGGTGAGATCTCTAGCATGGCGCCGAAGCAGGAGCTGTTTAAGGGCAAGATCACTCTTATCCGCCCGCTGGCCTACGTGGAGGAGCGTTTGATCATCCGTTTTGCCAAAGAGGCAAAATTAGGGCATGATACCTGCGTGTGCCCGCATTCGATTACCTCTAACCGCGCCAGGGTCGGCCGGATCATCCGGGAGCTGGAAAAGGCCTGCCCGGATGTAAAAAAGAATATTTTCCGTTCCCTTAAAAGGGTCAAAGAGGATTATTTGCTGTAATAAATTCGGAATTAAGTAATGTGTCCCTGAATTTGTGGTATAATGATTTTATGATTATTTTAGCCGCGATACTATTCCTGGCATTAACTGCCTTTATCCTCATAGTGGTCCTCAAGATCTCTTCGCAGGTCAACGAACGCCTGAACCAGATGAGCCAGTCCCTTCAGGAGGCCAATAAGATCATCGGCCAGAACTTAGGCAGCGCTACCTCTGCTTTCGGTAATGTAAGGGAGCAGCTGGGTAAATTAGAGGAGACCAATAAGCAGATCATCTCCATAAGCAAGGATATCACCAGCCTTCAGGAGCTCCTGCGCGCCCCGAAGTTCCGCGGGGCAATGGGAGAGACCTTATTAGAAAACCTGCTTTCTCAAGTTTTACCCAAGGAGCACTACCAGACCCAATACCGTTTTAAAAGCGCAGACGCCGTAGACGCGGTGATCCGCCTCGGCGAGCGGTTGGTCCCGGTTGACGCCAAGTTCAGTTTGGAGAACTTCCAGAGAATGATGGAGGCAGGGGATGAGCCGGCAAAAGATCTTTTTCGCAAGAAATTCATCCAGGATGTGAAAAACCGGATCAATGAGATCTCCTCCAAATACATCCTGCCGGCGGAGAACACCTATGATTTCGCCCTGATGTATATCCCGGCGGAGAATGTCTATTACGAGGTGATCATCAAAGAGGATATTTTTTCTTACAGTATGTCCAAGAAAGTCATTCCCGTTTCGCCGAACACTTTTTACGCTTATCTGCAGGTGATCTGCCTTGGCCTGCGCGGCCTGAAAGTTGAAGAGAACGCCAAGATGATCCTGAAGAGTCTGGGCGGGCTTTCCGTTGAGACGGATAAGCTCAAGGAAGATTTTAATATCCTGGGAAATCACCTGCTTAACGCCAATACCAAGTATAGCGACGCGCAGAAGCATCTGGATAAGGTAGCGGTGCGCCTTGCCGATATCCAGGATACCAAACAACTCGAATCTACTGCCTGTAATAAAACCAGCCAATGATCTTTAATGTCCGCGTCATCCCGCGCTCAAGCCGTAATCTCATCCAGCAGGATGGGGCCAAGCTAAAGGCGCACCTTACCAAGCCGGCGCAGCAAGGCGTGGCTAATGAGCAGCTTATCGACCTGTTAAGCAAGCATTTCAAGGTAAAAAAATATCAAATAAGCATAAAGAGCGGAGAGAACTCGCGCGACAAACTGGTGGAGATTGATGGCAATATATGATCCTTTGGGAAAATTCGGCTTAAAAAATGTGACAGCGGCTTTCAGCACCCGTAGCGATGGGAATATGTCCTTATCTTACGGGGATACCCGGGATTCCCTGAAAAACCGCAAGGCATTCCTGGATACATTAGGCATTGATCATCGTTCTCTGGTCTGCGCCAGGCAGGTGCATGGGAAAAACATTGAATATATAACCGAAGAAAGAAAAGGCAGCGGCGCGCTGGATTATGATAGCTCCATCAGCGATACCGACGGATTTATCACCGATAAGAAAAATATCCCGCTAGCCATATTGACCGCTGATTGCCTTTCGATCTTTCTTTATGACCCTGCCAGACCAGCGGTCGCTATCCTGCATGCCGGCTGGCGCGGAACCGAAAAAAATATCGCCGCCGAAGGGGTCAAATCCATGCGGGAGAGGTTCGGCAGCTCTCCGGAGAAGCTTTTAGTAGGTTTTGGCCCTTCTATCCGCTCATGCTGCTTTGAAGTAGAGAAGGATTTTAAAAGCAATTTCCCCTTTGGCCTGGTTAACCGGGACGGCCGTATTTTTATGGATATTACTTTGATAAACCGGGAGCAGCTAAAGGCCGGCGGGGTCAGGGAAGAAAATATATTTGACCCTGAACTATGCACATTCTCCCAAAATAGAGATTTTTTCTCTTTCCGCAAAGAAGCTGACTCAGCCGGCAGAATTATATCCGTGATAATGTTAAAATGACGCCTAAATTTGCGCTGGAATTTATTTTACATTCAAAGAACAGCTCACCGAAGACGATTAAAAGTTCCCTGGAAGAGTTTGGAAGCGGTTTAACGGTCCACCAGTGTCAGAAAGAGGGAGGGACTTGCGATTATAAAGTGAACATGACCACCGAGGACCCGACTTTGGTTTTTGACCTTTGTTCGCAGATAGGCAGGATCAGGTCAATAAAGGTCCATGAAGGTTAGAGGAATTGTGGTATAATTAGAAGAAAGGGAGGTTAGCTCAAGATATGCATATAGTTGTATTCGTTACCGCGGGTAATAAAAAGGAGGCGCAAAAGATCGCCTCAGGGCTGATAAAAAAGAACCTAGCCGCCTGCGTCAATATCGCCAAGGTTGATTCCGTGTTTTTCTGGGAGGGCAAGGTCCAGAAATCCAGGGAATCCTTACTCATCGTCAAGTCAACAAAGGCGAAATTCCCACAGCTGGCCAGGATGGTCAAATCCCTGCACAGTTATGACGTGCCGGAAGTAATCGCCCTTCCGGTGATCGCGGGGTATAAGCCATATTTAAGGTGGATAGATGAATCTGTCGGGTAGCCCATTTGATTTTCTCATTGCTTTTGGCGGCGGGATCCTGGCAAGCCTGACTCCCTGCGTTTACCCGCTTATCCCCATCAGCGCCGGTTACATCGTAGGCCATGCCCATGGCCACAAAAGAAGGGGCTTATTCTTAAGCTTATTTTATGTTACTGGTATGGCGATCGCTTATTCAGCGCTGGGGGTTCTGGCGGTATTAACCGGTAGCATCTTCGGGAAGTTCAGCTCCAGCCCCATAGTCAATCTTGCCAGCGGGATAATCATCTTTATTGCGGGGCTAGCCATGTTTGATCTGTTCAATCTGAATTTCGCCATAAAGTTAAAATTACCGGGAGGCCATCATAGAACCTATGTTTGGGCTTTATTCCTGGGCCTTGTTTCGGCTTTGATGATCTCTCCCTGCCTGGTGCCCATACTCGGGGCAATACTGGCGTATTTAGCCACTAAGGATAATCTATTCTATGGCGGGTTCTTGCTCCTTTGTTTTTCTTACGGTATGGGGCTTATCTTCATCATCATCGGCACCTTTGGTTCCAGGCTTGTCCATTTGCCTAAAGTAGGCGTGTGGATGCTGGTAATCAAGAAGATCGCTGCAGGGATCATTCTTTTAGCCGGCGTTTATTTTATTTATACTGCTATAAGGAGATTTTAATGCTCAAATTAAAAAAAGTACCGGTTTTTTTGTCGGCGGTTTTGATCCTTTTGGTTTTGGCTGTTTCGGCAAGCGCGGATAGCGTAATATTAAACGATCTGAACGCCGAAAAAACGGATATCTCAAGTTATAAAGGCAAAGCCGTGCTCCTTTTCTTCTGGACTACCTGGTGCCCCTATTGCCGCGAAGAGATAATAATGCTCAACCGCATGGCCCCTCAGATGCAAAAGGAGGGAATGGAGGTTTTTGCCGTAAATGTCGGGGAGGCGGATAATAAGGTGTTCAGCTTTGTCGGGAAGAATATGCTGACTTTAAGGGTGCTTTTGGACAGGGATGGGAAGGCCGCGGACAATTACGATGTTATCGGCGTGCCTACTTATATCATCCTGGATAAGGCAGGAAAGGTGGCTTTGCGCCGGAACTCATTCCCCAAGGATTACAAAAGCCTGCTCAAGGATTGAAATGGAAAAATTCCATGATCTGGTAGAACAGATATGCGGCAAGGATAAAAGGTATAAGCCGGATGCTTATGAATTCCTGCTGGCCGGGCTTACCTTTACCCAAAGCAAGCTTAAAAGAAAATCGCATGTTTCAGGCCAGGAGCTGGCGTGCGGCTTGCGGGATTACGCGGTTGACCGGTATGGCGCCCTGGCAGCCAGGGTATTGTCGCACTGGGGAATAAAGAATACGCGGGATTTCGGCAATATCGTGTTTAATATGATCGAACATAAGCTGTTATCCAAGGATGAAAAGGATTCCCTGGCTGATTTTAACGCGGTTTATGATTTTGAGGAGGCCTTTGCCAATGTCCTCGCCGATACCGTCATCGAAGGGTTCCGCTCAAAAAAATGATCAATAAGAATATAAAGGCGCTCATAGAATCAAGGGAGTTCATCAGCGTTGCCACAAGCGACCCGGAGGCTAGGCCCAATGCCGCCCCCAAATTTTTATTGAAGGTAGAGGATGACCATATTTACCTGGTGGATTATGTTATCGGCAGAACCTTCCGGAACCTCCAGGTCAACCCGCGGATCTCACTCTCTTTTCTGGATTCTGCCACCCTTATGGGTTATCAGGTAAACGGTAAGGTGGAGATCATTGACAGCGGCAAGGAGTACGCGACAGTACTCAAAGAACTGCGGGATAAGCAGATCGACCTCTCCATAAAAAGGGTTATTGAAGGGGTGACTAAGGGCAAGTCGCATAAGGCTTACGAGGTATCTATTCCCGAACAATTTGTGATCTTAAAGGTAAAAGCAGAAGAGATAGTTCAGATACAGCCCAGCGGGACTTTTAAAACGGAGAAAGTATGAAGGAGCTCAAAGGCCTGGCAACCGGGGTCGGCAGCCTGCCTTTTGTCGATGCCCAAAAGGCGATAGACCTGATCTTGCGCTGCGTGCCTGAAGCGCCTTTTTGGCCGCAGCTTCCCAAGCGCGACGCCCGGGAGGGGATGATCGCGCAATTCAGCGAAAATCTGCCCGGGCTTAAAATGGATTCCGGCACCTTGCGTTTTATCGCTCAGGACAAAGAAAAGGAACTGGAATTATTTTACGAAAAGTTTATCGCCGGAGACCTGCCTTATTTTGAGATAAGCAAAGATCACGCGCAGGGTTTGTATGCTTTTTACTGGCGCTTAAAAGGCATGGATCTATCGGGAATAGAATTTATCAAATGCCAGGTTACCGGGCCTTTTACCTTTTGCGCCGGAATAAGCGACGCAAGCGGCAACTCCATACTGCATGATAAAGTGTTGATGCAGGCGATGGCCAAGGGCTTAAGCATGAAGGCCCTCTGGCAGCTGGAGTTGTTCAAGGGATTCGGCAAGAAAATGATCATGTTCTTTGATGAGCCGTATCTGGCCTCCGTCGGCTCTGCCTATACCACGGTCAACCGTAACGAGGTGATCGATCTTTTTTCCGAGCTGACCGCCGGACTTAAACAGCAGGGCTGCCTGATAGGAATTCATTGCTGCGGGAATACGGACTGGTCCATGCTTATGGATATAAGCGGCATCGACATCATTAATTTTGACGCCTTTGAATTCCTGGAAAGGTTCCTGCTTTATCCGGAAGATATCGGCAATTTCCTGAAAAAAGGCGGGATAATCTGCTGGGGGATCGTGCCGACCCAGGGATATGACGGCACTCATTCGCCGGAGGGCCTCGCGCAGAAGGTAAAAACCGGCCTGGATGCCCTGGCCAAGAAGGGCCTTGATCCCCAACTCCTGCTGGAAAGGCTTATGATCAGCCCGGCATGCGGCTTGGGCTCGCTAAGTCCCTGGTATGCAGAAGGAATTTTGGAGCTGCTTAACCAAACCTCTGCCTTTATCCGCAAAAACCTCTGAAAATAAATTGTTTGACAAAACAGGGCTTAAGCTATATAATTAAAAAACTTTTGTTTCCCCTATTAGGAGCCTTATGAAAGAGATCAGGATACACGCCCGCGCAGGACAGGGCGCAATAACTACCGCGGCATTACTGGGTTTTGGCTACTTTAACGAGGGCAAATACCCTTATGCCTTTCCCAACTTCGGGGCAGCCAGGATGGGCGCTCCGATGAACGCCTTTGTGCGCGTGGATAAGAATCCTGTGCGCCTGCGCAGCCAGATCTACGAACCCGATTACGTGATCATCGCTGACCCAACGCTACTGCGCGGTTATAACTGTTTTTCCGGCCTGAAAGAGGATGGGGTAGCCATCATTAATGGAAAAGATGACCTGGAGCTGCCCAAATTAAAGGCCAAGCAGAGGGTTTTTGTGGTCCCTGCCAATGAGATTGCCATGAAGAATATCGGCAGGCCCCTGGGCAATACTGCCTTGATCGGCGCTTTTGCCGCGGCAACCGGTGAGTTGAAACTGGATAATCTTATTGAGGTAGTCAAAAAGAGGTTTGCCGGAAAGGCTCAAACGGGCAATATCCAGGCGGTCAAAGAGGGTTTTGAGTTCGTTAAAGCTAAATTGAAAGGATAAGATGTTTGGTCCGTTAACCGTTCTCCCATCCAAAAGTAAAGGGGATAAAACCGGCAGCTGGAGGATCCAGTCCCGGCCGCAATACCTGCATAAGAACTGTATCGGCTGCAGGATGTGCCTGTTTATCTGCCCCGAAGGATGCGTGCACGGAAAAGAGAAGAATACCTTGTGGGTGGATTATAATTTCTGCAAAGGGTGCGGCTTATGCGCGGATATCTGCCCGAAGGATGATATTGCCATGGTCCCCGAGGAATCAAAGGAAGAGGCCAAATGAAGGAATTTTTAGAGGGTTCGCACGCGATAGCCGAAGTGATCAGATCCTGCAAACCGGGGGTGATCTCCGCCTATCCCATAACCCCCCAGACACATATTGTAGAAGACCTGGCCCAGATGGTCTCCGATGGCTCGCTTAAGTCGCAGTTCGTCAATGTGGAAAGCGAGCATTCGGCGGCTTCGGTGGTTTTAGGCGGCTCGGCAACCGGGGTGCGCGTTTATACCGCCACCAGCTCCCAGGGCCTGTTCTATATGCAGGAGGTAATTTTCAATATCGCCGGGATGCGGCTGCCGGTAGTAATGACCTGCGCCAACCGGGCCATCAGCGCTCCCATAAATATCTGGAATGACCAGCAGGATTCCATATCCCTGCGCGACGCCGGATGGTTCCAGATCTACGCTGAAAATAACCAGGAGGCGGTGGATTTTCATCTTATCGGCTACCGTCTGGCCGAAGATAAGCGGGTGATGCTGCCGGTGATGGTTTGCATGGACGGTTTCATTCTAACCCACGGCATGGAAGCGGTAGATATGCCGGAGCAGGAGAAGGTAAATAAATTTTTGCCCGATTATGATCCTTTGTATAAATTAGACCCGGTCAAGCCGATCTCCATGGGGCTTTTGGCTGACCCGGATTATTATATGGAAACGCGTTTTGCCATCCAGGAGACAATGAAGGAATCTATCGGCTATTTAGCCGATATAAGCCAGGAATTTAATTCCGCCTTTGGCAGGGACTATAAAGACCTGCTGGTTGAAGAGTATCAGCTCAAGGATGCTGAAAAGGTGATCGTTGCCATGGGTTCGGTTTGCGGCACGATCAAGGAGGCGGTGGATGAGCTGCGGTCTAAAGGCAAGAAGGTCGGCCTCCTGCGCATTATTACCTATCGTCCATTCCCCTACGCCAGAGTATGTGAAGCCCTGAAAAACGTAACTAAGGTAGCGGTTTTAGACAAGGCAGTTTCCCTGGGCGCCTACGCGCCGATCGCCGTTGAAGTAAAGGCGGCGTTTTACGGCAAGAAGAAAGGCCCGAAGATGGTCAGCAGCTTTGTCGCCGGATTAGGCGGAAGGGATATCACCCTGGAAACCATACATGAAATATTCAGAAGGCTCTCTACTAAAGAGGTCAACTCGGATTTTGTTGACCTCAAACCCGAGCTGCTTAAGGAAGAATATGGAGAATAGCCCTTTATTTAAATCCGGACATACGGCCTGCGCAGGATGCGGCCAGGCAATTGCCGCCAGGATGGTTGTTGAGGCGGCAGGCCCGAATACGATCATCGCCAATAACACCGGGTGTTTAGAGGTTTTTACTACGAAGTTCCCGGAAACTGCCTGGGGGGTTCCCTGGATCCATTCTTTGTTCGAGAATTCCGCGGCGGTTGCCTCGGGTGTTGAGGCAGCGCTTAAATATTTGGGCAAAAAAGATAACATAAATGTAATTGCCCAGGGTGGGGACGGCTCAACCGCGGATATCGGCTTGCAGGCCTTAAGCGGGATGCTTGAGCGCGGCCATGATATTTTGTATGTTTGCTATGATAACGAAGCTTATATGAATACCGGCGTTCAGCGCAGCGGGCTTACTCCTTTTGATACCAATACTACGACCAGCCCAGCAGGAGCGCAGTCCTCGGGGAATATCCGGCCGAAGAAACCCATGCCGGAGATCGCCTTAGCGCATGGCATACCTTACGTAGCTACTGCTTCCGCGGGTTTTCCGCAGGACATTCAGCGCAAGGTGAAGAAAGCCATCTCCATCAAAGGCCCTAAATATATACAAATACATGTTCCCTGCCCGTTAGGCTGGAGGCATGAGAGTAATCAGATGATCCCGGTAGCAAAATTAGCGGTTGACTGCGGGCTTTATCCTTTATTTGAATATGAGAACGGGGTTTTGATCGCTCAGAAAAAGATCACCCCCAAGCCGGTAGAAGAATATTTGAAGTCGCAGGGAAGGTTTAAACACCTCCTCAATAATCCTGAAGAGATCAAGAAAATTCAGGCTATTGCGGATAACAATATAATGAAATATAATCTTAAGGCGCAAGCCTAAGAGAGGGAGGTCGCTATGGGAAAGCAAGCAAGGGCAATCGTGGATTTAAGCTTAAAGGACCTGATCAAGGACCTGAACAAGGCATACTGCGACGAATGGCTGGCATTTTATCTTTATTGGTATATGGCCCAGATAGTTTCCGGCCGCGCCTATGAAGATAT
>JAQUME010000014.1 GCA_028718245.1 Candidatus Omnitrophota bacterium
GTTTCTTGGGAGCGGTGATCCTGATGGACTGCTCTTTTCCGGTGCCTAAGTCCTTTGCCGAAACATGCACAATACCGTTGGCATCAATATCAAAAGCCACCTCTACCTGCGGGACCCCGCGGGGCGCGGCCGGTATTCCGACCAGGTCAAACCTTCCCAGTTCCACATTACCTTCGGCATCGGCCATGGGGCGCTCACCCTGGATAACCCGGATAGTCACCGCTGTCTGATTGTCGGCGGCAGTTGAAAATACCTGGGATTTACGCGTTGGTATGGTAGTATTGCGGTCGATCAGCTTGGTATTTACCCCTCCTAATGTTTCAATACCCAAAGAAAGAGGAGTTACATCAAGCAGCAACACGTCTTTGACATCCCCCTTGATGATCGCAGCCTGCACAGCGGCTCCCAGGGCAACGCATTCCATAGGGTCAACCCCGCGCTCGATCTTTTTCCCGAAATAATCCTCAACAAATTTCTGGACTATCGGCATACGCGTAGGCCCGCCGACCATGATGATCTTATCCACCCCTTTGTCGCCGAAAGTAGTAACACCTTCTTTTTCAAAAGCAGCGCGCGCGTCCTTTAAAGCCTGTTCAAGCGGATGACGGCAGCGTTCGATGATCGGGCCGACCAGCTCTTCAAGCTTGGCGCGGTTGATGGTCATGGTCAGATGCTTTGGCCCGGTGGCATCGGCGGTAATAAAGGGAAGATTAATATCCGTGGTCAGGGTACTGGATAATTCAACCTTGGCCTTTTCCGCAGCCTCGCGCACTCTCTGAATGGCCATTTTATCGTTTTTCAGGTCAATTCCCGTATCGCGCTTAAATTCTTTGGTGATGTATTCGATCAGGGCGTTATCCATGTCCGTGCCGCCTAATTGCGTATCGCCGCTGGTGGCCATAACCTTAAAACCACCCTCCTTCCACATCTCCATGATCGTAACATCCAAAGTACCTCCGCCGAAATCAAAGACCATGATCTTTAATTCCTTGCCCGCTTTTTCCAGTCCGTAAGCAAGACAGGCAGCGGTAGGCTCGTTTATGATCCTTAGGACCTTTAAACCGGCTATCTCTCCGGCATCCTTGGTAGCTGTCCTCTGGTTGTCGTCAAAATATGCCGGGCAGGTGATCACTACCTCTTCAACCTTATCCCCCAGATACGCCTCGGCATCCTGCTTTATCTTCTGCAGGATAAAAGAGGATATCTGCTGAGGGGTATATTCTTTTCCGTAAGCCTTGAATTTGAAATCCGTGCCCATTTTTCTTTTTGCCGCCTGTATCGTGCCTTCGGCGTTTATAGCTGCCTGGCGCCTTGCCGGTTCCCCGACTAAGCGCTGGCCATCCTTGGTAAAAGCGACAAAAGAAGGAAATGCCTTGCCGCTGGCAACCCCTGCCCCTTCGGCTGAAGGAATGATCACCGGCCTGCCACCCTCCATTACCGCGGCTGCTGAATTGGATGTCCCCAGATCAATACCGATTACCTTTGCCATAATTAACCTCCTGTTTTCTTAGAAACCTTTACCTTGGCGGTCCTGATCACCCGCTCATTCATTAAGTATCCTTTTTGTAAAACCTCCACTATCGTGTGCTCCGGGAGATCATTGTTTTCCACCTGCATCAGGGCTTCATGATAATGCGGGTCAAAACCATTACCCTCGGCCTCGATCGGCCTGACCCCGTGTTCCTTGAGTATGTCGTAGAGGTGCGCCAGGATCATCTCTACCCCTTTTAAGAAAGCATTTAAATCCTCATGCCCCGACTCGGCTAAATTTATCGTGCGCTCAAGGTCATCAAGGACATTCAGCAGCTCAAGAAGTACCCCCTCATTGGCATATTTAAGGAATTCCAGCTTATCCTTCTCAAGGCGCTTGCGCAGATTCTCAAAATCCGCCTGGGAACGCACCAGCTTATCCTGGTATTCCTTACATTTATCCGCATCCTCTTTAAGCTGGAGGTATTCGGATTCCTTAAGGGTGACTGTTTTTTCCTCTTTATGGTTTTTCTTCAGCTCATCCATCTTTACATCGTGCTTAAAACATCGGTAAGGACATCGGAGATATACTCCAAAGCAGGGATAATATGGTTATAATCCATGCGCATAGGCCCCAATACCGCCAGCCTTCCGGAGGGCTGGTCCTTAAGCTTGTAAGTAGAAACTATCAGCGAACAGTTTTCCATTTCGGGGAAACCCAGTTCGCCACCGATATAAACCTTGACCTTGCCGGCGAAATCCCGATTGACGATATCCAGGAGCCTTGCTTTATCCTCCATCAACCTGACCAGCATGCGTATCTTATCAACATCCCTGAACTCCGGCTGGTCCAGTATGCGGCTGATGCCTTTGTAAAATATCTTATCCTGCCACTCCAGAAAAGAAACGATACCCGCGTAATGGGTGATCTCGGAGATGACCTCCGAGGTGTTCTCAAGGGCATCCTCCAGCCGGCGTATCTTCTTCTTACAATCCTTTACAATGCGCTGCTTCTCCTCATCTATGAGCTCCATCTGCTGGGTAAGAAAATCAACGTAATAACGGTAGCCTTTGTCCGTGGGGATCCTGCCGCCTGAGGTATAAGGATGCCTGAGGAATCCTGACTCCTCAAGCTCGGAGAATATATTCCTGATGGTCGCTGAGCAGAGGTCAAACTCCCTGGCGATATCATCGCTGGCTACGGGAAGCGCGTTCTTGATATGACGGTTGATCGCAGCGCTTAACACTGATTTTCTTCGCGAACTATAATCGGTATTCCGCACCATTTGTTCTCATTATGGATACTTGGGGTTTTTAAATGTTGAAAAGTAATTTTAACACAAAAAATTCGTTTGTCAATAAAATTAGCACTTAAATACTTAGAGTGCTAATTGATAATTTTTATATCCTTATCCGAAGCAAGGGAGGAATAAAGCTGCCGGGAGATACTTAAGTCGATCCTGATGCCCTCCTGCAGATAATCGATCTTATTTACCTTTGCCTGCCGGTAAAAGAGATCTACCAGCTCCATGCGGGTATGCGGGATAAGTATCTTTAAATTAAGCATGAGGCCCAGAAAATGCCTTTCGATCCCGCCTATCAGCGCATCCAGGTTCTCCCCGCTCCTGGCTGAGATCAATACCGCCTCCCGGCCGAATTCCTTCTTTAAAACCTCAAACCAGCTGCGGTCCTCTAGCAGGTCGATCTTATTTAAAGCGGTTATCACCGGTTTATCCGCGCTCCCCAACTCCTCCAGAACACTTAGCACTGCCTGGTTATGCTGGTAGAGCCGGGGGTCATGCACATCTAAAACATGCACCAGGAGGTCAGCCTCCCTGACCTCCTCTAAAGTTGCCTTGAAGGCCTCGATCAAATGGTGCGGGAGCTCATGCAGGAATCCCACTGTGTCGGAAAGGATTATATTCTGTCCGCCGGGAAGCTGCAGGCTTTTTGAGAGGGGGTCCAGGGTAGTAAAAAGTTTTTCCGAGACGGGTTGGGTGGCGCCAACCAGCAGGTTAAGCAAAGTGGACTTGCCCGCGCTCGTATATCCCACCAAGACCACCGAAGGCAGGTTATTTTCTTTTCTTCTTTTGTGGGTGACCAGGCGGTGCGACCTGAAGGCCTTTAAGTCATCCTTCAGTTTATCGATCCTCTTTCTGATCCGGCGGCGGTCAATCTCCAGCTTCTGCTCACCCGGGCCGCGCGTGCCGATACCTCCTCCTATACGGGAAAGGATTATGCCTTTGCCGATTAAACGGGGCAGGAGGTATTGCAGCTGGGCCAACTCTACCTGCATCTTTCCCTCAGGGCTCTTTGCCCGGCGGCTGAAAATATCCAGGATCAACTGGGTACGGTCAACTGTCTTTTTTCCAATAGCATCCTCTAAATTACGCTGCTGCGTTCCGGAAAGGTCATGGCTGAAAATTACCGTATCAATATCCTCCTCATGGGCAATAAAGCTTAACTCCTCAACCTTGCCCTTGCCGATAAGATAATTGGCAGTGGGCTTCTGGCAAATACTGATCACGTTCTCAATTACCCGGGCCCCGGCCGAAAGTGTGAGCTCCTCCAGCTCCGAAGAGATGTCTTCGATACGCCAGTGATGTTTATCCGTTTTTATCTGGACACTGACTAACAGGGCTTTTTCCATTTAACGAAGACACTCCTTATAAATACGCCCGGCAATCCCCCGAGGTGTTTCCTTATCCTTAACATTGATCCACTTTACGCGTTTGTCCTTCCTGAACCAGGTAAGCTGCCTTTTGGCATATCGGCGGCTCTCCTGCTGTATAAGGCGGCCGGCTTCCTCTAAAGAATATTTTCCGTCAAAATACCCTTTTAGCTGCTTCACACCGATGGCGCAGGATGCGGTTTTGCTTAATTTAGCTTTGAGCAGCCGTTTAACCTCGGCCACTAGGCCCAGGTTAAACATTCTCTCTACCCTGGCATTGATCTTTTTATAAAGCAGCTCCCTCTTGGTGTTCAGCCCGAAAATCTTTACTTCGTATTCGGGGCCAAGCCCTTTTCTTTGCTTTTGCAAAGATGTGATCGGCTTGCCGGTCAACATAAAAACTTCCAGGGCGCGGATCATTCTTTTTGTATCATTCGGATGGATCTTGGCGCTAGCGGCAGGATCGACTTTAGCCAATCTTTTATAAAGCTGGCTTCCTCCTTTAGTTCTTGCTTCTTTATAGAGGCCAGCGCGGATCTTTTTGTCCTCCGGTACAGCCGGGAACAGGCCGTCAATAGTTATGGAATAATAAAGCCCGGTGCCGCCCACGAACAGCGGGACTTTTCTTTTTTTAAACAATTTATCGCAGATCGCCAATGCCTCATCGCGGTACCTGGCTGCATTGTATTCCTCCGACGGCTTAACTACACTAAGCAGATGATGCCTGGCCTGCCGCCTCTGTGTAGCTGAGGCCTTTGAGGTGATCACATCCATACCGCGATACACCTGCATAGAGTCGCAGGATATGATCTCGGCTTTTATTTTTTTGGCTAAGCTGACTGCTGCGGCGGATTTACCGATGCCGGTAGGGCCGATGAGAAAGAATATTTTTTTCTTTAACACAAGAAAGCTGCCTCCGGCGAAGAATTTACGGGCAAACCTTGGTTGGAAAACCTTTTTTGGAAAGCTCGCTCTCCATATCAAGCGCTTCACCGAGCGCCTTGAACCTGCCTACTCTTACGCGATACCCCCCTTGAGCCTCCTCAACATAAGCCGAGAAACCTAAGACGCATAGCTTGTCCCTGAGATTGTCGGCGTTGGCGGTATTGGCAAAGAATCCGACCTGGACCGAATAAACCCCGCTGTCCTTCCTGGGGGCCTCAATATGCGGGAAACCCCGGGTTGATTTAAGTTCAGGGCTCAGGGGAAAATCCCTTTTGAGCTTAAGCAGATGATCATTTGCGAGCCGGTGATCCCCCTTTTTTAAGGCGGCCTGGCTAAGCCTGTACAATAGGGCTGCTTTTAAGCTGGTATTGGGCTCCTCATTGATCAGTTTATTATAAATATCCTCCGCTTCCCGATACTCTCCGGAGATCAAATATGTATCGGCCAAACTCATGGCTGCCTGGGCCTTGAATTTAGAGGAAGGATTTTTTAGGATACGATTAAACTCCTCCCGGGCCCGGGTAAGATTGTTTTCTTTAAGATAGCTTAATCCCAGGATATAGTTCAGTTCATCTGAAGCGCGGATATCGGGCCTGGCGGCCTCACCCTCAAAGATAACCCTGCGGTAATTGCCCTGTAGGAAATCTGCCTTTAGGCTCTCCAAATCGGCAGCCCGGCAAAAAACCGGAAAGAACAGGAATCCGGCAATAACACAAAACTGGATAATTTTTATACGCTTATCTTCGTTTCGCATTTTTTTTATTGGAGATCCCTCTTTGCAGCTCCAGCAACCTGGCGTGGCGCTTCTCTTTATCTGCCCTCTCCACATCATCAGCCATTTTTAGCGCTTCAGTGTGTGGCCGAGGCGAATATTTAAAAATGTAGGCAGCGTTAAACTCCGCTTTATTCACCAATTCAAAAGTCCGGCTAAAATCATCTTCACTTTCGCCTGGGAAGCCCACGATGATATCGCTGGTCAATAAACCGCCTTTAACAATTTTACGATAAGAATCTATTAAAGCCAAGTATTCTTTTGCCGAATAACCCCGGTTCATCAATTTAAGGATCTTGTCCGAGCCTGACTGTAACGGCAGGTGCAATGACTTTACCAGCTTTTGCGAATCCCTGATCACTTTAAAAAAATCGGGATCTGCATCCTTAGGATGCGATGTAAAAAAGTTTATTTGCTTTAAACCGTCAATTTTATCAAGCCGCTGCAACAAACCGGAAAAATCAATATCGCCGTTTTGATAGGCGTTTACATTCTGGCCAAGCAGGGTTATTCTGGTTATACCCTGGGCTATGGCACCTTGTGCTTCCCTTAAAATATTCTCAACCTTACGGTGGCGCAAGCCCCCTCGCACATAAGGCACGACGCAATAAGAACAAAAATTCGAGCAGCCCTCGGAGATGACCAGGTAAGCGTGCTCTTTATCCTGGTAGAAGTTATTGTGATAAATCTCATCCGGCCTGATTTGACCATCAGTCTCCCATATCTTTGATTGAAATAAGGGACTGTCCCCGCTTTTCGGGGACTGTTCCTTATTTCTTGATAATCTTGAAAGTATATCCGGTATTTTATCTATATCCTGCGGCCCTACCGCGAAATCCACATCCGGGGAGCGCTCAAATATTTTCTCCGCGTAATTCTTCGCCATGCACCCGACAATACCGATAATAGGGACTGTCCCCGTTTCTTGGGGACTGTCCCTAAGGTTTCTTTTCCTCTTAACTGTCCCCGTTTTTTTAAAGGCGCCGATCTGGCTCCATACTCTGTCCTCGGCGTGCTGGCGCACCGAACAGGTGTTAAATATAATTACATCCGCTTGTTTTTCATCGGAGCAGATCTTATATCCGGAATCTTTCAGCAGCCCGCAGATCACCTCCGAATCCCGCACATTCATCTGACACCCGTAGTTGGATAGGTAGACTTTTTTGCTTTTTACTTCGTTATCTTCCATAATGTTACGTAAGTATCCTTTACGCATTCATCGGTCTTCGGGATGAATGCGTGTGACTTTTCTCCCTATCTCTCATTATCGAATACACAAGGCTCTCGCAATAGATAATAGATAGCTCTTCACCACTTAAACTCTTAATTTCATCAATATTTGGCCAATCCTTCATAAATTCCAGAAGCTTTTCTCTCGGCGTCTTTTTGTATACCTCGTGAAAGAAATCATAAAGCTCCAGAGGATCCTCCGTTTTAGCGCCTTGCCCCCGAGGCACTCCGAAGAAAGTGTCCGGGTATTTTTTATACGCCGCAATCTCATCAGCGGTTACTGGGCAAGTGCATATACCTCTTGTGCCGTCTTCAAATAAGTATGAACCATAGGCAAGTTTTTCATTATCTAAAATTGTTGCTGATTCTAAAATACCAACAGCATCCTTGCCGTCTTTTCCTGGGATTAAATATTTATTCCCTATTAGTAAGCGTTTTTCTTTAAGCTCTTTGTTAAAGGCAAACTCAGGAATATCACCATCAAAAGTTACAGGAATGTCATTTTGTTCCCTTGTTGATTTAATCAACTTTACCATATCCATATGTTTATCTCGGGCCATTCTGGCGTCACGCAAACTGGTATATTCAGTATTTCCTTTGAAGTAATCAATCTTAAAACCATAGGCAAAGCCAATCCGTTCAAATTGAACACCTTCTAAATCATATACAAAGGCATGATTAGTCATAAAAACATACGCCGGAGGCGCTTTTTTCCATTCAGCATCTTGTGACGACTCGACATCTTTAAGCTGTTGCTCAATCACTGCCATTTTGTCGAACATCTTTGGAATGTTGATGTCAATAAAAACGACTCGCTTATGGGCAACATTTTTAGCCAATGCTTTCTTAAACTGACTCCATATCCCAATGTTATCCTTAAAAGGTTGTCGAGCTTTTGCTTCTACCGAATATTTAGTTCCCGAATAAGGGGCGATTGCAATAAATTCTCCATGGGAAGTATTGGCATCATCTTCGTTCTCCATTTCAATCTTAAAACCAGCTCGGATAAAAATTGCAGCAACGTATGTTTCGTAAAGAGCTCCCTGAAAATTTCCTTTATCAGATAATTTTAATCGCCTTATTAATTTCTCCTGAACGCCAATATTGTGTTCCAAGAGAAAAAGATTGTACGATAAACTAAGAATTGCAAAAGCGGCCCCTGTCATAGGAGCGGACTGCACGCTAACTCCTTCTACCCTTTGATCGCGCTTGTAGGCTCCGAATTTTACGTGCCATTGAACGATTGGGTGCTGCTCTGCAAAAGGCTTTTTTAACTCCTCCTTGCCCCAGTCTTCGCCAAAAACTTTTACGTAATAATATGAAAGGAAATCATGAAACGTTTGCCACTTCTCTTCCTTGTCCCAATGTATTTTGCTCCCAGAAGCGACGAGCCGGTATCCATTGTGGACATAAGAAATAATAGGACGACCTAACCCTTGTTGCTTTTCAATTTGGGATTGAATAGCTTGAATTCTTTCAAATTGCAGTTTTACCTCTGGAGGTATCGGTGAGTTATCCATGAAGGATCGCTTGTCTAAACAACATTTTTTGTACTTCTTCCCACTGCCGCAGGGACAGGGATCATTTCGGCCTATTTTCATATCAGAAACACATTGATCTTTTAACTAATGACTTTTGTTCCTTATTTCACAAAACCCACTAAAGTCCTCATTACCGTTCTCAAGATTAGGAATAGTTAATTGATTCCTTTGAATATGCTCTAAAACCATCCCCGCGCCCTTATCACAATAAGACAATAACTGGTTTGCAATATTTTCCTTCCCTGAATCGGTCGACGCATAAATCAGTGTCACAAATTTAGGCAGGAAACAATCCTTATAATACGGAACTGTTATCGAGTTAATAGCATCGAGTTTGGCCAACTCGCTATCGACAACTAACCCCAGTCGTCTTTGATTCTTAAAGTGATCGAATTGTATCTTATTGTTCAAGAATAAATGCCAGCCTATAACTTCTGGATTCACGCCTTCCTTTACACCCGTAATCAAATATGAACATAAGTAGATCAATGGAATGGCTTGAGCATGTCTTCGTAAAATACCAGGAACTTGATAGATAACGGACACTGAAACCTTTACGTTATTTATCATTCTGGTATTGGTATCAATGGCGCAAAGATAATCAACGCTATGCTTTAAATTTCTTGTTTGATCAAAAGAGGCCGCTTTATCATGCCCGGGCGATACAGTTAAAACTTTTTCTTTTCCAGAAGCGCGAGTATACGTGATGCGAGACTTCACTGTCGCCGTATCAGCTTCATTAAAAATAAAGTTATCTGTGGAGGGGTCATAATCCACACTTAAAGAATCGGTTACCACAGTAGTGGCAGTGATAATTTTGTTTCTTTTCTTTGATTTATTCATTTTCTAAAAGATTATAATTTGAAAACATGTTCCTGTCACATAAAGAACTCGCAATTCCGTGTGCATTGACTAGAATTTTTATTTTAACCAGTCCATAAACCCTTGCATAACCGCTTCCATCGTCTCCCTATAGTGCAGCCATCGGCCAGCCGAAAGTCCTGATTAAAAACCTTGGCTGTCTCTTAAGAATAACATTATTTTTACTCTTCATAAGATTTGTAAAGTTTCGCGTACTTTTACGAGGCAGGCAGTTACTTGATAACAATCACAAAAGATGCTTCCTTTTCCGGAGGAATATCTTTTTCCCATGGCCTCACGTATTGAAAGGCAATGCCGCTTCCTCCGGCATTAAGCGCCTTAAAAACCCATACCTGCTTTCCGCCTGAACCGGTAAGCCCGGTTTTATCCGCTAAATATTCCGAGCTGATCAATTGGAAAGCGCTCTCATCCAGGGGCTTGGCGAACTGCCACTGGTAGCCGGTTGTCGCGTTAGCCTCCAGGGTGATCATAAAGTTGCGGCCGGCTTGAACCTCTATCGTTTTAGCTTCTTTCGGCTCTTGAGCAAAACAAATTGCATTTAAACCAATAATTGACAGGATAATAAAAAATACGCGCATATTTTAGCAGCTATAGTCTATACATATTCGTTTCGATGCAATCGATAAGCTCATTTATGCTTACCGGCTTAGCTATAAATGGACGTCCGCCGATAACCCCGCAGCCGCTTTCTACCTCCTCTTTCTTTACAACCGCGGTTAAGAAAACAACGGGGATATCTTTGGTATTCGCGTCATTTTTTAACTGAGCGGCCACCTCCCCTCCCTCCATATCCTCCATTAAGATGTCCAGCAGGATAAGATCGGGCTGGAATTCCCTGGCAGCGGCCAGCCCCTGCGACCCTTTATTCTCCACCCTGACTTCGTAATCGCCGGTTTTTTCAAGGTTTAATTTCACCAGTTTCGTAAAAAGCTCCTCATCGTCAACGATCAGTATCTTTTTCTTCTCCACTTATCCCCTCCCGGCTGTTTTTAAAATAACGGTTATTTTAGTCCCCTTGCCATACCGGCTTTCCGCGTATATCAGGCCTTTATGCATTTGAAGTATATTCCTGCTCACGGACAACCCCAGGCCTGTGCCGCTTTTAGGCCCCTTGGTAGTAAAAAACGGGTCAAATATCTTCCCGATATTTTCTTCCGGGATACCGATCCCGGTATCTTCAAATTCGGCTATTACTACCTGCTCCCCTATGCGAAAATTATCCCTCACTATCTTTCCTGTATCATTCTTATCATCCCCTAATTTCTTTTCATAACTGCGGATAGTGATTCTTCCTCCCTTAGGCATTGCCTGGACCGCGTTTAATAAGACATTAATGAATACCTGTTCCAACTTGTTCTTATCTGCCAGGACCCCGGGCAGGCCGCTTTTGAGTTCCTTGATGATCTCAATATTCTCAACCTTGAACTGGTTTCTTACCAAGACCAGGGAGTTCTCCAGGATAGAATTGATATCTTCCTGCTGCAGTTCCAGCTTGGTGAACCTGGAAAAATCAAGCAGCCCGTCTATGATCTTATCCGCCCTCCTTACGCTCTCCTTGAGCGTAGCCAGGGTTTCGGAGATATCCTCCTGGCTGTTGGATAATCTGCTCTCCAGATAATTGACCCCCTGCAGCATTATTCCCAAAGGGTTCCTTACTTCATGGGCCACGCCGCTGGCTAACTGGCCCACGGCGGTCATTTTCTCAGCCTGCACCAGCATCTCGTGCGTGTTTTGCAGGTCCGTATACAGATCCCGGAGCTCACTGGTTGATCTCTCAAGGCTGGCGATAAGCGCCCTTGTCTGGCGCATATCGCGCGCCACCCCGACAACGCCGACCAGATTATTATCATTATCCCTCATTACCGAAGCCGAGAAATTAACAGGGATATTTTCTCCGTTTTTTGTCTTATATTGCACCTCTAAGTTCTTAACTGAACCCAATTCAGTGAGCCTTTGCAAGCCGGTTTTATCAAAAACGAGCTTTTGCTCTATTGTTTCAGCCATTTTCCTGGCGTATTTCTTGAGTTCCTGCGCCAAACGCCCTGTTTCTTCCAATGTTCCATTCCTGGATAAATACCCGTTACTGGCCCTCCTTGTGATATGAAGGTAATGCATGCTGCTGCCTAAACTGTCCGCCAAGGGCACGGCCGCCGCATTGATCATCACCCGGTTCCCTTTCTCGTCAAAATGAGGGTGCATTTCAACGCAGGGCTTATTCTCCTGAGTTCCTTCCAGTATCGGGCACTTGTCAAGCAGAGGATGGCAAATATCCTTGCTGCCATGCATAACCTTATAACAGAATTGGCCGATGACATCCTTCTTCTTCCTGCCGAGCATCTCGACAGCCGCGCCGTTTATTCCGGTTATCCTGAAATCCCTGGAGATCAATAACGCCGGGTCTTTGATCTGCTCAAGTACTTCTGCGGCTATCTCTGCCGCTGTTTCCTCCCGGGCAAATATCAAGCCGAACTCTTTACCGGCCAGCTCCTCCTCCCGGTAACCCAGCAGGTCACAGGTGGATTTATTGACGCTGCGGATCTCCCCGTCCGGGTTGACTACGACCAAAGCATCGACCATTGAGGAGATTATTGATTCCGTGTATTTTGTGGCTGAGAAAAGGTTATCCCGGAAGCTTTTCAGGTCCGCGGTCATTTTATTGAAAGAAGCACCCAATTCTCCTATTTCATCCTTTGATTCTACTTCTATATTTGTATCAAGATCGCCCCTGCTGACCTTGATAAGAGCGGAGTTGAGCTTGGTAACCGGGCGGACTATTGCCGCCGACATCAGCAAGCTCAAGAAAACCGCTATCACCGTCACGATCGATATCACGATCAGGAAGGAGGTTGCCGCCGCGTTAATAAGATTTTCTACGTAGCTTCCCTTGATCCCGACATGGAGTGTCCCGACCTCCTTGATGCCTTCCATTACCGGGACCGCTATATCATAAACGAAGAATCCTTTGCTGACGATCTTCTTTATCCGGTATTTTTCGCCTTCACTAAAATTATCATGTAACTTAAGGATCTCCCTGGGCATCGCGCCCAGATAAGTATGGGATAATAGATACCCTTTTTCGTTAAAAACAAGGATATACTCTATTTTTTCCTCCCTGAGCTTCTTTTCTTCAAATAAGACGCTGGTTATCACCGAAACCTTGCTTTCGATCACCTCCCTGAATAATTTTTCGGAGAGGCTTTTGGCAAAGAGGACCTCCGCGGTTTTAAGCCGGTCCTGCTGGAGTTTTTCAAGCGAATAGGATATGGCGAAAATACTCGCCAGAGATAGCATAGCTATTATGAAAAGAATGTTTATCAGGATCTTATAGCCAAGCTTGATTTTCATGTTATCGGGCCTTTAGGGATTGAATGTTATGAAAGTCCCCTCTTTCGTGGGTTTTGAATAATAGATGCCTTTTAATCCCTGGTGGTTGAGCATGCTGTATGAAACCTCCTTGCCTATACCGACATCAAAATTATACATTGATTCAAGCGCCGCTATGAATTTTTCCTTTGTCAGATCTCTCCCCGCGTCCTGCAGGGCTTTCACGAGGATCTTGGCGTTTATAAAACCCTCTAACGCGACAAAATTAGGCTCATCATTCGGGTAATATTTCTTTACCAGTTCCCGGTATTCCTTTACCCCCGGCAGATCCTTTGAATAGGGAGAGGGGACTACCTGGGTAACGATGATCTTGTCATATTGCTCGGGGTTGATCTTCTGTACTTCAATGATCTCTTTGACAAAGGCCTCCGAACCTACGAATGATACCGTATGAAAATAGGGCTTAAAACCCGCCTCATTTGAAAGTTTGATAAATTTGGCCAGGGGAGCGTATGTCCCGACCATTATGACCGCCTCCGCCCCGCTTGCCCTGATAGCCTCCATTGCCGGAGCCACATCCATGCTGCCCCTGGTATAAACAGCCGTTACCGCCGGTTCCATACCTCTTCTTTTAAGAGCCAGTTGGACCCCTGAAAGGACCGCCAGGCCAAAGCTGTCTTTTTGGTACATAACGGCTATTTTTTTTAACCCCAATTTATCCACAAAATACGCTATCGCCCCCTCGGCTTCAACGTAATATGAATCCCTGACATTAAATATATAGGGCCTGTAGGGTATCCTTAAATCCTCAGCCCCGGTAAAAAGCCCAAGCAGAGGTATCCCTAATTTATGCACGATATCAATAACCTCCAGGGAAGTAGGGGTACCCACATAATCAAACAAGGCAAATACCTTATCCTGATTGATCAGCCTCTGGGTATTGGTGACTGTTTCGGAGGGCTCATACCGGTCATCGTAACTGATCAAGCGGATCTTTCTTCCATGCACCCCTCCCTTGGAATTAACCTCATTAATGTAAGCCAGGGAACCGTGAATAGTTTGGGTGCCTAAAAAACTGGCCTGCCCGCTTAAAGCGGCGGAGGAGCCGATAGTGATCTCATTGTCGGAAACCCCTTGCGTTGCCCCGGTAATTACATTTTTCTGAACGCATGCCGAGGCGGCCACCGCTATAATAAAGACAGCTAAACAGATAAACAAATCTTTTTTCATGCCCCTCTCCCCTTTAATTAAAAATAAACCCCGCACCAATTTGGTGCGGGGTTTATTCTTTAAGCTAAGAACAAAACCATTACTTTTTCTTAAATTTTTCCACTAATTCGGCGACGAATTTGCCGGCGATATCTTTGCATCCTAATCCAAAAGCCAAAGCCAACCCTAAACCGAGCGCACCCAAAATTATAGAAATGGTCAATTCGGTTATGCGGATACCGATCTGCAGCTGTTCTAACCCGACGAAGATCGCAAAAATAATGACTATGGTCTCCACGATCTGGGCTAAAAGCTTGGACTGGCTTAATCCCGCGTTATTGGCGGCTGTGCGCACGACATTTCTCATCAAGGTTGCCGCGAACATACCCAGGACCAGGATAAACAGGGCCGCGATAACATTCGGTATGTAAAGGACAACTTTGTTCAACAGGTCAGCGGCAATGGTAAGGCCTATGGCATTTATAGCAACCATAAAGGTCACTAATAAACCTAACCAATAACAAATTATCCCCACCAGCTCAGACAAAGAATAAGTTATCCCACCCTTGCCTAATAACTTATCCAGCTCGATCTTGTCGGAAAGCGTATCAAGCTTGACTGCCTTAAGGGCTTTGGTGACAATGGCCTTAATAACCTTGGAAATTAACCAACCGATGATCAGGATAATGATCACCAGCAGCGCATTCATCAGGAATTGGCTGATCTGAGCCAAGACCGCGCGCGCAGGTTCCAATAATACCAGTTGCCAACTGCTCATATTTCCCTCCTTTTTTAGTGCTGCTATTTGTATAACTTTAACACAACTATACAGTTATGTCAAGAAAATTTCTTTATTCGGCCAGCCACTTCTTCTTAAGCTCGGCGTTTATCTTCTGCATCTTGGAATAAGATATCTTATCATCGCGCTCTCCGCCTCCGGCATCCTGCCTGCCCTTGTTTTTCTTGCCGCGGATAAATTCCTTCACCCCGCAGCTCTGCGCAGCCAAAAACCTGGCTCCCATCTGCACCTGCCGGTCATCGGAGACCACAACGATATTCCTGCGCTGAGCCGACTCCTCGATCAATTTCATTATCTTTTCATCCGCTTCTATCGTGCGCGAAAATAAACAGAGCATACCGGGTTCTTCAGGTATATCCTGGCCTGCTTTAGGATATCCGTCAAAAACGATGATGACCTTGTTCCTGGAGCTGCCGGTCAGCCTGTTGGCCCTGATAAATTCTACCAGGGACCCCTGTACCCCGGAACAACCTCTTGAAGAAGGATTAAACTGAGGGTGGTTTATTACATTGTAGGCGTCGATGATGTATTGTAAGGACATAAATCAGGCCTCCGATAGCCCCATATATTACTATGAAAGAAAAGGATAAAAGCGACATGGCCAGGGCCAGCTGTTTGATCACCCCTGCCTTGGCAAAATAAACCACGAATAAACTCTCCCTCAAACCCAGGCCGCCTATGGCAACAGGCAGTAAGGTGATCGCCCCGATTATCGGCATAAAAATAAGAAAATAGATAAAATTTATTTTTACCCCCAAAGAAAGGGCGATGAAGTAAATACTTACGGGGGTAATGATCTGGATAAAAAAAGACAAAAACAGGTTGTAAATGATTACTTTCCTGCGGTGGCGAAAAACATGGATCTCGGCGTGCATATCCTTGACCATCTCTTTTATCTTTTTGGCTCCCGGGGTAGCCAGAAACCTGGTGATCTTTGTATAGATGAAACTGTTGAACAAAACCAGCAGGATAACGATTAATAACCCAATGATAACGGCGATCGATGAAAGAACTACCCTGTCGAGCACAACCCCCTTGCCTAATAATATAGCAGGTATGACCACGATCACAAGGCCGATATATCCGCTTAATCTGTCCAATAGGACCGTAGCGATGACCTCCTTTGCCTTCCTGGTGTGACCCGCCAGGTCCGCTGATCTGACAAGGTCCCCCCCGATAGTTGAAGGCAGGAAAACATTAAAAAATACCCCGCCTGAAAATGAGCTGATCAATTTTTTCAGGGAGATGTTGATCCCCGCGGCCAGAAGCAGCATCCGCCAGCGCAGGAAACCAAGCAGATAGCCGAGGAAGAACACCGTAAAACCCAGCCCCAGAAATAACTTATTAACCCCCTTTATATCGTTAAGCAGGGAGCGGATATCTATCTTGTTGAGCTTAAACAACAGGGCCAGCAATATAATGCTTATGCTGACCCGCAGCAGCAGGGATAGTATTCTTTTAAAATTGCCCACCTTGGCTTAAATGCCCTTTCCGGTTAATTTACGGTACGCCTCTAAATATTTTTCCGTAGTCTTGGCGATGATCTCTGCCGGAAGATCCGGGGCAGGGGCCTTTTTATCCCAACCCAGATCCTCCAGGTAATCGCGCACGAACTGCTTATCAAAACTCATCTGTGCTTTTCCGGGCTGGTAAGCTTCAGCAGGCCAGAAACGCGATGAATCGGGGGTAAGCACTTCATCGATGATGATCATCCGGTCATTATGGATGCCGAACTCAAATTTAGTATCGGCGATAATGATCCCCTTTTGCAAAGCATAGCTGCTTGCCCGCTTATAGACCTCAATGCTTATTTTTTGCAGATCATCGGCTATACCGGCGCCCACCAGGTCCGCGATATATTTTTGGCTTACATTCTGGTCATGCCCTACATCCGCTTTGGTCGAAGGGGTAAATATGACCTCCGGCAACCTGTCCGACTGGCGCAGGCCCTTGGGCAGGGAGATCCCGCAGATGGATTGCTTTTCCTTGTATTCATTCCAGCCCGAACCGGATAAATAACCCCTGACCACGCACTCAACCGGCAGGGGCCTGGTTTTTAACACCAGCATCGAGCGGCCGGAAAGCTGGGCCTTGTATTTCTGAAGTTCGGAAGGATATTTATCCACATCCGCGGTGATCAGGTGATGCGGGATCATGTCTTTGATAAAGTCAAACCAGAATACGGATATACCGGTAAGGACCCTTCCTTTATACGGTATACCACTAGGGAGGATCACATCAAAACAGGAAATGCGGTCAGTAGAAACTATCAGGAGTTTATCCCCCAGGTCATATACATCCCTGACCTTACCCCTGCGAAAGAGCTTAAGATCCTTAAAATCGGTCTTTAATAGAACGTCATTGCCCATATTTCTTCAATTTTCCCAAGAGGGCATTATATTCATCCCACAGCTCTGGCGGCAGCTCTTTTCTAAAATCTCCAAAGAACCTATTTATGCTCTTTAATTCCGCCAGCCACTCCTCCTTATCTACCTTAAGCAGCTTTTCCATAGCCCCCCCGGAAAGATGCAGGCCGGTCATATCAATATCAAAAGGGTAAGGAAGGTAACCTATCGGGCTTTGCATGGCATTGACTTTATTATTGCAGCGGTCGATTATCCATTCCAATATCCTTAAATTCTCGCAAAATCCCGGCCAGAGGAACTTGCCCTGCTCGTCTGTCCTGAACCAGTTAACGTGGAATATCTTGGGCGGCTTAGCCATAAGTTTGCCCATATTCAACCAATGCCTGAAATAATCCGCCATATTGTAGCCGCAGAAAGGGAGCATTGCCATAGGGTCCCTGCGCACCTGGCCAAGCTTACCGACCTGGGCCGCGGTCAACTCCGAGCCCATGGTCGCTCCCACAAATACTCCATGCTGCCAGTTAAAAGATTCATATACGAGCGGCGCCACATGCCGGCGCCTGCCTCCGAAAACGATCGCCGAGATCGGCACGCCGTGATGCTGCTCTAACCTGAATGATGCGGAAGGACAGTTCATGATCGGAGCGGTAAAACGGGCGTTGGCCTGCGCGCCTTTAATGATATTCCCCTGAGCATCCTTCATATTCGGTTTCCAGGGATTGCCCTTCCAATCAATACCCTGCCTGGGAACCTCTCCATCAGCCCCCTCCCACCACACGGTATTATCCGGCTTCAAAAGCACGTTTGTATAGATAGTATCCTTCTTGATCGTCTCTACCATGTTCGGATTGGTTTTTGAGTTTGTTCCCGGGGCAACCCCGAAGAATCCGGTTTCAGGGTTGACCGCCCAAAGCGAACCGTCGGAGTCCACGCGCATCCAGGCAATATCATCGCCCAGCGTCCAAATGCGGTAGCCATTTTTTTTGAGGCCTTCCGGAGGGACAAGCATTGCCAGGTTGGTTTTTCCGCAGGCAGAAGGAAAAGCCGCGGCTATATATTCAACATGGCCATTGGGCTCTTCAATACCCATGATCAGCATGTGTTCGGCCATCCATTTTTCTTTTCTGGCAACGAAACTTGCGATACGCAGGGAAAGGCATTTCTTCCCCAGGAGCACATTGCCGCCGTATCCGGAACCTACGCTCCAGATGGTATTGTCTTCGGGAAAATGCAGGATCAGCCTTTTATTTATATCCAGCTGTGCCTTTGAATGCAGGCATCTGGTAAAATTATCATCCCTCTCCAACTGCCTTAACACCGTAGAGCCGCAGCGGGTCATGATCAACATATTCAAAACCACGTAACGCGAATCCGTCAGCTCCACCCCGATCTTGCTGAATGGCGAACCCACCGGCCCCATGGAAAATGGGATCACATACATCGTGCGGCCTTTCATTGCCCCGCGAAATATCTCTCTTGCCCTTTTATAAGCGGTGAACGGCCGCATCCAGTTATTATTCGGCCCGGCATCGGCCTTTTTTTTGGTACAGATAAAGGTCAAATGCTCGGTGCGCGAAACATCGTCATGGGCAGTGCGGTGCAGGAAGCATCCGGGAAGCCTCTCCTGGTTCAGGCGGATCAATTCATCATTTTTTACCGATTCATTCTCTAACCCAAGCTTCTGTTCGTTGGAGCCGTCTATCCAGACGATCCGCTCCGGTGAACAAAGCCTGGCCATTTTATTTACCCAGTCAGTCAGCTTCTTGTTGGTTGTAGGGAATCTTTCCATCTGTTTATCCTTTAGCGGCAATATATTTATACGCGGAATCAGCTGCCACAGCCCCATCCCCGCAGGCGTTGATCACCTGGTAGAGGCTTTTCTTGCGGCAATCCCCGCAGGCAAAAATACCCTCCGCCGATGTAGCCATAATTTCATCGCAGATTATAAATCCTGATTCATCCATCTGTACTTTACCTTTCAGGAATACTGTCTCAGGCTCATATCCTATATAAATAAAGACACCGTCGCAATTAAAATCGCTCTCTTTGCCGCTTAAAAGGTCTTTTATCCTTACGGCCTCCACCTTCTGCGATCCCTTGATCTCGGTAATTACGCTGCTTAAAATAAAATTTATTTTCTTATCCTGCTGCATCTTCTCCTGTAGGATCATTGAGGCCCGCAGGTCCTGCCTGCGGTGGACTATATTCACGGAAGAGGCGAAACGGCTCAAATAGACCGCCTCTTCGGCAACGGCGTTGCCGCCGCCTACGATCACCACTTTTTTTTCTTTATAAAACGGGGCATCGCAGGTTGCGCAGTAGGAAACTCCCCTGCCGGTATATTTTTCCTCACCCGGAACATTCAACTTACGCGCCCGGGAGCCTGAGGCGATAATGATCGCGCGGGATTCGCTCAAGCCGTTTGAAGTTTTTACTGTTTTCTTGGCGCAATCCAGCTCCAGCACTTCCTCACTCTCGATTTTGACGCCTAATTCCCTGACCTGTTTCTCCATTCGGCTGATCAACTCTGAAGTCAGTATCCCTCCGGGAAACCCTGGATAGTTCTCGATCATCTCGCTCATCAGGATCCTGCCACCCAAAGACATCTTCTCGATCAAAAGAGTGTCCATGCGGCTGCGTCCGGCATAAAGCGCGGCAGTCAAGCCCGCGGGGCCTCCTCCGATAATGATCAGGTCATGCATAATTCAATTCTCCGTAAACTAAAGAGGCCTGGTAGGAAGAACGGGCTTTCGGAGCGCTTATAACCTTTCTGAAACCGATCGCCTGTCCTGCTTGCGCCAATTCATCAAATTCAGCCGGAGCTACAAATCTCTTGACCGGGTAATTCCCGGCTGATGGCCGAAGATACTGGCCAAGAACCAATATATCGCATCCTGACATTCTTAAATCATGCATAACTTCAATGACCTCCCTGTTGCTCTCCCCCAATCCTAAGATCAAAGACGATTTAGTGACCATTTTAGGATCAAATTCCTTAATAAGTTTTAACACCTGTAAAGACCGCTTATAATCCGCCTGCGGCCGCACCAATGGGTAGAACCGGCTTACTGTCTCAAGATTATGCCCGATCACATCCGGCTTTGCCTCAACAATCGCCTTGATTATTTTTCTGTCCTCTTTAAAATCCGGGATCAACAATTCTATCCTGGTTTTCGGCGAAGATTCACGCAAGCACGCTATCGTATCAATAAAGATCCGGCTGCCTCCATCCATCAAGTCGTCGCGGGTCACAGAGGTGATCACCGCGTAATCCAGCCCCATCTTGCGCACGAGGCAGGCGATCCTGGCCGGTTCATCCTGATCAGGAGGCGTTCCGCAAGGAGCTTTTTTTATTGCGCAAAAAGCGCAGGCCCTGGTGCATTTGTCACCCAGGATCAGAAAGGTCGCAGTGCCCTGCTTAAAACAGGAATTGATGTTCGGGCATTTTGCCTCCTGACAGACAGTATGAATACCTTCGGACTTAAGCTGCCGCTGCAGCTCTTGCACGGAACTATCCGGCAGATCCTGTCCAAACCAGCCCGGCAATCTATTCCTCATGATCAAAGCTTTAACTTACAGGTTTTATTACCCGCTTTTAAGATCGATAATCTTCTTTTTATGCGCAGCTTTTCCATTAAAGTCGCGTAATCGATTATCAATTTTCCCTTTAAATGGTCTATCTCATGCTGCAATACGCAGGCAAGAAGATCCTTGGCCTCTAATTTCAAGGGATTACCGTTTTCATCCAGGGCCTCAACCCAGACCTGCTTTGCCCTCTTGACCTTGATGCAAACTCCTGGAACGCTCAGGCAGCCTTCCTGAATAGCCTGGCGGCCCTGGCTTTTTACGATCACCGGATTAACCAATTTATAAAGCCCCTGCCCGATATCCGCGACGATCAATTGGCTGCTTATCCCCACCTGGGGAGCGGCTAAACCAATGCCGCCTCCTTCATACATAGACTGGGCCATCAGGCTCAAGATCTCCCGGTCCCCGGCAGTAACCTTTTTTACGGGTTTAGCTTTTTTCCTTAGTATGGGGTCACCGAATACTTTAATCTCTAATCTGGTTTCTGGCATTTACTTTAACGACCTTTGGCCTGACTTTTCCGGCCTTTTTATCCTCAACCAAAGCATATGAAACAATGATCACCTGGTCACCGACGCATGAACCGCGGCTGGCCGGGCCATTGAGGCAGATCACCCCGCTTGCCGGCTTTCCCTTAATGGCATAGGTCTCTATGCGCGAGCCGGTATTAAGGTTGAGCACCTCCACCTTTTCGTGCACCAATATATCCGCCGCAGCCATCAACTGGCTGTCAATGGTAATGCTGCCTTCATAATAAAGATTGGCTTCGGTAACCGTTGCCCTGTGGATCTTGGATTTCAACATAGTCCTCAACATCTTACTTCTCCTTAATCAATTTGTAGGTCTGCCGGGCGATCATCAACTCTTCATTGGTGGGTATGACCATGACCTTTGGTGGCTGCTTCACGCAGGTAAAGAGCCCTTTGCATATTCTCTTTCTGATATCCGCCTGGTTCTCCCCGATACCGGCGGTAAATATCAGGGCGTCTAAACCACCCAGGGCCAAAAGATAGGCGCCGATATATTTTCTGATGCGGTAAACAAAAATATCTATGGCCAGGCGGCTGCGCTTATTTCCCGATTTAGCCCTTGATTCTAAGACGCGCATATCATTACTTATGCCGGATATCCCTTTTAACCCGCTTTCTTTATTCAAGATCGACTCCATCAGTTTTATATCAAACTTCTTCTTGCGCATAATGTGCGTGACTAAGGCCGGGTCAATGTCACCGCACCGGGTGCCCATTACTAAACCCTCCAAAGGAGTAAAACCCATACTGGTATCAATGGACCTGCCCTTGTCTATCGCGGTAATGCTGCAACCGTTGCCCAAATGACAGGTGACTAGCTTCAGCTTATTCAACGGTTTCCTTAGGATGCGGCCGGCCTCCAGGGCTACATAGTGATGGCTTGTGCCGTGAAAGCCGTATTTTCTTATCCTCTGTCTTCTATAATAATCATAGGGCAGGCCGTAAATATAGGCCTGGGCCGGGATACTCTGGTGAAAAGCAGTATCAAAGATCGCGGCCTGTTTTATCCGGGGAAGCAGCTTTTGACAGGCAAGTATACCGGATAAATTAGCCGGGTTATGCAGAGGCGCGATATCGCAGCATTTCTTGATCCCCCTGATCACTCCTCTGTCCACTACAACCGGTTTTTTAAATTCTTCCGCGCCATGCACCACGCGGTGGCCCACTGCCTGCACGCCGTCAACTTTGTCCAGTATAACCTTCAGGCCGGAGTAATGGTCGGGAAACCTTGAACCCACCTCACCGATATGCTCGATCAGGCCTTTTGCTACCAGGCGCTCCTCGGGCATCTGGAAGAGCTTGAATTTAATGGAAGAACTTCCGCTGTTTATTACCAGTATCTTCATTATTATTGCGCCCTTATCGCGGTTACCGCCACGCAATCAACGATATCCTCCACGGAGCATCCGCGGGACAGATCGCTGGCAGGTTTATTCAGCCCCAGAAAGAGCGGCCCTATCGCTCTGGCATTAGCCAGCCGCTGCACAAGTTTATACCCGATATTCCCGGCTTCCAGGTTAGGGAAGATAAGCACATTGGCTCCGGCGCTTATAGGGCTCTCCGGGCATTTGATCTTAGCTACCTCAGGGACTATCGCCGCGTCAGCCTGTATTTCCCCGTCCGCTAACAACGAAGGAGATTGTTCTTTGAGTAAACTTAAAGCCTCGGCGATCTTTTCAGCGGATCTTGTCTTTGCCGAGCCCTTGGTGGAATAACTTAAAAAAGCCACCCGGGCAGTAAGCCCCAACACTTTATGGGCCAGTTCGGCGGCAGAGATGGCAATACAGGATAATTGCCGGGCATTGGGCTCAGGGATTATCCCGCAATCGGCAAAAATAAAAGTCCCGTTATCCCCGTAAACGCAATCAGGAACATCCATGATAAAGCAGCTTGAGGCAATGGTAAAGC
>JAQUME010000015.1 GCA_028718245.1 Candidatus Omnitrophota bacterium
AGCCGCATTTCTGTTATAATATAATTCCCTTGAACAAATAAGGAGCATACATGATCGAACGTTACAGCCTGCCGAAGATGTCCAAAGTTTGGCAGGAGGAATTCAAATTCAACACCATGCTCGCCATAGAGATACTCGTTTTGGAATCTCTCAGTCAACAAAAGCAAGTCCCCGCTAAAGCAGTCAGCCGCATTAAGAAAAAAGCAAAGTTTAGCCTCTCCCAGATAAAAAAAATAGAAGAAAAGACACAACATGATGTAGTGGCATTTGTCTCTAATGTTGCCCAATATATAGGGAAGGATGCCCAGTATTTGCATATGGGGCTCACTTCATCCGATATCCTGGATACTACACTAGGGGTGCAGTTGAAGTCCGCCTCAGATATATTGATCGAAGATTTAGAAATACTGTTGAATATCCTGGCTAAAAAAGCAAAGGCCTATAAGTATCTGGCCTGTGTCGGCCGCACGCACGGGGTGCACGCGGAGCCGACCACATTCGGGTTGAAGCTGGCGCTCTGGTTTGATGAAACACGCAGAAACCTGGCCCGGCTTAAGCAGGCTAAGAATGAGGTTTGCGTGGGCAAGCTCTCCGGAGCTGTAGGCACTTATTCAAATATAGACCCCCTTGTAGAAACCTATGTCTGTAAGAAACTCGGCCTTAAGCCGGTAAATATCGCCACACAGGTAATACAAAGGGATGTATACGCGCAATATATGGCTGTCCTGGCAGTGATCGGCGCCTCGCTGGAAAAATTCGCCACTGAAATAAGGCATTTGCAAAAGACAGAGGTTTTAGAGGTTGAGGAACCATTTGGTAAGGGACAAAAAGGTTCATCAGCTATGCCGCATAAGCGTAACCCGGTTATCTGCGAGCGTATCTGCGGGCTGGCCAGATTACTACGCGCCAATGCCCAGGCAGCATTAGAAAATGTTACCCTCTGGCATGAGCGGGATATCAGCCATTCTTCGGTTGAGCGGGTGATCTTTCCGGATTCTACCCTGGCCTTAGACTATATGCTGAATAAATTCATTGAGGTAGCCGAAGGTATGCGGGTTTACCCGGACAATATGCTGGATAACCTGGAGAAAACCTCCGGTTTGGTCTTTTCCCAGCGAGTCCTGATCGAATTAATGAACAAAGGCCTTGCTCGTCCCAAGGCATATGACCTGGTGCAAAAAGCAGCTATGCAGACCTGGAGGGGAGAGGGAAGTTTTAAGGATAATCTTTTAGCTCTTCCCGGGGCAGCAAAATATTTGTCCGAGAAAGAACTGGATAAGATATTTGACCTGGATTTTTACCTGCGTAACGTGAATAAGATCTTTAATAAGGTTGGTTTGTAATTTACTTATCCCTTCCTTTTAGAATCTCTTAATAGATATGCGGTATAAAATAGAAGTAGTGGATAAACCCGGTATTTTTGACGCTGTTGGCCAGGGTGTAAGGAAGGATATTTGTGACCTGGGAATAAGCAGCGTTAAAGAGGTTAAGTTCATCCAGGTTTATTTGCTCGCCGGCAACCTCGCTGAAGGCCAGGTCGAAAGCATCTGCGAGGAGCTTCTAACGGATAATGTGGCGCAAGATTATAAGATCTTATCCGGCAATCCACAAACATCCCCGAAATCCAACCAGCATGTAGTAGAGGTCGCCTATAACCCGGGTGTAATGGACCCGGTTGAAGAATCGGTTCTAAAAGGTATCCGCGATCTGGGCATCTCCGATGTTGAGTCAGTCAAGACCGCCAAAAAATATATCCTCCACGGAAAACTTTCCTCCGCGCAATTAAAAACTATCTCTGAAAAACTGCTTTATAACAAGCTGATCCAGCATGTCAGCTCAAGCCGGTCGCCTGAAGAAGACACTAAACATCAACCCGGCTATTCCTTTAATTTGGTTATGGTTGATCTGCTTTCTGCCTCGGATAAAAAACTTCTGGAAATAAGCAAGAAGGGCCAGCTCTTCCTGAATTTAAATGAGATGCGCCGCATCCGCGATCACTTCCGTAAGCTTAAACGCGATCCCACTGACTGTGAACTGGAAACAGTCGCCCAGACCTGGTCTGAACACTGCTATCATAAAACCTTCCGCGGCAATATCGCTTACAAAGAAAGCGGGGCTTGCCCCTCACTCGGCAACAAAAGTATCAAGAGCCTGCTTAAATCCACGATCATGAAGGTGACTAATGAATTGAATAAACCCTGGTGCGTTTCCGTGTTCAAAGATAACGCCGGGGTGATCAAATTTGACGAGCAAAATAATATTTGTTTTAAGGTTGAGACGCATAACCATCCTTCTGCCCTTGAGCCATTCGGCGGTGCCAATACCGGTATCGGTGGTGTGATCCGCGATCCAATGGGTACAGGGCTGGGCGCAAAGCCGATCTTAAACAGCGATGTGTTTTGTTTCGCGCCTCCGGATATGGCGTTTAACAAGGTTCCCACCGGCTCTTTGCATCCTAAGCGGGTAATGAAAGGTGTGGTCAGCGGGGTGCGCGATTATGGTAATAAAATGGGTATTCCTACGGTTAATGGCGCGATTCTATTCCATGAGCATTTTGCCGGCAATCCCCTTGTATATTGCGGCACAGTTGGGATCATGCCCAAGGATAAATCTTTTAAAAAAACCAATACCGGCGACCTGGTAGTAGTAGTAGGCGGAGCAACCGGACGCGACGGAATTCACGGAGCGACATTCTCATCGGGTGAGCTGACCCATGAATCTGAAACTGTCTCCAGCGGTGCTGTGCAGATCGGCAATCCCATCCAGGAGAAAAAAATGCTGGATACGATCCTGCAGGCGCGGGATGCAAATCTTTACAGCGCGATCACCGATTGCGGTGCAGGAGGATTATCCAGCGCAGTAGGGGAGATGGGCGCGGAATTAGGGGCCAAGGTTTACTTAGATAAAGTCCCTTTAAAATACTCCGGGCTTTCATATATGGAAATATGGATATCCGAATCGCAGGAGAGGATGGTTTTATCCGTCCCTCCGAAGAATATTGACAAATTGATCAAGGTATTCAGCGATGAAAATGTCCAGGCCACGGTGATCGGCGAGTTCACCGACACTAAGCGTTTGGAGCTTTTTTATAACGATAATTTAGTTTGCGACCTGGATATGCGCTTTTTGCATGAAGGCATCCCACAGATCGCTAAAAAAGCCCTTTATATCCAGGCCAAGCACAGGGAGCCGAATATTCCGGCCAAGAAAAACCTCACCGCAGATTTGCTGAAGCTGCTTGCGCATTATGATATCTGCTCTAAAGAGTGGGTGATCCGGCAATATGACCATGAGGTGCAGGCTGGTTCAGTGATTAAGCCCTTAGCCGGCTTGCAGAACGACGGGCCATCCGATGCCAGCGTAACCAGGCCTTTATTTGATTCCCAAAAAGGAATAATTATTTCTAACGGGATAAATTTCCGTTTCGGTTTTATTGATCCTTACTGGATGGCTGCCTCCTGTATTGATGAAGCCCTGCGCCAGGTAGTTAGTGTGGGCGGCTCATTAAAAGAGGTAGCGATATTGGATAATTTCTGCTGGGGCAATCCGGATAAGCCGGACCGCCTAGGTGGTTTGGTGCGGGCTGCTTACGGATGCTACGATACCGCGAAAGCTTTTGGCGTGCCTTTTATTTCCGGCAAGGATAGCCTATACAATGAGTTCAGCGTGCACGGGAAATCTACCGCCATACCGGGCACCCTGCTTATCTCGGCGATCAGCGTGATGGAGGATGTGAACAAAAGCGTTTCTATGTACGCCAAGCAAGCCGGGGACCTGATCTATGTCGTGGGAAATACCCGCGATGAATTAGGCGGGTCGCATTATTATGATCTATACGCTGCAGTCGGCAACCAGGCGCCTAAAGTTTATCATCAGGAGGCCAAAAAGATATTTAGCGCTTTAAGCAAAGCTGCAAACAAGGGTTTGGTTAAGGCAATGCATGATTGCTCTGACGGCGGTCTGGGTGTGGCTTTGGCAGAGATGGTCTTTAGCGGCGGTTTGGGCGCGGATATATTTTTAGGTCAGGTTCCTTATAAATCCGCATCGAGCCGTAATGATTTTTTACTCTTCTCGGAATCCAACTCCCGTTTCGTAGTAGAGGTGGAGAAGAAAAAGCAAAAAGAATTTGAGAAAACCTTAAAAGGCCTTCCATTTGGCCTGGCAGGATGCTTGAGCAGTGGGAATGATTTTAAAATATACGGCCTGGATGGGGAACCGTGCGTGAACGCAGACAGCCGCAAATTAAAAGATGCCTGGAGGGAACCGCTAAAATGGTAAAAATGAAACGATGCGCCAAAAAGGATGTGTTTGAGAAAGATGATTTTACCCGGGAGGATACCTGGAGGATATTCCGGATAATGTCGGAGTTCGTGGACGGCTTTGAGGTCCTTTCCAGGATGGGCAAGGCGGTTTCTATTTTCGGCTCGGCCCGCACTAAGCCGGACTCCAGGCATTATAAGTTAGGGGAAGAGGTGGCCTATCAGATCGCCAAGGCCGGCTACGCGGTGATTACCGGATCAGGAGCTGGGCTTATGGAGGCAGCTAACCGGGGAGCTAAAAGAGCCGGGGGAGAATCCATCGGCCTGAATATCCAGATCCCCTGTGAGCAGAAGCCCAATAAATATGTTGATACCCTGCTGGACTTCCGCTATTTCTTCGTGCGCAAGGTGATGTTCGTCAAATATGCCAAGGCATTCGTGATCCTGCCCGGCGGCTACGGCACTATGGATGAATTTTTTGAGGCGATCAACCTGATCCAGACCGAGCGGATCGCCAAATTCCCGGTTATTTTGTTCGGCAGCGAATATTGGAAAGGCCTGATCAGTTGGCTAAAAGACACGGTTTATAAGCACGGCAATATCAGTAAAAGCGACCTGGATCTGTTTATCGTAGTAGATAAGCCGCAGGAGGTAGTTGCGGCGATCAAGAAATTCTATGCAAAAACCTAAGGTCTGCGTTTTAAGAAGCGCGGGGACAAATTGCGACAAGGAAACCGCTGCGGCATTCAAGCTTGCAGGTGGAGAGCCTGAACTGGCGCATATTAACAGTTTAGTCAGCGGAGCAAAATCTCTCAATGATTTCCAGATTCTTGCCCTGCCCGGAGGGTTTAGCTACGGGGATGATGTTGCCTCCGGCAAGATCTTTGCCAATGAGCTAAGATTTAAGCTCGCCGATTCCCTGCGAGAATTTATCCGCGCGGGCAAATTGATCATCGGCATTTGTAATGGCTTTCAAATCCTGGTTAAAAGCGGATTATTGCCAGGGAGCACCGAGCTAAAACAGAACACTAGCCTGATCATCAATGACTCGGGAAAATTCGAGGACCGCTGGGTGTATTTAAAGCCGGGCGGCAGATGCGTCTGGACCAAAGGCCTTAAAAATATAATTTATCTTCCGGTAGCCCACGGAGAAGGAAAATTCCTGGCGCAGGATAAGAATGTATTAAAGAGCTTAAAAGACAATGGCCAGGTGGTCTTTCGATATTGCGACAGCTCGGGTAAATTATCCGGATATCCGGATAACCCCAACGGCTCTATAGAGAACATCGCCGGTATTTGCGATAAGACAGGAAGGATATTGGGCTTGATGCCGCACCCGGAGAGGCACCTGTTTAGCATGCAGCATCCGCGCAATTGGAATTTAAAATCTAAAAAAGAGGGTGACGGCTTACAAATCTTTAAGAATGGGGTGAAATATGTCCGAGATAATCTGTGATGACCATCCTAAGGAGTATTGCGGTTTATTCGGGATAACCAATAACCGTCAGGCGGTTTGGCTTACCTACCTTGGGCTTTTTGCCCAGCAGCACAGAGGGCAGGAGGCCTGCGGCATCGTGGCCAATAACCAGGGCAACCTGACCATCCATAAAGATATGGGCCTGGTCAGCGACGTTTTCAGCGAGCAGGTCTTAAGCCGCTTAAAAGGGAAGATGGCGGTAGGCCATGTGCGTTATTCCACCACCGGCTCAAGCGTTCTTAAAAACGCCCAGCCGCTTTTAATTGATTATGCCAGGGGCTCTATCTGCATTGCCCATAACGGCAACCTGGTAAATTCCTTTGAGCTGCGCAAAAAGCTTGAGCAATCCGGCTCCATATTCCAGACCACCACGGATTCCGAATTAGTCATTCATTTAATGGCCAGGAGCAGGAAAAGCGTTTTACAGGACAGGCTAGTTTACGCCTTAAAGAGGATTAAGGGGGCGTATTCATTGGTGATGATGAACCATGAATATCTGATCGGCATAAGGGACCCGCATGGTTTCCGGCCGCTTTCCCTGGGAAAATTAGGGGCTTCCTGGTGTTTGGCATCTGAAACCTGCGCTTTTGATCTGATCGGAGCCAAATTCGTGCGCGAGATCGAGCCGGGCGAGATCGTCCTCATTAACCAGGAAGGCATAGTCCAGTCCTATAAACCTAAGGAACTCCAGGCAGCCAAGAGCGCCTTCTGCACCTTTGAGCATGTTTATTTCTCCCGTCCAGATTCCTATGTGTTCGGGGAGACCGTGCACTCGGTGCGCAGGAGATTAGGCGCGAAATTAGCCCAGGAGCATCCGGTTCCGGCTGATTTTGTGGTTCCGGTTCCCGATTCAGGGTTCTCGGCGGCATTGGGTTATTCGCAGGAATCAGGCATTCCGCTCGAGATGGGAATTATCCGTAACCACTACGTCGGCAGGACATTCATCCAGCCGGCGCAGGACTCTCGGGATATGGGCGTGCGGGTAAAATTCAATATTTTAAAGGATATCTTAAAGGGCAAGCGCATTGTCATTGTCGATGATTCCATTGTCCGCGGCACGACCTCCAAGATCCGCGTGCGCAACCTGCGCAAGGCCGGGGTAAAAGAGGTACATTTGAGGATCTCCTGCCCGGCGCACCGCTATCCCTGTTTTTACGGGATAGATTTCCACCTTTCCAGCGAGCTGATCGCCAATAAATATGAAAGCTTAGAGGGAGTGAGGAAATATCTTGAAGTGGATAGTTTAGGTTATTTGAGTTTGGATGGAATGTTAAGCTGCCTTAAGCATCCGAAGGATAGCTATTGCGCTTCTTGCTGGACAGGAAAATATTCGGTAAGGGCGGAAAAGCGGCACAGCAAATTTTCACTAGAGAGGCGCTGCTGCGGCCAAGGGGAGATAATTAATGGGAAAAATAACTTATAAGAAATCCGGTGTAGATATTGCCGGGGCAAGCGCGTTTAAGTCCAAGCTTAAGCCGATTGTCAGGAGATCATTTCGTCCGGAGGTATTAACGGATATCGGGGGGTTCGGTAGCTTCTTTAAGCTGGATAAAAATAAATATAAGGACCCAGTGTTGGTTTCTTCAAGTGATGGTGTAGGCACAAAGCTAAAAATAGCATCTCTAGCAAATAAGCATGATACCGTAGGCATTGACGCCGTGGCAATGAACGTGAATGATATCCTTTGCACCGGTGCTGAGTCATTATTCTTCCTGGATTATATTGCCTTTACAAAAGTCAAAGAAGAAATCCTGATAGATGTGGTAAAAGGTATAAATGACGGATGTATTCAGGCAGGATGCTCATTGATCGGAGGGGAGACTGCCCAGATGCCCGGGATGTATAAAGAAGGGGAGTATGATATTGCCGGTTTTTGCGTGGGGGTAGTAGAGAGAAAGGATATTATTGACGGTTCAAAAATAAAACCAACAGATGCTATTATCGGCATTGAGTCCAGCGGCCTGCATTCCAATGGTTATTCCCTGGTGAGAAAAGTTTTGAACGCGGCAGAAATGAAGAGAATGAGCGCGGAGCTGCTTAAGCCAACGCGTATTTATGTTAAACCGATCCTTTCCTTGCTAAAAGATTTTCCCGGCAAGATCAATGGCATCAGCCATATCACCGGCGGAGCTTTTTACGACAAGATCAGCCGCATTTTGCCGAATAATGTTAACGCCCGGATTGACAAGAATTCCTGGCGGGTGTCTGAACTCTTCCGGTTTATCCAGAGAAAGGGCAATATTGAGGATAAAGAGATGTATCATACCCTGAATATGGGTATTGGAATGGTTTTATTCGTTGAGCAGGATGCTGCTTCGGCAATAATCAAGAAGTTAGCCGATCTTAAGCTGAAATCCTGGCTCATCGGTAAGGCAGTTAAAGGGAATAAGGAAGTAGGGATAATTTAGCAGGGACTGTCTGAATCCCGTTATTAATGTCGGGGGATTCATCCTGAGCGAAGCGAAGGACCTATCAATAAATAATGGAGGTGTACTATGAATATATTCGGTTTAGTTATTGCCATAGCAGTATTTATTTTTTTATTGGGTATCCGTATCGTCCGCCCCACGCACCGGGGATTAATTGAAAGATTCGGCAAGTATAACCGTTTTGCCCAACCGGGATTTAACTGGGTTTTCCCGATAGTGGAAAATCTCTACCAGATCAATATAACCGAACAGATGGTTGATGCCGAGCCGCAGGAGATCATCACCAATGATAACCTGAACGCCAAGGTTGACGCCCAGGTTTATTTCAAGGTAAAAGCTACCGAGGCAGATGTAAAGAGCACGCAGTATAATGTAAATAATTATCAGTGGCAGATCGTGAATTTAGCCCGCACCACATTGAGGAATATCATCGGAACCCTTACCTTAAAATCCGCCAACAGCGAAAGAGGCAAGATCAATGCCGAGCTGCATAAGACCCTTTGCGAGGAGACAGCCAGCTGGGGCTTAGAGATCGTCAGGACAGAGTTAAAGGAGATCGACCCGCCCAAGGATGTGCAGGAGACGATGAATAAGGTAGTCAAGGCGGAAAATGAAAAGATCGCGGCGGTTGATTTTGCCACTGCCACGGAAACCGTAGCCGACGGCCAAAAGCGCGCGGAGATCAAGAAGGCCGAAGGTATCAAGCAGGCGCGTATCTTAGAGGCAGAGGGTGAGGCAGCGGCGATCAAGCTGGTTAATGAGGCAGCCGAGCATTATTTTGTGGGCAATGCCCAGGTATTGCGAAAGCTTGAGGCAGTGGAGAAATCTTTGCAGAATAATGCCAAGATCGTGGTTCCGGCGAATACCGAGCTGGTCAATGTGATTGGCGAAATGGCCGGCTTTCTGCCACTAAAGACCAAAGAAGAGAAGAAATAATATTCACAGGGACTGTCCCTTAAGTCATTGATATTTTGCTCTCGGGATATTGTACGCGTGCGAAATTTTTCGCCGTGTGCTACGGTTTACGGCTCGCTTCGGCAGCGCAGTGTTCCTTACGTAATAAGGTATTGCCTCTACTCGCCGTAAAGCCTTGCACACAATTGCCGAAAAATTTCCAATTGCACGCTTAACAATATCCCTCGGCAAAATATCTATAACTAAAATCGGCATTTGTTTGTACATTGCCAAATTAATTTATGAACTAAAGATGCAATCAGTCTTAGTATGTATAAGAGGTGCTTTATGTGTTTAGAAAAGTTATTCCATGATGAAATTAAAGATTTGGCATATAGATTTTATATTGGTCGCGGACAAGATCGAGGATCTGCATTAGAGGATTGGCTTAAAGCAAAAAGAACCATATTTCTTAGATTTGGATTCGGATTGATTTATTTACTTATTGGGTTTTTCTTAGTATTTTTTGCTACCCCCTTAGTAAAGTATTACCTATATTTTTACGGGATTGAGATTTATTGGTGCATTGGTTGGTCTATGATAGGGGCAGGAGCAGGGTTAATTAATACTAGAAATCAGCCTCAGAGTGGAGTATTGCATCTTCTAGTCTATTGGGTATTTATTATACTAGTCGTTTCAATTATTTCATTTACTATTTCTCTATATAAGGCAGGCAATATTTATTCTGTTTTAAATATTAAATTTTATTCTCTTTCTGCATTAATAGGTATAATAGGTGGTTTTTTAGGGTATATATTTCATGATTTGATTCTTAAGATTTTAGTTGTATTAGGAAAATATAAGCCCTAATTCATCCAGAAATAGTTAGTTTTTCTAATGGTTTTTAATAAACGGAATGGCTTAGTTTAGGCAGAAAGCTGATGTGTGTTTTTAGCGGGGGGGCGAGGGTTGGCTCGAGCAGCATCTCAAAATTCGAGCGGGCAGGGTTGCCCCGCTAATAAAGTCAGGCAGAGCGAGAATTTTGCCGAAGCGCAGCTCGCCTCGCCGGGGCGAGCAAGCGGTGCTGCGAGAGGCAAACCTCGACAGCCCGCGTAAGGGATTAGTAAGTTTATTGAAATAACCATGAGCGCGCAGGAATTAACTCTGAATATAGCGGTTAATTTAGGCAGGCTCGGCAGATGGGCTTGCGAGGGGAAGGTTAAGCGCTTGAATCAGTTTTTGGAAGAAACTGAGGGATACATCCATCAGCTTGAGAAGGCGCCCAAATCTTCTCGCTTTCAGAAGACCTTTGATATTTTTAGGGAGAACTTTAATAAGCTCAAGAATAATAAGAAAATAGATGCGGCGTGGGCAGAGATGATGTTTACCTGGGCTAATATTTTGACGCATCGGGCGCGCTTAGCTTGAAAATATGAATACGATAGATTATCAAGAAGGATCGGTTGTCAGCAAGGAGTTGATCAAGAAGGATAAGGGGTCAGTGACCCTGTTTGCCTTTGACAAAGGCCAGGGGTTAAGCGAACACACCGCGCCATTTGATGCCTTCGTTTACATCATTGACGGCAAAGCAGAGATAACCGTTAGCGGCAAGCCGCAATATGTTTCGGCAGGTGAAAGTATTATCATGCCTGCCAACAAGCCGCATTCATTAAAAGCAATAGAGCGTTTCAAAATGCTTTTAGTAATGATAAAGGCCTAATATGTTGAAGAAAATATTCTGTATCGTATCGATGATCTTGTTCCCGATAGCAGTTTCCCTGGCAGGAACAACCTGGGAGAAAAAGGGAGATTACTACTTCCTGACCAAAGAAAACAGGGGCAACTTCAGCTTAGAAGGTGCGGGCCCAAACATATTTCCCCGCAAATACCTGACCTATGACGGGGTAAACTTCCTGGTACGGGGAGCAAAAGAATGGAAGGACTATGGCCGGCTCAACCTTGAAGGCAACAACATGTTTTCCTTGCCTATACGAGCCGGGATGAAAATAGATGAAGTGCATTTCCTGGCAGGAGGCAACTACTCTAACAGCTATGAGCATGACGCCTTAATGCGTTTATACGGGGACAAATACTTTTATGCTACTCTCACCATTATCTTTGTTTACCAGGATGGGGTTTATAAGAGTTTTTCTCTCCCTGTTTTTTGGGACTGGTTCCACCTGGGGCATGGCGCCTGGTCTAAAGAGGGGGCAAGGATAGATTCTTTGGGCGATAACCCGGTACGCAAGGATTGCAGCATGTTCCACATCACCTTTGCCAATCCCCGGTCAATGGAGCCGGTAAAAGATATTTTGCTTAGCGACAGTTGGTTAGATGACCGCCCGTTTTCGGATATTTTCGCGGTTACCATTAAGTCCTCCGATACCCTGGAATCAAAGCCAAAAGTGGACCGGTAAGAAAGGATACCTATGCTTGATAAAATGAAGGCCTTATTTGAGATGCAGAAAAAGATGCAGGCGGTAAAGCGGGAGCTGGAAAATACCAATTTTGATATACTAAGCTCCGATGGCCTGGTAAAGATCACCATGAATGGCGCTCAAGAGGTAAAAGGGATTGTGATCAAGGATAACCCGCAGCTGGAAAACGCGTTGAAGGATACCTTTAACCGGGCGATCAAGCGTTCGCAGGAGATCGGCGCGCAGAAGATGAAGGAAGTAACAGGGATTAATCTGCCGGGTTTAACATGAAACGAAGGAGAAATATGAAGAATGCAATTGCGATTTTTCCGCTTATTCTTTTATTGATGTCCGGTATGGCTTACGCGCAAACGCTAGAGGAGGTAGAAGGCCATTTCCAAAAGGGGATACAATACAGCCAAAGCGGCATGAAAGATGAATCAATTGCTGAATTCCGTCAGGTGGTTGAAGCAGATCCAACTAACCTTCCTAAAGACTATTATGAGCAGACCTACAGCGAGGCATTTTTTGATATCGGGGTGCTCTATGCCCAAAAAGGGGATAATGAAAAAGGGGCTGAATATCTCAAAAAGGCCTTAGAAGTATTTCCAAATCACAAAATGGCTTTGTATTATTTATCCAATGTTCTTATGAATATCGGCGAGTTCGCCGAAGCAAAACCATATTACGACCGGGCAAAGGAACTGGGATTTACCGGCGGCAAGCCAGGGGATGATGTTATCGGAGATTATTTTAATATCATCAAAGAGAGGGAGCTTACTATTCAATACCCGCTGTTTTTTGAGCCGGGGAAATCCATATCGGTTACCATTAAAGGCACTTTTAACGGAGATGAAGATCTGCTGCGGGACACTATAACCGCCCTGGAAAAGTACGCGAAATTGACTGATTATTCCGGATCCTTTAATCAAATTTCAGCCGATCTTATCCGCCTTAGAGAAAATAAGACAGTATTTATTGAAAAGTGGGTTGTTGGAGAAAGCGGTAATCAAAAGGAATTCTGGGTTAGGTATAATTTCGCTCCGCCCAAGGATTTCCCTTATAAGGTTATGATACAAACTTCAGAAAAAGAGCCTGTTTCTTAAGATGTTTCTAAGCCAAGAAGGAAGAAGATGAAGATATTAGTCGTAGGTTCGGGGGGAAGGGAGCACGCGCTGGTATGGAAGATCGCGCAATCAAAACTGGTGACAAAGATATTTTGCGCTCCGGGCAACGGCGGGATCTCCCAGCTTGCCGAGTGCGTTGACATAAAGGCCGATGATATTCCCGGCTTATTGGATTTTGCCAGGAGAGAAAACATCGACCTGACTGTGGCCGGGCCGGAAGCGTCGCTGGTAGCAGGCATTGCCGATGAATTTGCCAAATATAAACTTCCGGTATTCGGGCCGCGCAAAAGAGCGGCAATGCTTGAAGAGAGTAAGGCCTTTGCCAAGCAGGTGATGATGCATTACGGCGTGCCTACGGCGGGGTTTCGCGTATTCGTAGATATAGCTGAAGCCAAGAAACACATCGGCGCCCGAGGCGCTCCTTGCGTAGTAAAAGCAGACGGCCTGGCGCAGGGTAAAGGGGTTATCGTGGCAAAGAGTATCCAGGAGGCCAACCGCGCAGCCACTGCCATGCTTGAGAACAGGGTTTTCGGCGACGCCGGAAAGCGGATCATCGTTGAGGATTGCCTGGAAGGACAAGAGGCGTCAATACTTTGCTTTACCGATTCAAAAGTAATTGTTCCCCTGGTTACCAGCCAGGACCACAAAAGGATCTTTGATAATGATCTCGGTCCGAACACCGGTGGAATGGGCGCTTATTCTCCGGCGCCTGTAGTCACCAAAGAATTATTTGATGAGATCACGAAAAAGGTTTTTAGCCGGATGATCGCCGGATTGAACGCCGAAGGGATAGAATACCGGGGCATACTTTACGCCGGGATAATGCTGACTAAAACCGGGCCGCAGGTTTTGGAATTTAACGTGCGTTTCGGCGACCCTGAAACCCAGGCAATACTTCCCCGGCTTAAGACCGACCTGGTAGAGGTTATGCTGGCAGTGGCCAACCAGAAGCTCTCCAGCTTTCCGGTATTGGAATGGGATGATCGCGCCTGCGTGTGCGTGGTCTGCGCGGCAAAGGGCTATCCCGGAGAGTATACCAAAGACAAAGAAATAACCGGTTTAGATGAGGCGGCTAAATTAGAGGATGTAGTGGTTTTCCACGCCGGGACCAAGAAAGCCGGCGATAAGATCGTTACCAGCGGCGGAAGGGTGCTGGGGGTGACCGGATTAGGCGCGACTATCAAGGATGCCATAAGCAAGGCCTACTCGGCGGTAAGTAAAATACATTTTGAAGGGATGCAATACCGCCGGGACATCGGAAGAAAAGCCATATAGGGAGGTATTATGAGCAAGATCAGTATAATCATGGGCAGCGCCTCAGACCTGGAAACCGTAAATGAAACGATCAATGTGCTAAAAAGTTTTGAAGTAAGTTTTGAGATCAAGGTTTTATCCGCGCACCGGGCCCCTAAAGACCTGGCGCAATATGTAGAAGCAGCGCCGAAAAAAGGGACGCGGGTATTTATCTGCGCAGCAGGCGGGGCAGCGGCATTGGCAGGTGTGGTTGCGGCCCATACAGTTTTGCCGGTCGTCGGCATACCCATTGAGACCAAAAGCTTAAAAGGCATGGATTCGCTTTTATCCACAGTGCAGATGCCGGCAGGGGTGCCGGTTGCCTCTATGGCTATCGGCCGGGCAGGCGCCAGGAACGCGGCACTCTTTGCCCTGGAGATCTTAGGCGTAAGCGACACCAAGATCGCCGATAAGCTTATCAAATATAAAAAACAGATGCGGCTTAAGATCAAAAATACAAAGTTAGGCAGATGAGCTTGACCAAAATAATCAAGATCGATCCGGCGCACCCGGAAGAAAAATACATTGCCCAGGCGGCGAAGGTTATCGCAGGCGGGGGCCTGGCGGTTATTCCCACGGAGACGGTTTACGGCATTGCTGCCAATGCCGAAGATAAAAAAGCCCTTGAGCGGCTTTATGAGATCAAGAAACGCCCCAGCGATAAACCTTTTTCCCTGCTGATAGCAGAGAAGAGTAAGGCGGATGAGCTGGCTGTTGATATTCCGGTTGTTGCTCATAAGCTTATGCATAAATTCTGGCCCGGGCCATTGACCCTTATATTAAAAAGTTCCGGAGAGGGCAAGGTGGGTTTGCGTATGCCGGATCATCCGGTTGCCCTTAAGATCATTGAACAGGCGCATGTCGCGGTGGCCTGCCCTTCGGCAAATGTTTCAGGAGAGCCGGCTCCGGATAATTTTGCTCAAGCTATCCAGAATATGGACGGCCTGGTGGACCTGGCAGTTGACGCAGGTAACGCAAAAATAGGCAAAGAATCTACGGTCGTGGATTTAACTGTCCAGCCGCCGAAGATAATCAGGAGCGGGGCAATAAAGGATGAAGAGATAATGGCGATTGCAAAATCCAAAAGCGTGCTTTTTATCTGCACCGGGAATTCCTGCCGCTCGGTTATGGCAGAGGCATATTTAAAGAAGCTGCTGGAAAAGCAGAATAGAAAAGATGTGGAGGTGGCTTCAGCCGGGATAATGATGCTTGCCGGTTTGGCGGCTAGCGAAGGCACGCGCGAGGTTTTAAAAAAAGAAGGCATTGATGTGGGAGCGCATCATTCGCAGAGGGCGACCAAGGAGTTGGTGGACAGGTCGGACCTCATCCTGGTGATGGAAAGAACGCATGAGGATAATATTTTACGGCTTGACCCGGCGGCAAAAAATAGGCTTTTCTTATTAAAGGAATTTGCTAGAATAAGTGACAATGACCTGGATATTCCTGATCCGCTGGGTGCTCCTCTGGAATTTTACGAGAGGACCTTTGCCACGATCAAGGATGCCGTAGAAAGGATAATGAAGATATTATGAGCAAGCTATTGATCGCCTCAGACCACGCCGGTTTCCCCTTAAAGGAAAAATTAAAAACCTACCTTGAGAAAAAAGGCATCGCAGTAAAGGACCTGGGCACCTATAGTAAGGAGCGCTGCGATTACCCTGAATATGCCTATGAGCTGGCCAAGGGGATCTCTTCGGGAAAATATAAGCGGGGGATACTTGTCTGTAAAAGCGGCATCGGCAATTCCATCGTTGCCAATAGATTGCCGAGAGTGCGCGCAGCGCTTTGCTATAACCTTAAGGCAGCTAAATTAAGCCGCCGGCATAATGACAGTAATGTTCTGGTTTTGGGCTCGGCATTCGTCAAAACAGAACTGGCCAAGAGAATGGCGATGGCCTGGTTAAATACCAGGTTTCTGGCGGGGAGGCATAAGCGCAGAGTTAAGCAAATAGAGGAGATCACAAAGTGAAACATTTAAAGCAGATCGATCCGGAGATTTACGCGGTTATCCAGAAGGAGGTCAGGCGCCAGGAGGAGAACCTGGAGATGATCGCCTCGGAGAATTTCGCCTCCCTGGCAGTTTTGGAGGCCCAGGGCTCGGTGCTCACCAATAAATACGCCGAAGGTTATCCTGACAGGCGCTGGTATGGCGGCTGCGAAAATGTTGATACCGCCGAAAGTTTAGCGATAGAGAGGGCAAAGGCCATTTTCGGCGCCGAGCATGCCAATGTTCAGGCGCATTCAGGGTCGCAGGCGAATATGGCGGTTTATTTTGCGGCGATCAAGCCCGGGGATACCGTGCTGGCAATGGACTTAGCCGCAGGCGGCCATCTTACCCACGGCCATCCGCATAATTTTTCCGGGATGTTCTACAAGATCGTCGGCTACGGGGTGGACAGGAAGACCGAGATGCTGGATTATGATGTGATCATGGAGTTGGCTAAAACGCATAAGCCCAAGATGATCTTAGCCGGGGCTTCGGCTTATCCCCGGATAATCGATTTCAAAAAATTCCGCCAGATAGCAGACGCTGTCGGCGCTTATCTTTTCGTGGACATGGCGCATATCGCGGGGCTGGTAGCAGCAGGCATCCATCCGTCACCTGTGCCTTACGCGGAATTCGTTACCTCAACCACTCATAAAACCTTACGCGGTCCGCGCGGAGGATTTATACTTTGCAAGAAAGAGTTTGCCAAGAAAATTGACGCATTGATGTTTCCCGGCATACAGGGCGGGCCGCTGATGCACGTTATCGCTGCCAAGGCAGTGGCATTCCGCGAGGCAATGACCCCGGAATTCAAGCAATATCAGATCCAGCTGGCTAAAAATGCCGTAGAATTAGCCGGGGCTTTGGAGGAGAAGGGTTTTCGCATTGTTTCCGGAGGCACAGATACGCATTTGATGCTCGTGGACCTGAATCCCAAGAATGTCACCGGAGTAGATGCTTCCAGGATACTGGGAGAGGTCAATATCACGGTGAATAAAAATCTTATTCCCTTTGATAAAAAGGGGCCGGCAGTGACCAGCGGTATTCGCTTGGGCACCCCGGCAGTAAGCACCCGCAAAATGAAAGAAGCCCAGATGCGCCAGATCGCCGAGCTGATCAACGCGGCATTAGAGGATCACGGCGACGCCAAGGAAATAGCCAGGATCAAAAATGAGGTGATCGCCTTAACTAAGAAATTCCCCTTGTACCCGGAGCTGTTAAAATGAAAAAGAAAAAACTTATGGATAAACGGCCGAGTTGGGACCAGTATTTTCTGGAAATGGCAGCTCTTGTCTCCAAAAGATCCACCTGCCTGCGCCGCAGCGTGGGAGCGGTTTTGGTAAGGGAGAAAAGGATCCTCTCTACCGGTTATAACGGCGCGCCAAGCGGATTAAAGCATTGTATTGAAGTCGGCTGCATGCGCCAGAAACTGAAAATCCCCTCCGGAGAGCGGCATGAACTTTGTTTGCCCGCAGGAGAAGAGGTGGTCACAAGCGAAGGCCATATCCCTATTAATGAAATAAGAGAGGGTCAAAAAGTATTGACTCACAGGGGCGTATACAGGAAAGTAACGAGGATTTTTAAAAGAAAATATAAAGGGCTGCTGTATTCTATTGAGCCTTGGCATCTCTTACCGGTAAATTTAACTCCAGCACACCCTGTATTGGCAACAAGAACCATGCAATGCCGGTTCGACAACCGCACTTTATGCAAAGAAACTTGTAAGTCGGTAAATAATGTTTATTGCGATAAACCTTATTTAAAATACAGGCGGGAATGGATTCCAGCAGGTCAACTGGATAAAAAAGATATCGTCCACCTTTTGTTTGACGACAGGGATTTCTCCGTGGATGAGATAGATTTTTCTTTTGTGTCCGATGTGCCCCTGGATTATTATCAGGTTTTAGACGAAAAATTGAAAGGGAAAAGCTATCTTGCCATCCAAAAGCGGCTGAATATTTGGCCTTCCACCGCTTATAATTGGGTAAGGGGAGGCGTCCCCCGGGATTGCATAGCCGTATGTGATGAGTATTTAAGGCATGGCTCAAGCTCTTCTAAAGCTATACCTAGCAGGGTTAAATTAACTCCGGCGCTCCTCAGATTAATAGGGTTTTATCTTGCTGAAGGTAGCAGTAGTTCTAACCAACTTTGTTTTTCGTTTCATAGAAAAGAGAGGGTGTATATTAATGAAATAAAGAACACCATGAAGCAGGTTTTCGGATTAGATTGTTATGAAAATAAAAAGGATAATTCCCATTCGCTAATTTTTTCAACCGTTATACTGGCAAAAGCTTTCAGGGTTTTATTTGGGGAAGATGCTTATACCAAAAAGCTGCCGGATTTTCTAAACAGGTTGGCTCCCGAGAAGCAAAGATATATATTATCGGCTTATGCCCAGGGGGATGGTTATCGGATAGACGATAATACCACAACAATTTCAACGGCCTCCGGGAATTTGGCTTTGCAGGTTGTACAGTTATTATTAAGGTTGGGCTATATGCCCGTTATTGATAAAGGCAGGGGCATATATAGAGTTATTTGGAAGGAAAAGCATAAAATTACTTACGCGTATTTAAAAGGTAACACTTTATTCAGTCCCATCAGAAGAATCCTGAAAAAGAATTATTCCGGGTATGTATATAACTTAGAGGTAGAAGAAGACCATTCTTATATAACGAAATCTTTTATCGTCCATAATTGCCGGGCGCTTCATGCCGAGCAGAACGCGCTGATCCAGTCCTCTTTGCACGGGATCAGCGTAAAAGGAGCCACCCTTTATGCCACCAATCAGCCCTGCGTGATCTGCGCCAAGATGCTGATCAACGCCGGGATAAAAGAGATCGTCATTGCCCATGGCTATCCCGACAAGCTGGCAATGGATTTTTTAAGTCAGGCAAAGATAAAAGTAAGAAAAATATGAGATGCCCATTTTGCGGCCACAAGGAGGACAAGGTCGTTGATTCCCGGGCCACTGCCGAGGAATCGGCAGTCAGGCGCAGAAGAGAGTGCCTTAAGTGCGGCAAGCGTTTTACTACTTATGAATACGTGGAGGAGGTTTCCCTGCTGGTCATTAAAAAGGACGGCCGCAGGGAGCCCTTTGACCGCAAGAAGATCCTGGCCGGGATAATCCGCGCCTGCGAAAAGAGGCCGGTGAGCGTGGAAAAGATGGAGGAGATCGTTACCCAGGTCGAGCGGCTGATCCAGAAGAAAAGCGACCGGGAGGTTCCATCAACCAAGATAGGGGAGCTGGTGATGGAGAAATTGAAATCAATAGATGATGTCGCTTATGTGCGCTTTGCCTCGGTGTACCGGCAGTTCAAGGATGTGGGGCAATTTATGGTTGAGTTAAAAGATATCCTGGGCAAAGATAAGAAAAGGAAAACGGAGAAATAAATATGATCGAAATGGAATTGAGTAAAATTGTCATTGATGAGAAGCGGCATGACCAGCTGATCGCCTTAAAGGAAAAAGGCGGCACCAGGGTCCTGCCGATCATAATCGGCCTGAGCGAGGCCTCGGCCATAAAATTAAAGATCAGCGGTTACAACCCTCCGCGGCCGATGACCCATGACCTGATCTATACGATACTTAATGACCTCCAGGCAACTATTGATAAGGTGATCATCGATAAGCTGGAGGAGTCTACCTTTCACGCCAAGATCGTCATTAAAACCTCAAGCGGCGAGCTAAAGAGCATTGACGCCCGGCCAAGCGACAGCATTGCCTTAGCCGTGAGGAGCCACGCGCCGATATTCGTGGAGGACGAGATCATCAATAATTCAGAGATGTTTAAGCAGGATAAGTAAGAAGTGCCGCTGAAATTCTCCGCCAAAGATAAAGAGATCTTAAATCCGGTTTGTGATCTTGCCGGGCAAAGAAAGGTAAAATTATACCTGGTCGGCGGAGCTTTGCGCGATCTGATCCTGAAACGCAGGAAAGATAACCCGGATTTTGATTTCTGCCTCAAAACGGGGGCTTTAAGTTTCGGCCGCAGATTAGCCGGCCATTTAAAAGCCGCTTTCGTATTGTTAGATGAGGAGCATGGCGCCTGCCGCGTGGTAAAGAAATTAGACGGTAAGCTCTATACTTTTGACTTTACGGATTTCCGCGGACCTACCCTGGAAAAAGACCTCCTGCACCGCGACTTCACCATCAACTCCCTGGCCCTTGGCCTGAAAGATGTTTTTTCGGATAAAGACCTGAGCCAGGCTATCATTGATCCCTATTCCGGCAGGGAGGACTTAAAACGCAAAATGATCAGGGCCACGCATAAGAATTCTTTCCCGGAGGACCCTTTAAGGATCATGCGGGCTTTTAGTTTCAGCTGCCTGATCGGGTTTTCCGTGGAGAAGGAAACCCTGCGCCTGGCAAAAAAAGATAAAAGTATGATCAGCGGCGTTTCCGGCGAACGGCTGCGCGATGAATTGTTCAAGATACTTGAGAGTAACCAGGCCCACGCTGCCCTGGTCACCCTGGATAGGCTGAAGATCCTGGAGATAATCTTCCCCGAGATAAAGCCCATGCGCAATATCGGCCAGGGGCCCTATCATCACCTGGATGTCTGGCAGCATACCCTGGAGACATTGAACCAGTTTGAATTGTTGCTGGCGCAAGCCAGGAAAAACCCGCGGATAAAGCAGTATCTTGATGAAGAGCTCTCCGGACTGCGCAGGAGAATGAGCCTGCTTAAATTTGCCTGCATTTTGCATGACATAGGAAAACCCGGGGCCTTGCGCCGGGAAAAAAAGAGGATCATCTTTCACGGCCATGAGCGGGTGGGTTTAGGCCTGACTCGCGCCATCTGCCGCAGGTTGAAATTATCCAATGAGGAAAGCCGCTCTTTGGAGAGGATCGTGCTCTGCCACCTGCGGCCCGGGTACCTGGCGGATAGCGATCATCCCACTCCCAAGGCGGTCTTCCGTTATTTCCGCGATACAGGCACTGATGCCCTGGCTGTGCTTTTATTGTCCCTTTCCGACCAGCGGGCCACCAAAGGCCCCTTGACCACCGCGCTCTCTCGCACGCGGCATGAAAAAATAGTCAAAACCCTGATCCGTAGATTATTCAAAAAAGAAAAAGAAAAGAAACAGGCCCGGCTGTTAAACGGCAATGATATTATGCGTAAGTTTAAATTGCAGCCTTCCGAGCTGATCGGGACGGTGCTCGATGAACTGGAGGAGGCCCAGGCCATCGGCAAAATAAAGAACAAGGCAGATGCTTTTAAGCTGGCAGCCAAGGTGATCAAACTTAAAAAATGAAAAAGTTCATCATAATTTCCCTGACCCTGTTGGTGATCATTTCTTCGGGGATAGTTTACCTGAACAAAGTACTCCTGCCTGTCAAAGTAAGATCCATGGTCGTAAGCGCCATTGAAAAACAGACAGGGAAAAAAGTGATCTTAAAATCCCTGGAGTTCAACATATTCAAGGGTTTTGTCCTGCAGGACCTGGTGATCATGGACGGCCAGCAGGTGATCTTAAGCGCAAGGCAAACAAACTGCGTGGTTTTCTTCTGGCCGATCTTCAGGAAGCAGATAATCATCCCCAGCATAAATATCCGCTCCCCGTATATATTCTTGCAGCGAAGAAAAGATAATACCTTTAACCTTCAGGAGCTATTTGCCGGCCCTGCGCCGGCGGCGGGGAAAAAGCCCGGTTTCAACATAGCGGTTTATAAGATAAGCATTTCTTCCGGCAGCATGCTCTTTCAGGATGACACCCTGGCGGCCAAGTTCACCAAGGAAATAAATAATATCCATCTGAACCTGCAGTTAAAGCTGCCTCTGACGGTGGGGTTCAATTTTAAAGGGGAGATCCCGGCTGAGCCGGTGATCGCTATAAGCGGTAAAGGTCAATACTCAATCACTAGCAGGCAATTGACCGCTGACCTGTGGGTAAAGAACCTGGCGCCTACGCAGTTTGAGGCCTATTACGTTAATTCGGCGTTGAAACTGGTTTCCGGGACCGCGGACCTGCAGGCTAAAATCAATCTTAAAGAAGAACTCCTCTCTGCGCAGATAGACGGCCGGGGGAATAACCTGGTGCTGGAAAAAGATAAGTTAAGGATCAAATTCAATCCGGTGCTTAAAACCAGTATTGATTATGACCGGCAGGCAAAAAAACTTAAACTTGACGGATATTGCGATATCGAGCAGGCCGGGATTACCGGATTAGAGTTTTTAGGGGAGGTAAAGGAGCTATCCGGCAAGATTGTTTTTAACCAGGATTCTTTGACCGCTCAAAGCCTTAAGGCGGACCTCCTGGGCATGCCTTTTGAGCTTAATTTAACGGTCAAGGATTTTAAGACCCCGGCATTCAATATAAGCACTGACCTGAATTTAAGTTTTTTGCCGGCTATCGCCAAAGAGAAATTCAGTTTTACTTATGT
>JAQUME010000016.1 GCA_028718245.1 Candidatus Omnitrophota bacterium
AGTTTTAAATCCACCTCCTGCAATTCAAAAAAAGTCTCCTTCCATACCGAAAGGATACTCTCTGCTTCGGAGGCGGATATCTTGCTGACTACAAAACCACCTTGGGCGTAGATATAATCGCCTATTTTGACCTGGGCCAGTTCATTGAGCGCTTTACGTTTCTCGCCGAAATAATCGACGACCACCGTATTCTGCTCTATTCTCTCTATTTTTCCCGGTATCGCATAGCACATTTTAACCTAGGGGACACCCTTCCGATTGATTTCAGAAACGTCCCTGCTTTGGATTCAAAGACGTCCCTATGAATTGGTCGATTTGTCTTGTTAACTCCTGCAGCTTTTCTTTAAGCGGCTGGCTCAGGGATTCGCCAAAGCCGGCATCATGCACCTGTATGCCGGCAACATAAATTTTTGCTTTTATCCCCAGATCGGCCGTTAACCTGAAGATATCTTTGAGGTTAAGCTCATGGGAGGAGACCGCGCCAGGCTCTTTTACAAAAGAGGCCTCATCCAGGCTGAATATCTTCAGCTCCCCCGCTGCCAGGCCGGAAGAAATCCCGTCAATAAGCAGGACCACGTCGTAATTTCCGAGGCGATGAACAAGATCAAAGCTGGCGATGCCAAAATTAAGGTAATCTATACCGGCGCGCTTATAATCATTAAGGAGAGACTCCAGAATATTCACCCCTATTCCGTCATCTCTCCTTAAGCTGTTACCCAAACCTATTACCGCTACTTTATTAGACAAATTTTACATCCAGAAGATGCGTGGCGCATGATATACAGGGGTCATACGCGCGGGCAAGCATCTCAAGGCTGAGAGTAATCTCTTCCTGCGTTTTCTTGCCCAGCAGCTCCGGTACGATCTTACGCATATCATCCTCTAAATTACCCATGTTCTGGTTGGTGGGGATCACGCAATTGGCGGCGGTAATATGAGCGGTGTCATCGATGGTGTATTCGTGGAATAAGGAACCCCGGGGAACCTCAACGCAACCTTTTCCGGTGTTTGGTTTATATTTTATCTTGCCGATCTCGCTTCTTTTCGGCCAGGAGGCGACAACCACTTTATCCTCTTTCAATCCGTCTTTCAGTATTTTCTCAAGTATGGTGATGGATTCCTCCAGACAATGAACCCACTCCACAAGCTGGGCTGCGGTATTAAGGTAAGGGTTGTGGCAGGGTGCCTTTAATCCCAATTCCTTTGCCACTGCCTTTGCCTTCTTGTTCAGCTGGTCAAAATTGTTGTTAAAACGCGACAAGGCCCCTACGGCATAAGACTGGCCGTTGATCCTGGATATCTTGGCGCGCGAATAATCCACTACCGATTCCATGAAAAGCTTGCGGTAATCGGAGACCTTGCTCTTCTTCCCGTTTACCGTCAGGTCCCCGTCATACATGGCATATTCTTCATCGCTAGTCAGGGACATGTACTGCGTCGGCCTTTGGAATTCCGGGAACTTCAGGGTCTTGATGATCTTTACCGTTTCCTCGCCGTCTTTGCGGGATTCCAGCATCAGGCTGTATAATTTCTCCAGGCCTTCGCGGGAGGGCAGTTGGGTAAGCCCGCCGATAACATAACTTATTGGGTGTATATGCCTGCCGGCAAGCACCTCTCCGCCGTAATCGCTCATCCGCTTCATGCGTAAGGCCATGTCAATGACCGGCCGGTGCGTCTTGATCAAAGGTACGACGCTCTTGACCCCCAAGAGATCCGGGGCAACCAGGATATAAATATGCAGGATATGGCTATCCAGCATTTCCGTGTAAAGCAAGAGCTTCCGGAGCATAACTACTTCATCCGAAGGCGTTACTCCCAGGGCATCCTCTGCCGCTTTAATGCTGGCCAGGGTATGGCCGCAGGCGCAGATGCCGCAGATGCGGCTGGTCAGGTGCTGGGCCTCCCAGATGGATCTTCCCACCAGCATCGACTCAAAGAAACGCGGACTCTCGATCACCTGGAATTCGCACTTGGTAAGCTTGCCCTCTTTTACGTCAACCACGATATTGCCATGGCCTTCAACGCGGGTCAAATAATGCACATCAACTTTTACGTTTTGAGGATCTATCTTACTTGAGCTCTTGGTCATATTTCTCCCCCATTGAATCATTATATAAAGTAAAACTGTTCAGGATATCTTCAACTTTGAGGCCGTATTTCTGCAGGATATCTTTGGCTGCATCGCTGGCCGGTTTCTCCACTAATCCGCGGCATCCATAGCAGCGGTTACCGTTATTGATACACCAGGAATTACACCCTGCGCGGGTTACGGGCCCCATACATTCCTGATCCTTTTCATAGCGGCAGACATTTTCGTTCATTTTACATTCCACGCAAACAGCGTAATTAGGCAGCGGGTAAGGCTTACCCATAAGGATGGCCTTTAAAACCGCGATGATCTCCGGAATATAAGGAGGGCAATTAAGAATGTAATAATCCACCTTTACCACCGCGTCCAGCGGCATTGCCTTGATGGAATTAATCGTGCCCGCCTTATCGCCATATACTCTTTTTTTGGCAAGTTCAAGGGATGAGCGGTTTTTGATCCCGTTTACCCCGGCGATAGTCGCGCAGGAGCCGAAGGCCACCAAAACTTTTGCCTTCTCCCTGATCTTCTTAATCCGGGTTACATCATTATCGGTAGTGATACTTCCCTCTACGATAGCGATATCGTAGTCCTGCCCTTCCTCCGACATGATCTCCCGGAAACTGACTATGTCAACCAGGTTCGTCAGCTCAAGGAAGGTCTGGCCCATATTGGCAAACTGCAGCTGGCAGCCCTCGCAATCCGTGAAATCAAAAAATGCCACCCTGGGTTTAGACTGCTTTTTCATGACACTCTCCTTTGAAATTTTTCAGGTCGCTGTAAGTAAATACCGGGCCTGACTGGCAGACATAAACCCCTTCGATCTGGCAGTGCCCGCATTTACCCAGGCCGCAGCGCATGCGCCTTTCCAATGAAACGATGATCTGGTGATCGGGTATCTTTTTTTCCAATAGTTTACCGATGACAAACTTATACATTATCGGCGGTCCGACCACGATCCCGTAGGTACGGGTGGGATTTATGTCCACTCCCGGGATCAGTGTAGTGATCAGGCCGACATTGCCTTTCCAGTCCGGGTCTGCCCGGTCAACGGTGCAGTTGAATTTGATCTCTGACCTCTTCATCCACTCCTTGGTTTCCTCTTCGAATAAAAGCTCTTTAGGGCTCCTGCATCCAAGCAGTATCTGCACATTGCCGAAATCATTGCGGTTATGCATAATATACCTGATCAAAGAGCGTAACGGCACTATACCTAATCCTCCGGCAACGATCACTATATCGTAGCCGAACATATTATCTACGGGAAACCCCTTGCCGAAAGGCCCGCGGATACCCAGGATATCCCCTTTTTCCATCTGGTGCAGCTTGTTCGTAAAGGTTCCGGCATTTCTCACGGTCAGATCGAAATACCCTTTATCCGTAGGCGAAGAGCAGATGGATATCGGGGCTTCGGTATAGCCGAAAATAGAAACCATCACGAACTGCCCCGGGACGTGGCCCAGGTTAAGCTTATCCTCCAGCTGGATGCGGAAGAATTTCTCCTTATCCGTGACCATCTCGGCTTCAATGATCTTTGCCTTCATCGGCAGGTAAGGAGTGGTCCTCATTTTTTCCAAAAGTATTTCGCGGTCAAGCATCTTGTCTCCTCTTTAATTGATTATTACAAGGCTTCTTCTTTAAGCAAGGAATTAACCGTCTCGATCAGGCTGATATCGGCCATGCAGGTCCGGGTGCACCTTCCGCATCCGGTGCAAAAATACCGGTTATACTTATCAACCGGATATTTGAATTTCCGGTAATACCTGTGCCTCTGCCGGCCGTCTCTGCCCTTTCTAAAATCCTCTCCTCCGGCAACCTTGGCAAAATCATCCATCTGGCAGGAATTCCAGATGCGGTACCTTATGCCTTCATTCAAGGACAGCTCCATATCGTCGGCAGTATCAAAACAATAGCAGGTCGGGCATACCGCGGTGCAGTTGCCGCAGGCAACGCATCTTCTGCCTACATCCTTCCATACATCGGAAGCAAAACGTTTATCAAAAGCATCGTAGACTTTGGGAAGCGCGGCCGTAAACTCCTCTTTAAATATCTTCTTTTTAGCCTCCCTTACGCGCTCAAGGGCATTCATATCCGCTTCCGAGGCCTCCTTAATATAATCCAGCTTGGTGACCAGCCTCTCCCCTTTTTCCGAGTTTATGTGGATGATGAATTTCTCCCCTATATCCACCATCATCAGGTCGTATCCGCCGCGAGGGACATGGTTGCCCATGGAGGTGCAGTTTGCGTATTCATCACAGTATTTCAGGCACTCTATGCCGATAATGGTCATTTTGTCTTTTCGGTTAAGGTAATTCGGGTCCTCAGGAGCGTCCCTGAAAGCCACATCCATACACTGAATGCCGGCGATATCGCAGGTGTGTACGCCGAAAAGAATGAATTCGTCAAATTTTTCAATAGCCTTTGCGGTTTTAAATGGCTGGGAGCTGAACTTAAGCAGTTTTTCTTTTTGGGGGAAATAATATTTCTTCGGGGGAAGTATTGTCGGTATGTATTCCAGGCAGACATCCTCAACCTCTTTTACCGGCCGGAACACAAAAAGGTTCTCCTTTTTGCGCGGGGCGTATAGTTTTGCCTTCTTTTGAAGATGTTTCAACCAATCGTTAAGATCCGATTTCTTTAAACTCGCGTATTTCACTTTTTCCTTCCTTTCGTTCTTTTCGCAAACTCTAATCCGGTGATCTCAAGCTCACTTCCAAAAGGTATGATGCCAACCTCAACTTCCAAACCCTGCCATCGGCTGTTATTGGAAATTGCCTCCTTAAAATGCTCCAGGAGGTGTTCTTTGCTTAATGACCCAAACTCGGAGATAGAGAGGTGGACCTTCTTGACCTTACGAGAAGATAACCTTTCCTGATCCTCAAGATATTTAAGGATGTTTTTAAAAAGATGGGTGTCGTGCATGAATCAGACTGGCAAAGATTAGATAAGTATAGCAAAAAAACCGGATAACACAAGAAAAAAAATAAAAAATTTGGCGTTATAGGAGGATCGTGGCTTTGTTATGCAGGACCTCAAGGTATCCCTCTGACTGCATAGCGATCGAGGCGGCCTTGCCCGAAAGATCTTTAAAGGTGATCTCACCCGGTTTGAGCCTGGCGGCTAAAGGCGCGTGGTCTGCCAGAACGCCCAGATATCCTGAAACCGAAGGCGCGGTCAGAGAAATTATCTGCCCCTCGTAGATCGTTTTCTCTTCCGAATAAATACTCAAGCGGAAACCCTTGGCCATTTTCCCTATTCGTTATTACGCAATTGCTTATTCTTCTCTATCGCCTCTTCTACTGTGCCGACCATGTAAAAGGCCTGTTCATGCAGATCGTCAAGCGAGCCGTCGATGATCATTTTAACGCCTTTGATCGTATCCTCTAACTTCACATATTTACCTTTTATGCCCGTAAAATTCTCGGCTACAAAAAACGGCTGCGAGAAAAATCTCTGGACTTTGCGCGCCCGCTGCACGGCCAATTTATCCTCATCGGACAATTCATCAATACCCAGGATGGAGATGATGTCCCGCAGATCCTTATAACGCTGCAGGACCTTCTGCACGGCTAAAGCCGTATTATAATGCTCCTCTCCAAGCAGGCGCGGGTCCATGATCCGGGATGTAGAATCCAACGGATCAATCGCAGGATAAATACCCAGCTCAGAGATCTGCCGCGAGAGTACGATTTTTGCGTCAAGGTGTGAAAATACGGCGGCAGGGGCCGGGTCGGTCAAATCATCCGCCGGGACATATACTGCCTGGATAGAAGTTATCGAGCCGTTGCGGGTGGAGGCGATCCTCTCCTCCAACTGCGCTACCTCGGTTGAAAGATTAGGCTGGTAGCCCACCGCCGAAGGCATCCTGCCTAAAAGGGTAGAAACCTCCGAACCTGCCTGGATATAACGGTAGACATTATCAATAAATAAAAGTACGTCCTTTCTCTCGGTGTCGCGGAAATATTCCGCCATGGTCAGGGCGGATAACCCTATGCGCAGCCGCGCGCCCGGCGGCTCATTCATCTGGGCAAAAACAAGTGCGCTATTTTTTATTACCCCGGATTCATTCAATTCCAGCCAAAGCTCATTGCCCTCCCTGGTGCGCTCCCCTATCCCGGCAAAAACCGAAACCCCTCCGTGCTCGGTGGCAATGGTACGGATCAACTCCATAACGATGACCGTCTTACCAACGCCTGCCCCGCCAAATAAACCCACCTTGCCTCCCTTGGGGATAGGAGCCAGGAGGTCAATAACCTTTAATCCTGTTTCTAAAATATTTTCTATGGGCAGCTGCTCCTGGAAATTCGGGGAGCCACGGTGAATAGGATCCCTTATCTCCGGATGCTCCAGTGGGCCCTTGCCGTCGATCGGCTCGCCCAGAAGATTGAATATCCTGCCTAAGGTCTGCCTGCCTATAGGCACGGTGATCGGACCGCCGGTATCGGTTGCCTTCATCCCGCGCACTAGGCCGTCGGTAGAACCCAAAGCAATGCAGCGCACTGTATTATTCCCGATATCCTGGGCAACCTCCAGGGTAAGGTTAATTCCTTCCCCCTGCACTTTAATCGCGTTCAACAACTGCGGCCCCTGGTTCTCCGGGAACCTGATGTCCACGCTCGGCCCGATAACCTGAATGATCTGTCCCTCTGCCATAATTTTTTATCCTCTCAATGCCTCTACAGACGAAGTAAGCTCTAAAATATCCTGGGTGATCCCTGCCTGCCTGACCTTATTCCTCAAAAGCACCAAACCCTCCAAAAGTTCCTTCGCATTATCCGTTGCCGTCTTCATGGATACGGTACGGGCCGCATGCTCGGAGGTGAATGATTCCAGGAAAACAAGCCGCATCTTGACCTTTAGATAATCCGGAATGATCTCCGCCAGCATATTTTTTAAGTCCGGTTCGATAATATATTCTGCCGGCTTTACCTCTTTTGGCTCAAGCGGCAGCAGGCGTTCAATAGTTGCCTTTTGGATGATGGAATTATCAAAATAGGTATACGCCAGATAAACTGAAAACCCCTGGTCTCCTAAAAATAATTGGCTAAGCTGCGCGATGATCTTGTCGCATGATTCCGGAGAATATTTGCCGTTCAAACCAAGGTATGAATTAAGGATCTTTATCCCCCTGCTTTTAAAATAGCTTAAGCCCTTCTGGCCTGCCACAATCAATTTTACTCTTTGGCTGCCGTGCTTTTCCAGAAACTCTTCGGCGGCGCGGATGATATTCTGGTTATACACACCGCATAAGCCGCTGTCGGAGGTTATCAGGCAAAGAACGATATCCTCTCCGGCAGGCCTCTGCTTAAAATATTCCGATAAATAGCCTTGTGTTGAAGCAGCCAGATCGGACATAAGATTTTCAAGCTTCAGGCAATAGGGACGCAAAGCAAAAAGCCGGTGCTCAATACGGTTGAGCTTGGCGACCGAGATCATCTGCATTGCCCCGGTTACCTTTTTGGTATTTTCCACGCTGTGTATGCGGTTTTTTATCTGTTTTATGGATTGAGCCATGATCTTTTAAAATCCTGCAGCAAATTATCCAGCTTTGCTTTTAGGGCTTCATCCAATTCATTTTTCGAAGTCAACTCGTCCTGGATCCCGGGATATTTTTCTTCTATGAACTTATAAAGCTGCTTCTCGAATTTTCTGACCGCGTTAACCGGCAGGTCATCCAGCTGGCCGCTAGTGCCGGCATAGATAATGATTATTTGCCGGGCTTGCGTAAGCGGCTCATACTGCGCCTGTTTCAGGACCTCGATCATCCTTTCACCCCGGGTAAGCTGGGCGCGCGTAGTTTTATCCAGGTCAGTCCCGAATTGGGTGAATGTCACCAGCTCCCGGTATTGCGCCAGGTCCAGCCTTAACTTTGAGGCGACCTGGCGCATGAGCCTGCTCTGCGCCTTGCCTCCTACGCGGGAAACCGATAAACCCACGTTTACCGCCGGCCTTACCCCCGCATAGAACAGGTCGCTCTCCAGGTAGATCTGGCCGTCGGTGATCGAAATGACGTTGGTAGGAATATAACTTGATATATCCCCGGCCTGGGTTTCAATAATAGGGATCGCGGTTATTGAGCCGGCTCCTAATGCATCATTTAATTTTGCGGAACGCTCTAATAGGCGCGAATGCAGGTAAAATATATCCCCGGGATATGCCTCCCTTCCCGGAGGCCGCCTTAAAAGTAAGGAGAGCTGCCGGTAGGCCTGGGCATGCTTGGAAAGGTCGTCGTAAATCACCAAGACGTGCTTGCCGGAATACATAAATTCCTCGGCTATGGCAGTAGCAGCGTAAGGAGCAAGATATTGCAGGCTCGCGGAAGTGCGGCTTGAGGCGCTGACAATGGTCGTATAATCCATTGCCCCGTATTTCTTGAGCACCTCGTTTACCGCCACAATGCTGGATAATTTCTGTCCGATAGCGCAGTAAATACAGTAAACCCCCTTGCCCTTCTGATTGATGATAGTATCAATGGCAATGGCGGTCTTGCCTGTCTGACGGTCACCGATGATCAATTCGCGCTGACCCCGGCCGATAGGGGTCATGGCGTCAATGGCTTTTATCCCGGTCTCCAGCGGCTTTTTTACCGGCTGCCTCTCTACTACATTGGGGGCGCTGGACTCCAGCGGCCGAAACTTCTGTGTATCGATCTTGCCTTTGCCGTCGATCGGGCGGCCCAGGGTATTAACCACCCTGCCGACCAGGGCCTCTCCAACGGGGACCTGCACGATCTTACCCGTGCGCTTGACGATATCCCCTTCGCGGATAGTTTTATCCGGGTTATCCGTTCCAAAAATCACCACCCCTGCCGAATCCTCCTCCAGGTTTAAAACCAGGCCCATGATGTTATCGGAGAACTCTACCAGCTCACCCATCATCACGTCATCCAGGCCATAGACGCGGGCGATAGTATCCCCTACCTGGATAACCGTGCCTATAGACTCGGTGCGCAGGCGGGTCTTGTATTTTTCCAGCTCCTTCTTGATTATTGAGGTAACCTCTTCCGGCTTTAGAACCATGTTAGTCCATCCTTACTGTAATAAGCTTATCCCTTAACTCATCAAGGCGCTTCTTTACCGATCCGTCAATAATAGTATTGCCGATGATCACCTGCACTCCCCCTAATAAACTGCCATCCAGATCTATATAAAACCTCAAATTCTGATGAAACCTCTTTTTTAAGGCAGTTTCGATATTTTTTATCAGCTCCAACTCCAAGGGAAAGGCGGTCTTAAGCAGCACATCCACTTGTCCGTGATGAGCGTATTTACCGCGCAGGTACTCGGCGACATCCAGAAAAATATCAAAACGCTTTTTCTCCAGCAGAAGCTTCAGGAAATCGCGGATCTCATCCGAGATGCCATCCCTGACCACCCCATCGACAACCGCGCACTTTTCGGTATAGGCGATTTCCGGGTTGTCCATTAATTCCTTGAAACCCGGGTTATCGCGGATGATCTTCTTTACGATTACCATATCCTCCAAAGCCTTGTCCACCCCGCAGTTTTGCCGGGCAAAACCTAAGAAAGCCTCGGCGTACCTGGTTACAACCACCTTATTCCTTATCATTCAACACTCTCAATTTCTTTAATGAAATCTTCTACTATTTTACGGTCTCCGACTTCGGTAAGCTTCTCCTGGATCACGGTCCTGGCCGCCTCCAGGGCGATATCCACGATCTTGTCCTTTAATTGCTCCTGGGACCTGGAAACCTCGTATTCTACCTGTTTGCGCGCATCGGTAATGATGTCCTGGGCTTCCTGGCGGGCTGACTTGCGTATTTCTTCGGTTATCTTCCTGGCTTGCTGGACTGCTTCCTTGATCCTGGATTCAGCCTGCTCCTGGATCGAGGCGATCTTGGATTCATAATCCGCTTTCTGGCCGGCGACCTGGAGCTTAGCCGCTTCTATCTTCTCGAATTCAGCTCGGATCTTCTCCCTGCGCTGGTCTAAAAGCCCGAGTATTTTCTTCCAGGCAAAATGCCGCAGCAGGAACAAGAGCAGGAAAAAGCTCAAAATTTGCGCGATCATCTCGCTTGCGCTAAGCATCTTTAAAAGTTCCACGCTGATCTCTCCTCTGCTTTATTTACCGGCGTACATAAAGGCAAAAACCAGGACGTAAATCGTAATCGCTTCAATAAAAGCGCAGCCGATGATCAAGCTCATCATGATCTTATTATTGGCCTCCGGCTGCCGGCTGATCGCCCCCATAGCCGAAGAGACCGCGATACCTAAGCCGATTGCCGAACCAAATGCCGCCATACCTAAAGCGATGGCAACTCCCAAATCCATTGCTGCTTTAAAATCCATCTTATCCTCCTTGCCCATAAGGGCACACCCGCGCAATACCTTATAAGCGCGGGGTGCTACTCTATTACTTCTTCTTCATGAGTTAAAACAAGCGCGAAATAAATAGTCGTCAACAGGCAGAAAACTCCTGCCTGGACAACTGCCGTCAATACCGCCATGCACATGTTAAAAAACAAAAGCGGCAGCCCCTTAATGCCAAAACCTGCCAATAGGCCGATCAGGATCTCATCCCCCCAGATATTACCGCGCAGACGCAAAGATAAACTTAACGGCCGGATGAGCTCGGTGATAATGTGCAAAAATAACATGAACAATGGCATAATAACTGTAAAGGCCAAAACCCCGCGCGGCCTGCCTGCCAGGTGATCCATATATCCCAAAAACCCCAACTCCTTTATCGCGGTATATTGCACATAAAAAAACACGCATAGCGCCAAAGCCAGGGTCGTTGACCAACTGGCGGTTGAGGCTTTTATAAACGGAATAAGCCCGGAAAGGTTCATAAAAAGTATGTAGACAAAGAGCGTGCCGATAAAAGGAGTATACCTCTTGCCTTTAGGGCCCATGATCCCGCAGACAAAATCATCAAGCCCTCCTGCGATAATCTCAAAAGCCGCCTGCAGCCGGCCGGGTATCAAACTCTTCTTGCTGCAGGCAAAATATGCCAGGATCCCCAGTACCAGAACAATAATCAAAGAAAAGGTTATATGCTCCCAGAGATAGATAAATTTAAAGAAAGGGTTCCCGGGGAACCTTTCCGCGAGGATAGAAAATATATCCGGTAATTCCGGTGTACCGGTATTCTGGCTCATTTCTTATTCATCCTGGCAACAGCCCTTATGATCCTGATCGTCTCCATTATCCCAACCACAAAACCAAGAAAAACACCCAAAAATACCACATGGGAAGTTAAATTGAACTTTTTCTGCAGGAACTCTGCCACAAAATAACCTGCCAAGGGGCCTGCCGCCATCATGAAGGGGATAAAAGTAATAAAACCCACGGTTTTTATCCCTTTATAAAAATCATCCTTGCGCATAAGCCGCCTATAAAAAAATTGACGTCTTCTATCCACTGTCGGATTTAGGACGTCTCTGTTTTATTTAACTATGCCAACTTCTTCGTGAGCAATAATATAGTACCAGAAACTCCCGTGCTTGTCAATTATTTTATCTATTCTGTTTTGGTGGCGATATTCAGGTTTTTTACGCCCAGCTCGTTAAAAATATCCAAAAGGCTGACTATATCCTTGAACCTGACCATCTTATCCGAGTATAAGATCACTTCCAGCTCGGGATTTTCCTGATGCATCCTGGCGACATCCGCCTTAAGCGTTTTTCTTGAGGTCAGCTTATTATCCAGATAGACCAGGCCTTCGCTGGTGATCATGATATTGATCTGCCTGGCCTCCTTCATCGGTTTGCCGGTTGATGACCCGGGGAGATTGACCTGGATATTCGACTGTAAAACTAAAGGGGTAGTGACCATAAAGATGGCCATCAGCACCAGGATTATGTCCGTGAAGGGAGCGGTATTTATCTCGGTAAACGGTTTTTGCCTTCTGGCAGGATGGATCATTTCTTTATCGCGCTGATCAGGTCCATAGTTTCGGAGGCAGCCAGCTCCATATCCTTGATAAAATCATCTATCTTCTTCATGCAGTAATTATACATAGCCACTGCCGGCACCGCGATGGTAAGCCCGGCCGCGGTAGTGGATAAGGCCTCGGATATACCGCCGATGATCACGCTTATGCCGCCTGATCCGCTGATAGATACGTCATGGAAGGCCCGGAGAATTCCCAATATGGTTCCCAAAAGCCCGATGTAAACCGCTACACTTCCGATCGTGCCGATAATAGAGGTGAAGCGCTCAAGTATGACGGTTTCAATGATGATCTGGCGCTCCATATTGTTGGAGATCTCTTTTTCGCTGCTATCAAAAAAAGTCAAGCCCGCGTAAACTACCTGGGCAAAAGGGGCATTAGCCCGCTCACATGTCTTTATCGCTGTATTTACCCCTCCTTTTTTAAGCTCCTGGCGGACCTTTGACATCAGATCTTTGCGTTTTAATTTGGATTTCCTGCGGTAGAAGATATACCTTTCCAGGATAATGGCCACGGATAAAACCGATAAGGCCAGAAGTATGACCATGGTAACCCCGCCCATCTTGATCAAATGCCATATATTCATAATTGATCCCTTTCAATAAGGCCCGGAAACCGGACTAGGCTACATTTTACATCAATTTTCAAAAATTGTCTTGGTTTTTTTATAATCTGAGCGTCTGCCTTGTCTTGTTTCTCGCAGGGACGCTTGTTGCGGCCCAGCGTGCCGCAACTGCGTTCGGGTCGGCTGGCGTCGCTCTAACTAGTCTCTGTATAGCGGGTGAACCGTGCCCGCTCCTGGCCTCCACGCCCTGCTCGAAATCAAGCCAAGTCATCCACTATAAGACAATAAAAAATCCCTCTTTCTACGGTTAGCAGATATAGAAAGAGGGAAACTTAATGTGTAGAATTATACTTAGTATTGCGTAGCCCCGCTAACATACTGTATAGTGGTACAATTAGTGTACCATATTTGGGCTCCCGTACTCTGATTCTCATGGAACTGCGTATAGCAACTCTGTGGTCCCGAAGGGCTTTTACCTCCAGACGTACACCTAATCCCCCACATCTTCATTGTAGGCGGGCTGTTGCAATCCATGCCGTAACTAAAATAATGCGTCGAAGTACAGGAAGGGGGAATCTGCCCGGCTCCTATACCAATATCACTGGCAGTTATTCCGGTGCATGACCCGTTTTCTAAATAATATTGGGTGGCAAGCTGGCGCATAGTTCCTATAGTTGCCCTAAGCTCAGCTCCGCGCATCTTTTCTACAGTTTTTCCATATTGGGTCATGCCTACTGCCGCAAGTATCCCTACGATGATTATGACTACGATTAATTCGATTAAAGTGAACGATCTTATTAAGGATTTTGATGGGGGGATTAAGAATTTATTCTGCATGTGAATAGTTTACCCCTCCCCAATTTTTTGTCAATTAAAATGTCAAGACTAGTGAGCGAGGGGACACTGATTACTAAAACTTTTTTCTTTATTTTTGAGCAAAACCCTTAATCTTTCTTTTCTCGCCTGGTATCCTTATTAGCTGCCGAATCGCTTCAAAAATATCACCGATATCCTTATCGTGCATGTTGAGTCTACCTTCTAACTCTCTTAATTTAATTTCAAATTGCTTATTAAACGACAAGGCATACCGCAGCTTCATGAAGGCGCGCATTATCCGGATATTTACTTGCACAGCCCTATCGCTATTCAATACGCTTGAGAGCATGGCCACGCCCTCTTGAGTAAACACGTGCGGCAACTTTCTAACACCGCCCCAACTTGATATCGCATTTTGCGATATCAAGTTCTTAGCTTCTTGATTTGTAAGCTGGAACATAAAATCATCGGGAAACCTCTTTTTGTTCCTTTTTACCTGTTCGTTTAGCCTGTATGTTTCTACTTCATAAAGCTGGGCTAAGTCTCGATCAAGCATAACCTTTCTACCTCTTATCAAAAATATCTTAGCAGTTATCGCTTCTGCCGGCATCAATTCTTTCATATTGCCTCCTTTCATTCCAATAGACGCGGGAGAAGACGGAATCTAACAAAAATTTTAGGGTTGCGGGGACGTTGCGGGGACGCGTTGCGGGGACGTTCCCCAAGGGGACACCCTTTTCATAAAGACTTGTCATAATTTATTGATTTACAACCGGATAGAAACGCAAAGGGTGGTACCTGGGGGAACGTCCCCAGGTTCGCGTCCCCAGGTTCGTCCCCAGGTTCACAATTTTTATAACTGCGGAAGGGTTGAATTGCTCATAAGGTATTTGTCTATGTGATAAGCGGCCCTGCGGCCTTCGGAGATCGCCCAGACGATCAGGGACTGGCCCCGGCGCATATCGCCTGCGGAAAACACGCCTTTTGCCGAAGTCATAAAGTTCTCATCGGTTTTGACGTTGCCTCTGGCGTCCAATCCCAGTTTTAATTCTTTGATCGGGCCTTCTTTTTGCGGATGGAGGAAACCCAGCGCTAAAATAACCAAATCCGCTTCAATTTCAAATCCGCTCCCCGCCACTTCCTTCATTACGGGACAGCCTTCTGAATCCTTGGCAAATTCCACTTTCACGCAGGATAGTTTTTTAAGTTTTCCTTTCTCTCCGATAAATTTCCTGGTCAAAACCGACCAGTCGCGTTTTCCGCCCTCTTCATGGCTGGTTGAGCTCTTAAGCAGTAAAGGGTATTTAGGCCAGGGAAAATCTTCTGTGCGGCAGGCCGCTGGCATCGGCATAATCTCTATCTGCGTAACGCAAGATGCCCCTTGCCTATGGCTAGTGCCCACGCAATCAGCGCCTGTATCGCCGCCGCCTATGACCACTACTTTTTTACCCTTGGCATCGATAAGCTCTTCCCTGCTGAATTTTTCCCCGTTTATTCTTTTATTTGATTGTATCAGATAATCCATGGCAAAATATATGCCGGATAGATCCCTTCCTTCTATTGCCAGGTCCCTGGGTTCTCGCGAACCGCAGGCAAGACAAATGGCGTCAAACTCCTTTTTAATTTTGGATGCCGGATAATCCGTACCCACGGCCGCGGAGGTTTTAAAAATAACCCCCTCTTTCCCCAGCAAATTTATCCTGCGGTCTAAGATCCATTTCTCCAGTTTAAAATCCGGAATACCGTAACGCAAAATCCCGCCGATCTTATCATCCCGCTCAAAAACAGTTACCGAGTGCCCGGCTTTATTTAACTGGTGCGCACAGGAAAGGCCTGCGGGGCCTGAGCCGATAACCGCTATTTTTTTACCGGTGCGTTTCTTAGGAGGCCGCGGCTTAATCAGATTGTGCTTAAAGGCGTATTCAATGACCACCTCTTCATCTTCACGGATAGTAACAGGGTCGTCATTTATCCCCAATACGCAGGCATATTCGCAGGGAGCAGGGCAGATCCTGCCGGTTATCTCCGGAAGATTATTGGTCGCATCCAACAGTTGGAATGCCTTTTCCCACTGGCCGCGAAAAACCGCGTCATTCCAGTCAGGGATATAATTGCCCACAGGGCATCCCCAGTGGCAGAAAGGTATGCCGCAGTCCATACAGCGCGATGCCTGCTCTTTAGAATGCTGCGGCTTAGGCACAACCAGGACCTCCGAATAGTCCTTAACCCGCTCGCAGACAGGACGGTATTCGCTTATCTTCCGCTTAACCTTTAGAAAACCCTTAATATCGCCCATTTTTATCCGTCTGAAACTTCCTCAAGCTGAAGCTTCTTCTCCACTTTCCGCTCTTCTAAGATACGCTTGTATTCCAAAGGCATGATCTTTACAAATTTTCTGAATTCCTCTTTGAAATTATCCAGGATCTTCTTGGCAACCGGGCTTTCTGTATAGTGCATATGGGCCGCCAGAAGATTTTTGATGGTTTCTAAGTCATCTTCGGCCAGCTTCTGGAGTTCCACCATCTCCAGGTTGCACTTTTTCTTAAAATCCCCTTCCTCATCATAACAATAGGCAATGCCTCCGGACATACCCGCGCCGAAATTCCTTCCTGTCTTGCCCAGGATCACCACTCTTCCTCCGGTCATATACTCACAGGCATGGTCTCCCACCCCTTCCACAACCGCGTGCAGCCCCGAATTCCTGATACAGAACCTTTCTCCGGCAACACCCCGGATAAATGCCTCTCCGCTGATGGCTCCGTAAAAAGTAGTATTACCTATAATAATATTTTCCCGCGCCTCATATTTGGCTTTTCTGTCCGGGTAAATAATTATCCTCCCCCCGGAAATACCTTTGCCCACATAATCATTGCTCATTCCTTCCAGCTCAAAAGTAACCCCTTTGGCAAGCCAGGCGCCGAAACTCTGTCCGGCAACCCCGTTAAATTTGAAATGGATCGTATCCTCCGCCAGGCCGCTTTCTCCGTAACGCCTGCAGACCTCTCCGCTAAGCATAGCCCCGCATGTCCGGTTGACATTTTTTATCCCTAATTCTTTCCTCACAGGGATATTATTCTCCAAAGCGGGCCTTGCCAGCTCAATAAGCTTTAAATCCAGGATATTATCTATGCCGTGATCCTGTTTCATAAGGCAGTGTGTGCCGATATTTTTAGAAACCCGCGGCTTATAAAGGATGCGGGAAAAATCTATATGCTTTGCCTTCCAGGGCAGGATATCTTTCCTTGCTTCTAATAGATCAGTGCGGCCGGTCATTTCATCAATTGACCTTAGGCCAAGCTCGCTCATTATCCGGCGCAATTCCTCCGTGACAAAACGAAAATAATTCACGATATGCTCCGGCCGGCCGGTGAATCTCTTCTCTAATATTTCATCCTGGGTGGCGACACCTACTGAACAATTATTCAAATGGCAATGCCGAAGCATCACACAGCCAAGCACGATCAGGGGCGCGGTGCAAAAACCATATTCTTCAGCTCCTAAGAGAGCGGCAATTGCCACATCGCGTCCTGTGCGCATCTGGCCGTCGGTTTGCAGCCGCACCCGGCTTCTTAAATCATTAAGCACCAGTGTCTGATGGGTTTCGGAAATTCCTAATTCCCAGGGCAGACCGGCGTGTTTAATTGAACTTAAAGGAGATGCGCCTGTTCCTCCGTCGCCGCCGGAGATCAGGATCATATCCGCGTGGCCCTTGGCTACACCTGCGGCGATCGTGCCTACCCCGATCTCAGAAACCAATTTTACGCTTATGCGCGCCTGGGGATTGGTATTCTTTAGGTCAAAGATAAGTTGCGCCAGGTCCTCAATGGAATAAATATCGTGGTGCGGAGGAGGAGAAATTAAAGTAACCCCCGGAGTAGTATAGCGGGTACGGGCGATAGTCACGCTCACTTTATGCCCCGGAAGCTGCCCTCCTTCTCCGGGCTTTGCGCCCTGGGCGATCTTTATCTGCAATTCATCCGCGTTAACCAGGTAATTAGTGGTTACGCCGAACCTGCCGGAAGCAACCTGTTTTATGGCGCTGCGCCGGGAGTCGCCGTTAGGCATCGGAGTAAAACGCTGCGGATCCTCTCCGCCTTCTCCGGTGTTTGACTTAGCTTTAAGGCGGTTCATGGCAATTGCCAGGGTTTCATGCGCGCCCCTTGAGATTGAACCAAAGCTCATCGCCCCGGTAGCAAATCTTTTGACGATCTCCTCAGCCGATTCAACTTCTTCAATGGGAATAGGTTTTACTTTCTTAAATTCCAACAAGCTACGCAAAGTTGTCGGTTGTTTGGACTGATCGTTGATCAGTTTGGTAAATTCCTGATATTTTTTTAGATCATTATTGCGGCAGGCATCCTGTAAAGCCGCCACACTCTCCGGATTCCAGAGATGGAATTCCCCGTCTCTTCTCCAGTGATACAATCCTCCATTGATAAGGAGCGGGATTTCCGTGATCCTGTCCGGATACCCTTCTTTATGCCGTAAAATTGTTTCTTGCGCGATCTCCTCCAACCTGACCCCGCCGATACGGGAAACCGTCCCGGTAAAATAATTGTTTATCACATCCTCGTGCAGGCCGAGGGCCTCAAATATCTGGGCGCCGCGGTAACTCTGTAAAGTGGAGATCCCCATCTTGGAAAGTATCTTTAAAATACCTTTATCGATGGCCTTAGTGTAATTGTGAAGCGCCTTATCTTTATCAAGATCAACTTCCCCTTCTTCCACAAGATATTCAACTGCCCGAAAACCTAAATAAGGATTAACGCAATCCGCTCCATAGCCGAAGAGCAGGCCGAAATGATGCACCTCCCGGGGCTCAGCACTCTCTAAGATAATACTGATCTGCGTGCGCAAGGAATTTCTTACCAGGTAATGATGCACGGCTGCCGTTGCCAGGAGCGCAGGCAGGGCCGCATGCTCCTTATCCCCCCCCCTATCGCTTAATATTATAAAGGTATATCCGTCTTTAATGGCTTTGGCTGCCTGTTTACAGATATTTTCCAGCGTCTTTGTAAAACCATCTTTTAGAGATAGGTTGAATAAAAGGGAAATGGTTTTTGTCTTAAAGCCGCCTTTTTTAATTTTCTTGATAGTTTCCAGCTCATCATTGGTTAAGATCGGCCGCCTGGCCAGTAATTTATGGCAATGTCCGGGAGTTTCCTCAAAAATATTTTTGCTGGGACCGAGATAAGTTTCCAAGCTCATCACCAGCTCTTCGCGGATAGGGTCGATCGCCGGGTTAGTAACCTGGGCAAAAAGCTGTTTAAAATAGGTATAAAGTAATTGGGGTTTACTGGAAAGCACAGCGTGAGGAATGTCATTGCCCATTGAACCTACCGGTTCTTGAGCCTGCTCAACCATTGGCTTTATGAGGAACTTAAGGTCCTCTTTGCTGTAGCCAAAGGCCTGCATCTGGGTCAAAGTGTCAAACGAATCTTTTTTGGCAGGTTTCTTTTCCAGCTTGTCCAGTTCAACCACATTCTTAGCCAGCCAATCCGAATATGGCTTTCTGCGGGACATTTCTGCTTTAATGTTTTCATCCTGGATGATCGCCCCGGCCTGGGTATCAATGAAGAATATTTTGCCCGGTTCTAATCTTCCGGAAAGGGCGATATCTTGAGGGGCGATATCCAAAACACCGACCTCCGAAGCCATAACCACAAAATCTTTTTTTGTAACGATATAACGCGCCGGCCTAAGCCCGTTCCTGTCCAGCACAGCTCCTATCCTTGTGCCGTCGGTAAAAGCAATGGCTGCCGGGCCGTCCCAGGGCTCCATAAAGCAGGTATGATATTTATAAAACGCGGCCACCTTCTCATCTAAAAACTTGTTCTGCTCCCAGGCAGAAGGAATAAGCATCATCATCGCCTGCGGCAGGCTTCTACCGGCGAGCATCAAAAGCTCAAATACATTATCCAGCATTGCCGAATCACTTCCCCCGGAAACAATGATCGGATAAATACGCTTTAAATCCTTACCGAATAATTCCGACTTTAACAACCCTTCGCGGGCCTTCATCCAGTTGATATTCCCCCGCAAAGTATTGATCTCTCCATTGTGCGCCAGGAAGCGGAACGGCTGCGCCAGGTCCCAGGTAGGAAAAGTATTGGTTGAATAACGGGAGTGTACCAGGCAGAGGCAGCTCTTCAAGTTATTGTCTTTTAGGTCCAGAAAGAAATTCCCCACCTGGTGTGGCATAAGCAGGCCTTTATAGGAAAGGGTACGGCAGGAAAGGTTAGTGATGTAGAAAAATGATTTTTGCTTTATTTTTGAGGCGCGGATCTCGTTTTCAACCAGCTTTCTGATGATATACAGCTTTCTTTCGAAATCGAGCTCCGTATTCAGGCTCCTACCGCGCCCGACAAAGACCTGTTCAATTACCGGCTCGGTATCTTGCGCGGTTTTCCCGATGCCGGAATTATCCACCGGCACTTCCCGCCAGCCTAAAACCGACTGGTTTTCTTCTTTTATTATCTTCTCAAAAGTTTTCTTGCAGAAAGTCCGCTCTTTAGCATTTTGGGGCAGGAAAACCAGGCCTGTGCCGTAACTCCCTGGTCCCGGAAGCGCGATTTTAGCTTTCTCACAGGCGGCGGCTAAAAATTCATGCGGCATCTGAAACAGGATGCCGGCGCCGTCCCCGGTTTTAGGATCGGCACCCGTTGCACCGCGATGAGCAAGGCGGCCTAATACCTCTAAACCCTGGCGGATGATCTCGTTTGACTTGTTGCCTTTAATATTGCAAACAAACCCCACCCCGCAGGAGTCGTGTTCAAAACGCGGATCATAAAGGCCAAATTGCGCTAATTTCTCTCTTTTATCCATATGCTTTGTTAAAACTTGTACGCCGCTGTGTCAATGCCGAATTTTTTGATCTTGGCGCGCATGGTATTGCGGTTAATGCCTAAATTGCGGGCTGCCTTGAGCTGATTCCCCTCCGTGCGTTCCAATGCCTGCTCGATCAGCGGCTTTTCAATACTTTCGATAATGACCCTGTATATTATACCCCTTTTCTCACCATACAATAAATTTTCTAATTCAATGATCTTGCTTTTAAGAGAAGGTTCGCTCATTGGAAAGTGCCTAATGTTTAAGCAGCTTAAGATAAAAAAAAGACGTTCATACCGGACAGATCTCTCTGCCTGTTATGAACGTCTTCGTTCAGTCTTTTTCTTACCTGCTTTGGCACAACAATGTGCCTAAATAATATACAATATACCCTTTAATAATACAAGTAAAAAATCGGCTGTTTTGGTAACCTTGCTATTTGCCTTCCAGTATTTTCTCCGCTTCCTTGCGATACGCGTCCATCACGTAGGGAATACCTGAAATTTCCTCCGCGTCCTTGGTCAGGCTCATCAGGTCTTTTCTGGAAATGCTTCCCAGGCTGAAATTACGCGAACCTGCCATAAGCTG
>JAQUME010000017.1 GCA_028718245.1 Candidatus Omnitrophota bacterium
CGGTGGTGATCGTAATGGCGGCGCTCATTTTTCTCCCCTTCTATAGATAGCCTTGACAAAGAGAAAAATCTGTGTTATTTTTATTGAGAAAGTTAAAGGAGGCCTTAAGATGAAACTCAACAGGATATCGGGAGTGCTTGTCTTACTTATTACAATGACTGCCTTTGCTGCTTTCGCGGAGGAACCGGGCGCCGGCGCGCCGGTGGTTTCCATCGAGCCTAACTATCCGGCGCAGAATGAGAATAACGCGCAATGGGCCTGGGGAGAGGTAACGAACCTGGATGGCCAGGCTAAAACACTCACCTTAAAGTACCTTGATTATGAAACCGACCAGGAGAAGGAGCTTATCCTGGCTGTTGATGAAAATACCACCTATGATAATATCAAAAATTTTGATGAGATAAAAGTCAAAGATGCCCTGAGCGTAGATTACGCGGCAGGACCGGGGGATAAGTATATTGCTAAAAACATAAGCCTTGAGACTCCGGATACAACTGTACCGCAGCCGGCTGCTTCCACGGAGATGCCTGCTTCCGGAGCGGCTGCTGAAGGCCAGGCGCAATAATTATTTAAGATCAACGGAATTATTTGATAGGCAGGGTCTTATAGCCCTGCCTATATTTTATTTATGAAGAATAAAAAACTTATTATTTTTGACCTGGACGGCACCCTGGTAGACGCCTACGCCGCCATTGAAAGCAGCTTTAACCATGTGATGCGCAGGCTGGGATTAAAACCCAGGAGAGCTTCTGTTATCCGACGGGCAGTGGGGTGGGGGGATGCCAAGCTGCTTGAGCCTTACGTGAGAGGGCATAATTTAAAGCGCGCCTTATCCATTTACCGCAAGCACCATGAGCATAGCCTGCTTAAGCGGGCGCGGCTTTATCCGGCTGCCAGGCAGCTTTTACGAAAACTTAAAGCCAGGGGCTATAAACTGGCGGTAGCCAGTAACCGGCCGACCCGATTTTCCCTTATTTTGTTAAGGCACTTGCGCATCATGGGGTTTTTTGATTATGTCCTTTGCGCCGATAAATTAAAGGCCGGCAAGCCGAACCCGGAAATATTGAATAAGATAATCCTAAAATCCGGGGTTAAAAAGCCCCGGGTTTTATACGCCGGGGATATGGTTATTGACGCCCAGGCCGGAAGAAGGGCCGGGGTCAAGACGGTCATTGTAACTACCGGCTCAAGCAAATTAGCGGAAATTAAGAGAGAGAGGCCGTTTAAGATAATCCCCCGGATAAGCAGGCTTTATGATCTGGCTATTGCGCCATAAGGGATTATCCTTGACAGCCGGATTAATCGGTAATATATTGAAAACCAAGGTGAGAATGAAATTCAGATCATTTGTTTGCGGCCTCATGCTGCTGGCCGTAACAGGGTGTTTCTCTACAAAGCCGCAGGCGCAGCTGGATAAGAGCCTGGCAGGACAGCCGATAGGCCGTTACCGGGGGCCCAAGGCCAAAATTACGGTCAGCGACTTTGAATTGAAAACCGCCGGGCTCAGCGCGGAAACAGGTTCGGCTTTAAAGGATGCTTTTATCAGCAGCTTAAATAATACCCATCGTTTTTTGATAGTCGGGCAGCAGGAGGCCGATCTGGTCATTAGTGTCCAGATCAATGAATTTGTGCCGGAGAGTTCAGGAGGCAAATCCGGCATGGGAGGAGGGGGTTCCTCTTCAAGTAGTTTTATGGGGGGGTTGTTGGGGCCTCCTTTAAGCAAGGCAAATATGCAATTGGGGCTGCGTATTATTGACCGCGCCAGTTCAAGCGTAATAAGCAGCAGGGATATCCAGAGCCGGGCGGCGCAGAGCCCCGGCAAGAAGGTCAAGATCCCCCGCGGGATTGTTTTTAAGGCCGGGATCAGCGTTTACGCGGGCACCCCGATGGGAAAGGTAATTTACGATTGCCTGATCGAATCAACGCGCTATATCGCGCAGAATGTTCCACTGGAGTATTACAAATACTAAAATGGGAAAAAGAAAACGCAGAGGAAAACTCAACTGGCGCTCCAAGAAAGCCAATAAAGGCAGAAAACCCTGTTTAGGTTAAATTCCTGCATATGGTTTTGTTCTGGATATTAGCCAGCACATTTTTAGTCAGCCTGATATCCCTGGCGGGTATTTTTACCCTGGCCATAAAGGATAATTTACTGCACAAGATCCTTTTTTGCCTGATCGGTTTCTCCGCCGGAGCCCTTATCGGCACCGCCTTTCTGCATATCCTGCCGGAAGCCCTGGAAAACAATAAAAGCAGCACGGTATTCTCCTATCTCATTTTCGGTATCATAATTTTCTTCCTTTTGGAAAGATACCTGCACTGGCGGCATTGCCATGAGCATGGCCCTTGCAAGACCCATGCCTTCACCTACCTGAACCTGATGGGGGACGGTTTTCATAATCTCATCGACGGGATGGTGATCGCGGCGAGTTTTGTTGTTTCATTTAAGCTGGGCCTGGTAACTACCCTGGCGATCATCCTGCATGAGATCCCCCAGGAATTGGGGGATTTCGCGGTATTGGTCTATGGTGGATTTACCAAAAAAAAGGCGCTGTTGTTCAACTTTGCCTCAGCACTCATGGCCGTCATCGGAGCCCTAGCAGGCTATTTTCTGACCGACCTAGGCAGGTGCTTTGCGAATTTCATCCTCCCTTTTACTGCCGGAGGGTTTATCTACATCGCCACCAGCGACCTTATCCCGGAGCTCCATAAGGAGAATGACCTTAAACGTTCAACTGCCGCTTTTTTTGCCTTCTTACTGGGAATAGCGCTTATGGCATTAGCGAAGAATTTCTTGCCGGGTTAGAACTCAAACTTTGAATATTGATCATGAAAATAAAAGCATTGGCTTTGGTTTCCGGAGGCCTGGATAGCTTATTGGCGGCACGGCTGGTTAAAGAGCAGGGCGTAGAGGTAACGGGCCTGCATTTTAAGATCCCTTTCTGCAAGCTGGATATAAAGAAAAGCCTTCCGGACATAGGCATAAAAATAATTGAGGTTGATTTAGGAGAGGAGTTTCTCAAGCTTATCCAGGGCCCGCGTTACGGCTTTGGCTCAAATATGAACCCCTGCATTGACTGTAAGATCCTCATGTTCACTAAGGCCAGGGAATTGATGGCTTCCCTGGAGGCCAGTTTCATTGTCACCGGAGAGGTGCTTGGGCAGAGGCCGATGTCCCAGAATAAGCAGGCATTAGATTTGATCAAACGTGCCAGCGGCCTTGATGACCTTTTGCTGCGTCCTTTATCTGCCAAACTTTTTCCCCCAACTTTACCGGAAAGGCAGGGTTGGGTGGAGAGAGAAAAACTCCTGGATTTTAACGGCCGCATGCGCACCCCGCAAATGCAGTTAGCCGAAAAGTTGGGGATCGCTAAATACGCCAATCCCGCCGGAGGGTGCCTATTGACCGATCCCTGTTTTTCCAGGAGATTAAAAGAGCTTCTTAACCACCGGGAATTGAATCTTGAAAACCTTGAACTTTTGAAGGTCGGCAGGCATTTTCGTATCGGAAAAAATGCCAGGCTTGCGGTAGGCAGGGATGAAAATGAAAATGACCAGCTTAGGCGCTTAGCCGGGCCAGGGGATTACTTATTCCATCCGCAGGATGATCTGGCCGGGCCTTTTTCATTAGCCAGGGGAATATTGGCGCAGGATTCACTTGAGCTCTGCTCCCGGATAACCTGCAGCTACTCGGACACTGCCGCAGCCGGTGAAATAGATGTATTTTACAGGCAGCTTCCGGGGGAAGCAGAAAAGTCAGCCAGGACCCCCTGTGTGCCTAAGACCGATTTTGCGCATTTATTAATATGAAAGAAGCCCTGCTCTATACTCCCTTAGAGGATAAAAAAGTAGATTGTTTTCTTTGCGCTCATAAATGCAGGATCCAGGAGGGTAAATTCGGTTTCTGCGGGGTAAGGCAGAATATCAAAGGCGTCTTATACTCGCGTAATTACGGCAGGATCGTCGCAGCCAACATTGACCCGGTTGAGAAAAAGCCCCTTTATCATTTTCTCCCCGGTTCAACCGCTTTTTCCATAGCCTGCCCTGGCTGCAACTTCCGCTGCGGATTTTGTCAGAATTGGCAGATCTCCCAGCTTGATTTTATTAATGGTGAGCCGGGAGAGCCTTCTACACCTGATAAAATTGTCGGATTAGCCAAAGAGAGCGGCGCCAGGAGCATAGCCTACACCTATACCGAGCCGACAATTTATTTTGAGTTTGCCATAGAGGCCTGCCGATTAGCCAAAGAGCAGGCCTTACGCAACATATTTGTCACCAACGGCTATATGACCCCTCAGGCCATCTCCATGCTCAAGCCCTATCTGGATGCGGCAAACGTAGATTTAAAGTTCTTTAAGGACAGCTCTTACAAGAAGGTATGCGCCGGCCATCTTGCGCCGGTCCTTGAATCTATCCGTTTGTTAAAGGAATCGGGGGTCTGGATAGAGATCACCACCCTGGTTATCCCGGGTGAGAATGACTCGCCGGAAGAGCTTTCCGGCATCGCTGATTTTATTGCTTCGGTAGGCAAGGATATCCCCTGGCATATTTCCCGCTTTCATCCTGATTACAAGTTTGACAATTATGCCAGTACCCCTGAAAGCACTCTTAAGCTGGCTTATGATCTGGGCAAAAAAGCCGGATTGTATCATATTTACGCGGGGAATGTTTACGGCTGGGGCCAGGATACCCTCTGCGCCTCATGCAAAAAACCGCTCATCAAGAGGGAGGGATTTGGAATAAGCGAGTCGCATGTCACAGGAGGCAAATGCGTCTTTTGCCAGGCGAAACTCGCCGGAATCTTTGACCCTATTATTTGATATTTCGCTCTCGGGATATTGTACGCGTGCGAAATTTTTCGCCGTGTGCTACGGTTTACGGCTCGCTTTCGGCAGCGCAAGGTTCCTTACGTATCGTGAATTGCCTGTACTCGCCGTAAAGCCTTGCACACAATTGCCGAAAAATTTCTAATTGCACGCTTAACAATATCCCGACAGCAAAATATCCATAATCAAGCGGTCGGCTTGTTTTAAAATGTCCTTAGCGGGCTGGCGAGGATTGACTCTAAGCAGCATCTTAAAATTCGAGCGGGCAGGGTTGCCCCGCTACTAAAGTCAGGCAGAGCGAGAATTTTACCGAAGCGCAGCTCGCCACGCCGGGGCGAGCAAGCGGTGCTGCGTGAGGCAATCCTCGGCAGGCCCGCTATGAACAAGATAAGGCAAGCGCTTAATGGCAGGTATGGCCCAGTCGCAAAATGCATATTGACAGTTTTCGGGCTTAGGGGTAATATAAAAAAATGGCCGATACAAACATCCAATTTGATCCTAAGAAAAGCGTCATCTTCTTTGATTTTGACAACACCATCGCTACCTGCGATGTCTTTGACAATATGCTTTTGCTTTTCTCGCGGGATGACCGCTGGGTAGAGCTGGAGAAAAGATGGAAAAGCGGCAGGATCGGCTCAAAGACCTGCCTGGAGGGCCAACTCCGGGGTATGAACTTAAATAAGCGCTCCCTGGATGCCTACCTCCCCAAGATAAAGCTTGACCCTTGTTTCAAAGAGCTCTACAGGTTCCTGCGGCAGAAGAAAATAAAAACCGTGATCTTGAGCGACAACTTTGATTATATACTGAAACGGGTCTTAAAGGCAAACGGCATAAAAAATCCCAAGATTTTCGCTAACAAGCTCAAGTTCACCAGTAATAAGGTAAGCACGGATTATCCTTTTAAGAATAAGGATTGCCAGATCTGCGCGCATTGCAAGACAAAAAACCTTTTGGCAGAATCGCCGAAAGGCTCTATAATATTTTATGTCGGAGACGGGGCTTCGGATGTCTGCCCGGCAAAGTATGCCAATGTGGTCTTTGCCAAAGACAGCCTGCTGCGGCACTTTCAAGACAGTAAACTCGATTATATGGCATTTCATAACCTCAGAGATGTGTTCACCTACTTTAAAAGGAAACTAAAATGAACCCCAAACAATTGAACAGGACAGTTAATAACCGGCAGGATGTCAATCATGACAAGCTTCTGGACCTGGAGGCCAAATATTGTTCATGGGGGGATACCGTGCATTATGCGGAGAAGCTTAATATATTCAAATCCTGCGAAGGCAGCTATCTTTACGACCAGGAAGGGACCGAATACCTGGACCTGCAGATGTGGTATTCAGCGGTTAATTTCGGTTACAAGAATAAGCGCCTGAATACCGCGCTAAAGGATCAGATCGATAGATTGCCGCAGCTGGCCTGCCAGTATCTGCACGAAGAAAAGATCCTTTTGGCCGCAAAATTGGCGCAAAAGAATGAGCGTACCTTTGAAGAAAAAGGAAGGATACATTTCAATGTCGGAGGCTCAAGCGCTTTGGAGGATTCGCTGAAATTGGTGCGCAACCATTCAGGAAGGAGCCTGGTCTTTGCTTTTATGGGCGGTTATCACGGCAGGACCTTAGGCGCCTCGGCGATCACCTCAAGCTTCAGGTACAGGGAGCGCTTCGGCCATTTCGGGGACAGGGCGATGTTCGTGCCTTACCCGTACTGCTTCAGGTGTCCCTATGACAAGAAGAGGGATTTCTGCGACCTATACTGCCTGAAGCAATTTGAGCGTCTTTTTGAGACTGAATACCATTCGGTAGTTAACAAAAAAAACAACAAATGCGAATTCGCCGCCTTCTACGTTGAGGCGGTCCAGGGCACAGGCGGTTATATTGTCCCTCCAGAGGATTATTTTTCAGGGTTAAAGGAGATATTGGACCGTTACGGTATCCTCTTTGTAGATGATGAAATACAGATGGGGTTTTTCCGCACGGGGAAGTTCTGGGCGATCGAGCATTTTAATATCACTCCCGATATCATTGTTTTCGGTAAAGCCCTGACCAACGGATTAAATCCCATTTCAGGCGTCTGGGCCAAGGAGAAGCTTATCTCCCCCGATGTCTTTCCGCCGGGGTCAACCCACGCGACATTTTCATCCAATCCCCTGGGCACAGCCGCAGGACTTGAGGTGATGAAACTGATCGAGGAGTCGGACTTTTCCACTTCCGTATCCAGGAAAGGAAGGTATTTTGTTTCCCAGCTTAGGAAACTTCAGAAGAAATACCCTCAGATCGGGCATGTGGATGGGCTTGGCTTGGCTTTAAGGATGGAGATATGCCAGAAGGATGGTTATACCCCGAATAAAGAGTTGACCGATAAGATCGTAAACTTAGGGTTAAGCGGCACCCTGAATGCGCGCGGTAAACGCCGCGGCCTGATCCTGGATGTGGGCGGTTATTATAAGAATGTTTTTACCATCGCCCCTTCATTCTATATCACCGATGAGGAGATCGACCTGGGGGTAGATCTCCTGGAAGAGGCATTGATCAAAGCGTTTAAGAAATCTTGATGCTGGATAAGCGCATCCGCGTATTAAATTTTGATAACAGCGTCAGGCGCCAGTCCCGCCTATTTTCGCAATATCAATCCGAGATAATCGATCTTACCGAGTTTGCTTCTTCTGCCAGGCTCTATATGTCAGGAGCTCTACGTAAAAGAATAGCCGGCAGGATTTCTTCCTCCGGAAAAAATAGTCCTACTTTTTTGGGCTCAGGAGATTTTCACCATATAAGCGAAATATTGACCGGTTCAATTGACCAGCCTTTTTGTTTGGTCGTTTTTGACGCCCATCCCGACTGGGATATTTTGCCTCCGCGTTTTGGATGCGGTTCATGGGTAAGCCGGGCAGTGGAAAATAGGAAGATTCCGAAGATCCTGCTAATAGGGGCGCTCTCCGGAGACCTTTCCTCTGTCGCGTTAGAGACAGGCAATCTTGGCGCCTTGCGGGAGAACCGCCTGGAAATCTATCCCTACAGCCATAAATGCAGCCGCGTTTTTTTCAGGCGTATACCGCGTAATAATTCGGTAATTGTCAGGAGAGGCCTATTTTCGGATAAAGTTACCTGGCACAGGTTAGAAAATGAGGAGCTGGGCGAGTTTACTTTGAAGCTGATCAGGCGCCTTCCCGCGAACAAGGTTTATATTTCTATAGATAAGGATTGTCTTAAAAAGGAATTCGCGCTTACTAACTGGGAGGAAGGGTCTTTACGGCTGAATCAGCTTTTAACTATGCTGAAAGTCATGCGGGATAATCTGGATATAATCGGCCTGGACGTAACAGGAGATTATTCCCCTTCCTGGGTTTCAGGTTCGATCAAGGCAGTTATTTCCAGGCTCGATCACCCCAGGGAATTTTCCGGCCGCAATTATCCCGATGATCTCATGCTCCGGGTCAATGAGGAGGCTAATCTGAAGATCCTTCAGGAGCTGTTCTCTTAACTTCTGTATTTCTCAAAAAATAAAACGGTCTGCTCGGCAACCTTGCCTCTTTCCTGGTCCGCGGTGATAATGTGGTAAGAATTTTCAAGGAAGATTATCTCTTTTTGCCGGGAGCCGATCCGGTTATAGATACAATAAGAGTTTTTGGGGCTGGTTACATCATCATCCCTTGCCTGCAGCAGCTGAATGGGGGTTTTGATCTCCTTTAGCACAGAAATAACTTTTTTTGCCAAAAGGTAATTCTGGTACATGCAGGAGGCAGGGATCACCGGGTAGCCGTAAAGATGTACCTTGCTGTAGTCAAAAAGTCCGGCATCTTTATAAAAACTTTCCACTTTAGAGCGCAGCCGCTCATTCTTCAGGCCATAAGGGTATTCTTCCTTGAAATACATCCAGTATTTAAGGGGGGTTCGGTAAATTAAAGGCAGGAATACCTTGAATTTGGGATTGCCCCAGCCATCAAAGAAGAGGGTGGGGGAGAAGCAATTTAAGGCCTTTATTTTTTGAGGGAATTCGCGCGCCAGCAATATCCCGATCAACGCGCCGAAAGAAAGCCCGGCCACAAAGATATTTTCATAGTCATGGGAGTATTTGAGGAATTCATCGCGGATAGAATTATAAAGCTCCTGCCAGCTGGTCCTTTTAAGCGTTGAGATGGATTTGTTATGGTTAAGCATCATGGGGCTGGCTACGGAAAACCCCTGCTTATTTAATCGCTGAGCAATAGAGTTCATCTCTCTTGCCGTTCCGGTAAGCCCGTGGATCAGAAAGCAGAGGTTTTTGTCTCCGGATAGAAAGAATCCGCTATCGGGGATATCGGTGATCAGGCGCCTGTCTTCTTTAAACGAAAAGATTATCATATTCTTTTTTAAAGTTTATTGAGTTTTTTGGTTATACTTTCCAAGTCCGGATCTTTTAAAAAACTGCTGGTGCTCAAGGTTGCTGTTTTTTCCGCAAGTTCCCGGGCATGAGCGCATTCTGCAGCCGGGATAATATCTTTCAGATAACCGTAATCTGTGATCGCGTGCAGATATATTTGCGATACCCCGAGCCCGGAATCTTTAAAAGCATCCAGGCAGGAGTTCCTTCTTCGCGTATCTTCAAAAATGAGCGTAAGATAAGGGTAGCTTGCTTTTGTCTGCCCCGGTTCGGTAATTAGTTTGATCCCGGAAATATCTTTTAGCCGGTTTAAATAAATATCCGTTTTTTCCCGCTGCTTGCCGTTCTCTTCATCCAGGCGGGGAAAATTAAGGTGGCCTATATATTCCCTGAAAGCCCCAACTTTATGAGTTGGGAAATCAGGAGTAAAATATTCTCCCATTGCCCTTACCGGGTTATTGCGCAGCTGCCAGAATATCTGCGGGGCCCTAAAGGCAAACCAAAATAATTCGGGCCGGTAGAATATGCTGTATCCAAAGAGCTCAGCTGTTTTTAAAGACTCAGACAAGATGTCGGCCCGTATGATCTCTTTGGCAGTATCAGCCAATAGCCCGGCATATTCCGGCCGGGTAGTTATTGCCAATCCGCCTTCATAGATAGTCAGGCCTTTGCCGCGGCACAGGCTGAAAAAAGAAAAATCTCCCAAGGAGCCTGTTTTCTTGCCTTTATATTCGGCACCCAGGCTCTGCGCGCAGTCCTCAATAGTGAGAATTCCTTTTTTTCCCGCAGTTTCTTTGATTGCCTCTAGATCAACGGGGATCCCGGCCAGATGAACCGCAAGTATAGCCAGGATATCATTATCTTCGGAGCAGATCTTCCGGAGCGTATCCATATCATAATCAAAATTATCCCGGTTTATGTCGCAGAGTCTTATATTGAGCCCCGCTCTTTTTATGGCTAGGGGAATAAGCGGGCATACAAAGGCAGGGATGATTATGGTGCTCCTGGTGGAAATTTTCTTTAAACTCTCCAGGATCAGGTAAAAGGCGCTTGTCCCGGAGCAGGTAAGCAGGGCGCAAGGTACTCCCAGGTATTTCTTAAAATCTTCCTCCAACAATCCTCTAGTGTGTTTTTTAAATAAGGAGTGGATTAAGCTTCTGATTGTAAGCGGCCAACCTGCCGTTGGCGGGATTTCTCTTATGAGGCCCAAGTTTTTATTTCCTTTTCTGTATGTATTCACCTATTTTATGCTAAAATAGTCGGAAATTCAAGCTAACTCTATATGAATAAAATCACTTATAAAATATACGATAATATTGACAGGATAGCCGAAAAAGACTGGGAGGTTGTTTTCGGGGATATCCCGGAGAGTTACCCGTTTTATAAAGCCCTGGCTGGCTCCGAACTTCCCGGGTTTTCTTTTTATTACCTGGTCATTTACAGTGAAGATGAGATCGCGCTTATTGCCCCGTTGTTCACCGCGGATTTTAACCTGGATATCGCGGTAGAGGGGATTGTTGCCGGGGCTATTAAGCTTATACGCAAGGTTTTTCCGCGTTTCCTGATCTCCAAGACTTTGTTTTGCGGCTCACCTTTCGCGGAATGCGGGGCTTTGGGGATCAGGCAGGATTTTCAGGATAAGCCCGAACTTATCCTGGTGCTTGGCCGCCAAATAAAGGATTTGGCCGCCAAACTCAACGCCCCTTTAATGATCATTAAAGATTTCCCGGAAGAAAAAACAGCGCTCCTGGATGTTTTGCTGCGGCAGGGGTTTTCCAGAGCAAAGAGTTTCCCAGCTGTGCTGGTGGATGTAAATTTCAGATCTTTTGAAGAGTACCTGAAAAGCTTAGGCAGCTCCACCCGGAAGAATTTAAATAAGAAACTGAAACAAGCCGGCTCGCTAGGAAATGTCGAGGTTAGGGCAGCCGGGGATATCAAGGGAGAACTGGCGCAGGTAATTAAGCTGTATGAAAATACCTATCGCCAGGGCACAACCAGATTTGAGCACCTTAATGAAAAATTTTTTCTTCGGATAGCCGAAGAGATGCCCTCCCAAACCCGTTTCTTCCTTTATTATTGTGACGGGAAATTAGCCGCTTTTAACCTTTGCTTTGTTTATAAGGATTTACTTATTGATAAATTTATCGGTTTTGATTATGATATATGCAGCCGGTACAACCTCTATTTTGTCAGCTGGGCGCATAATATCAAATGGTGCATAGAGAACAGCCTGCGTTATTATTATCCGGGCCAGACTGATTATCAGCTTAAATTAAGGTTAGGCGGCAGGCTGATTCCGCTTTTTGCCTATTTAAAGCACAGGAATTATTTCTTTAATCTTACGCTTAACTTGTTGATAGCATTATTAAAACCCGATAATTTTGATGAAGATATCAGGGAATAAGCCCAATGTTTAAGAAGAAGGTCACCCTCAAAATATTGCTCCTGCTTATTGCCAGCGATATACTTGAAACCTCCATACAGTTTTTCTTCAAGAAAAGCGCTTTGGCCCAGCAGGGGTTTGTTGTGACTGACTTCTCGAGTGCTGTAGTTTTTCTCAAAGCGGCTTTTGCCTCCCCTTTTTTGTGGGCCGGGTTAATTGCGGTAGCGGCGGTATTTATTATCTGGAGCGGCATCCTCTCCAGGATAGACTTAAGCGTGGCTGTGCCTATAGCCAGCTTTAGCTATATCCTTGTCCCGTTAGTTTCGATCATCTTCCTGCATGAAAAGATCACGGCTTTAAGATGGATGGGGATATTCTTTATACTCGGGGGAGTTATCCTGGTTTCTTTAAGCAGCAGGGAAAGGAGCAGTGAGGGCAAATGAAAGAAGGGTTGCTGATCATCCTTTCTCTGATCGCCTTAACCAGCTTATGCGATACCATAAACCAGCTGTTTTTGAAGTCCGCGGTAGATTCGCTGAATTTTTCCCCTTCTTTTAATATAATAAAGATCTTTAAATTTATCGCGCGGCTGCTGGTTAAGCCCAGGCTCTGGCTGGGTTTTGTCTTTAGCGTAATATCCCTTTGTATCTGGCTGGTCGTGCTTTCAAAAGCGGAGCTTAATTTTGCCTTTTCCGCCGACAGCATGCATTATATCTTTATCGCCCTTGCCTCAAGATTTGTTTTAAAGGAGAAGGTCACCTCTTTGCGCTGGCTGGGCACCGGGTTGATCGTGGCGGGAATAGTCTTGATCAGCCTGAGCTAAAGGAGCAATATTTAAACTATGGATCCCAAGATCATATCATTAATTGTTTTCTTGTCCGCCTATATACTTTTCATACTTCTTCCGTGCAGACGCTCAACAGTCGCTTTGGCCGGAAGCCTTTTGCTTGTTTTAACCCAGGCCGTATCATTCAAAGAAGCGTTTGCCTCGGTAAACTGGAATGTAATGGGCATATTTGTGGGTACTCTGGCTATCGCCGATGTTTTTATGCAGAGCAGGGTCCCGGCTTATCTTGCCGAAATGATCGTTGATAAAGCCAAGAGCACTACCTGGTCAATACTCCTGATCTGTTTATTAACCGGCATAATCTCGGCCTTCGTGGAAAATGTGGCTACGGTATTGATTGTCGCTCCCATTGCTTTGTGCTTAGCCAGGAAACTTAAGATCAATCCGACTAACATGATGATCGCTATCGCCGTCTCAAGCAACCTGCAGGGAGCGGCGACCTTGATCGGTGACCCGCCGAGCATGCTCCTGGGCGGTTTTACCAAAATGAATTTCGGGGATTTTTTCTTTTATCATGGAAGGCCCAGCATATTCTTTGCCGTAGAGCTTGGGGCTTTGGTTTCTTTCTTTGTGCTTTATTTTGTATTCAGGAAACACAGGGAAAAGGTGCAGCTGGTCGCAGTAGAGAAGGTGAGGTCATGGGTGCCTACTGTTTTACTGGTAAGTTTGATCGTGCTGCTGGCAGCGTCTTCATTTCTTGACACCGGTTTTAGTTATTTAGCCGGCCAGCTTTGCATGGCCTTCGGCATTATTGCCCTGCTTTGGGATAAGTTTGTCAATAAAAGGCCGTTTCTTTCCGGAATGAAATGCCTTGATTGGGACACCACGTTTTTCCTTATGGGTATTTTCATTATTGTCGGAAGCCTCTCCCTTACCGGCTGGACCGGGGTGATCGCCGATTATCTGGCTGGCCTTGTCGGCGGGAACATATTCCTGGGTTATACCGCGATCGTGTTTATTTCAGTGATCCTTTCGGCATTCATTGATAATGTCCCTTTCCTGGCAGCCATGCTTCCGGTTGCTATGATAATGGCCGATAAGCTGCAGGTAAATCCGTCTTTATTCCTTTTCGGCCTGCTTATCGGCGCCAGCCTCGGAGGCAATATCACTCCTATCGGCGCTTCAGCCAATATCGTGGCGAGCGGCCTGCTCAAAAAAGAGGGGTATCCGGTTAAATTTGCCGCTTTCATGAAGATCGGAATTCCTTTTACCTTCGCCGCGGTAAGCGCCGCATATTTGTTCGTCTGGTTTATCTGGAAATAATCTTACCGCTATCTTAGATATTTCGCTCTCGGGATATTGTACGCGTGCGAAATTTTTCGCCGTGTGCTGCGGTTTACAGCTCCTTCCGGCAACCCAGGCTCCTTACGCATAGAGAATTGCCTCCATTCGCCGTAAATCCTTGCACACAATTGCCGAAAAATTTCTAATTGCACGCTTAACAATATCCCTCGGCAAAATATCAATGTATCCAGAAAAAGAGAAGGTCATTTTAGCGGATGGCGAGGCTTGCCTCGGCAGCCGCTGAGTGGGATAAAATTCTTCTTGACAAATGATACTAATATGGTATCATTATTATAAATTGAAGGAGGTGATCCCGTAATGGATATAACCGTTAGATACATGTTGAGGCCGGTGGCCCACTGTAAAGAGGGCTGCAGTAGGTTGTCCCGGGCATGACGTTAAACTGCCCACCATACCTGTATTTATCTTTGGAGAACTTATGAAACTTATAACCAGGAACACGGATTATGCGCTGCGGGCGCTTTGCTATATGTCAAAGCATGAAGGCCTGGTAACTGTAGGCAGGCTTGTTCAAAAGCTTGGCGTACCGCAGCCGTTCATGCGCAAGATCCTGCAGAAGCTGAATAAAGAAAGGATATTGGAATCCCATAAAGGCCAGGGTGGTGGATTTAAGCTGAAAATTTCGCCCAAAAAGATCTATATGGTTGAAATAATGCGCGTCTTCCAGGGCCCGCTGGGGTTAAACGGCTGTTTTTTGAAGAAGGATATCTGTCCTAATAAAGGTAAGTGTGTTTTGAGAAAGAAAATCCGCTCTATTGAAGAAGGAGTGCTCGGGCAGCTGCGGGAGATAACCATAGCTTCTTTGATATAGTAAAATTATATGGCTAAAAGAAAAATTATTACTATTGATGAAAAGAAATGTAATGGATGCTCCTTGTGTATCCCTAATTGCCCGGAGGGGGCAATACAGATAATTGATAATAAAGCGCGGTTAGTCAGCGATCTGTTCTGCGACGGCCTGGGCGCCTGCCTGGGGCATTGTCCGCAGGAAGCGATCAGCATTGAGGAGAGGGAGGCAGAGGAATACTCCGAGAGCAAGGTCATGGAGAATATCGTAAAGCAGGGCAAGAATACGATAATCGCGCATTTAAAGCATTTAAAAGAGCACCGACAGGAGAAATACCTGAAAGAGGCGCTGGATTTCCTAAAAAAGAATAACATTAAAACGGGATTTGAACAGGAAAACCAGCATGCGCAAACAGGCTGTCCGGGTTCACGTACACAACTGTGGCAGTGGCCGGTTCAGCTTATGCTGGTTCCGGCGCATGCATCGTATTTGCAGGATGCCGATATCTTGATCGCCGCTGACTGCGTGCCTTTTGCCTACGCTGATTTTCATGAAGAGTTGCTTAACGGCAAGGCCTTGCTTGTCGGTTGCCCCAAGCTGGATGATACGAGGATTTACGAAGAGAAGCTTGGCCAGATATTCAAAAACAATGATATTAAGTCCGTCACTTATGCCCATATGGAGGTGCCCTGCTGTTTTGGGCTGGTAGGTATAATCCGGTCAGCTATACAGGAATCGGGTAAAAAAATCCTTTTCAAAGAAATAATCATCAGTATAAGCGGAGAGAAGATCAGATGATCTATAAATGCCCCGGCCAGGATACCCGTAAGCGAAGCCCTGAAAGCATAATCTGCGCAGGTTGCGGATATATTACCGAGATATTCTCCGACGAGATCAAGATAAAATGCCCGAAGTGCGGGAATTTGATCTATAGGGGAAGGCTTCTTTCCTGCGCTGATTATTGTAAGGCGGCAAGAGAGTGTATCGGAGAAAAAAGATGGAGCGAACTTTCCGCCGAAGGCGGATCCGCCTACGGCGGAAAGGAGGGTGAATAATGTTTTGCTATCAATGTGAACAAACAGCAGGTGGAACAGGCTGCACCAAATTCGGGGTATGCGGAAAAAATGAGGATATTCAGAGCTTGCAGGATACACTTTTGTACGGCTTAAAAGGCATTGCCGCTTACGCCTATCATGCCCGGGAATTAGGGGTCCATGATGAAGAGGTGGATGCCTTTATGCATGAAGCGCTTTTTAAAACCGTGACCAATGTCAGCTTTGACCTGAACCAGCACCTGGAGCTGGTCCTGAAGTGCGGGGCAATGAACCTAAAGACCATGGAGATGCTGGATAAGGCGCACACGCAGAGATTCGGCAATCCTGCGCCCACGGAGGTTAACACCGGGACCAAGGCCGGTCCGGGTATTTTGGTTACCGGACACGACCTGCTTGATCTTTATGAGCTGCTTAAGCAAAGCGACGGGGCAGGCGTAAATATTTATACCCACAGCGAAATGCTTCCGGCCCACGGTTACCCGGAGCTGAAGAAATTCAGGCATTTAGCCGGTAATTACGGCGGGGCCTGGCAGGAACAGAAAAAAGAATTCAACGCTTTCAGCGGGGCATTGCTGGCAACTACCAATTGCGTGCTGATCCCCCCGGAAAATACTTATCTGGACAGGTTGTTCACCACTGGTATTACCGGAATACCCGGGGCAACGCATCTAAAAGTCAGGGATTTTAAACCTTTGATCGAAAAAGCCAAATCCCTGCCGCCTTTACCCGAGGCCCCGGGAAAAAAGATCTGGACCGGTTTTCATCATACGGCGATCCTGGGTTTAGCGGATAAAATCGTCGGCTTGGTAAAAGCCGGCAAGATCAAGCATTTTTTTCTTATCGGCGGCTGCGACGGAGCAAAACCCGGCCGTAATTATTATACCGAGTTTGCCGAGAAAGTCCCCAAGGACTGTATTATCCTTACTCTTGCCTGCGGTAAATACCGTTTTAACAAGCTGGATTTCGGGGATATCGAAGGGGTCCCCAGATTGATCGATGTCGGCCAGTGCAATAACGCGTATTCGGCCATCCAGGTAGCTGTGGCCTTGGCCAAGGTATTTAACTGCGGAGTGAATGACCTGCCTTTGACCCTGGTCCTCTCCTGGTTTGAGCAAAAAGCAGTTGCCATCCTGCTTACTTTGTTGTATCTTAATATCAAAGGGATCTACATCGGGCCGACCCCGCCTGCCTTTGTGAGCAGGAAGGTCTTCGGCATCCTGCAGGATAAATTTGACCTGCGGTTGATTTCTACCCCGGATGCGGATCTAAAGAGGATATTAAAAAAGTAATACCCGGCCTCATCGGATAGGCCGGTACACGCTTGTGCGTAGTACCCGGCTTTATTGGAGAAGCCGGTACGCGCTTCTGCGCAGGGAGGGATAAGATGTGTATGATGAGGTTTTCGCCTTTGATGGCGGTTGTGCCGTTTGCGCTTTTATTGACCGTTAGCTTCTTTGTGTGTCTTGCTGCGCGTAAAGTGGAGGCAAAGGCCTTGAAGGCCTTTGGTTATGTGGTAGCCGGCTTGCTCTGTTTTGCCGCGCTGGTTGTTTTTCTGGGCACGCCCTATGGTATGGGTAAGGGCCCGATGAAAATGAAATATATGATGCGCCAGAAGATGAAGATGGATGGTATGCCGCAGATGATGCAGAAGGAAAATATGCCGATGGTGAAAAAAGGCCCCATGTCCAAATGCGGCGGCAACAAGGGTGTTGTTTCTAAAACAGAATAAAAGTTTTGTACCGGAGGAGGCAGTAATGAGCAAATACAAATGTTTAGCCTGCGGTTACATCTATGACCCGGGTAAAGGCGACCCGGATAACGGGATTACCCCCGGTACAAGTTTTGAGAGCCTCCCCGGCACCTGGGTCTGCCCTGAATGCGGGGTGGGCAAGGACCAGTTTGAGAAAATTGGTTAAAACCGAAGCCAGGATAAAAGAGATAATCCGGCGCAACTATAATGTCAAAAGCTTCCGGCTGGAGCTGCCGCAAGAGCCGGATTTTAAAGCCGGGCAGTTCCTAGAGCTTGAGCTAGCGGGTGGCCAAGAATTAAAAAAGTATCTTTCTATTTCCAGCTCCCCGACTGAAAAATGTTATCTGGAGTTTACCAAAAAATTGACCCAGAGCGATTTTTCCAGGGCGCTGGATAATTTAAAGGCCGGGGACAGGGTAAGCATCCAATATCCTTTCGGGAAATTCATTTTGGATGAAAATTCTCCCAAGATCGCTTTTCTCTCCGGCGGGATAGGGATCACCCCTATCCGGAGCATCTGTAAATACGCGGTAGATAAAAACCTGGGTATAGATATAGTCCTGGTTTACTCTAACCGCTCTGTGCGCGATATAGTTTTTAAGGATGATTTTGACGCCATGCAGAAGAGCTACCCGCTTTTAAGGGTAGCGCACGTATTGTGCGAAACCGAGCCGGGTTTTAAATGCACTGTCGGCCTGATCAACTCAAGCGTAATAAGGAATGAGGTCCCGGACTATCTTCAGAGGAAATTTTATCTCTGCGGCCCGCCGCAGATGGTGGAGGCCATGCGCAATATCTTGTCCGCGGAGCTGAAAGTGGACAGCGAGAAAATAGTCATGGAAAATTTTCAAGGGTATTAAGGGAGGGGATTATGGCTGCCATAAAAATATTACCTGACATTTATTCCGTTGGCGCGGTGGATTGGAATGTGCGTAATTTCCACGGCCATACTTATACCACCAAAAGAGGCTCCAGCTACAATGCCTATCTTATCATCGATGAGAAGATCGCTCTTATCGATACTG
>JAQUME010000018.1 GCA_028718245.1 Candidatus Omnitrophota bacterium
AAGGCGATAGCGGATATCATAAGCAGGTATTCTTTTAGAAAAGTAAAGGCCCTGGTTTTAGGGGGTTTGCGCAGGCAGGATTCGGTGTATAACGGCCTGCAAGCTGTCAGCGGGAAAAGTAAGCTGGTTTTGATCCATGATTCTGCCCGGCCTTTTGTCCAGCCCGGCAGCATCACAAAGGTCATTGGCGAGGCTAAAATTTACGGCGCGGCAATATTGGCTGTAAAGCCCAAGGCAACGATAAAAGGCTCCGGTCCGGGTAACACGGTTAGTAAAACTTTTGACCGGAATAAGCTCTGGGAGGTGCAGACCCCCCAGGTTTTTAAAAAAGAAATTATCTTTGCGGCATTTAAGAAATATTCCCGCGATACGGTTACCGACGATGCTTCTTTGGTTGAGAGGTTAGGCCAAAAGGTAAAGATCGTTGAGGGTACTTACGGAAATATCAAGATCACCACTAACGAGGACCTTAAGTTCGCGAAATGGAATATAAAGCCGGCATAGGTTACGATATCCACCGTCTGGTTGAAGGAAGGAAGTTATTCTTAGGCGGGGTAGAGATACCTTACGCAAAAGGCCTGTTGGGGCATTCTGACGGTGATGCGGCTATGCACGCGCTATGCGACGCTCTATTAGGGGCTTTGGCCCTTGGCGACATCGGGGAGCATTTTCCCGATACAGACCCCCAATACAAAGGTGCAGCCGGCAGCCTGTTGTTAAAAAAGGTTAAAACCCTGGTCGATAAAAGCGGTTACAGGATAAACAATATTGATATCGTAGTCATTGCCCAGGAGCCGGGGCTATCCCCTTTTAAAAAACAGATGAAGGAGAATATCTGCGGGCTCCTGGATATTACACAGGATCGCGTCAACATCAAGGCCAAGACAAATGAAGGCCTGGGCCCGGTAGGCAATAAAGAGGCGATCGCAACTTATGCGCTTGTTTCTTTAGTTAAGGGAGGTTAGCATGGTTTATCTTATAAATATATTAATTATATTAGCCGTCCTTGTAGTGATAAAAATTACCCTGATCTCTATTATCTTTTATGGTGATATACGGGCAGCGCAGAGGCGGGACCCGGCTGCCAAGAGTTTCCTGGAGATAGTCCTGCTTTATCAGGGGCTGCATGCTTTGGTTGTGTTCCGTATAGCGCACGTGCTCTACAAGATGCATTTGTTTTTTCTCGCCAGGTTCCTGTCGCAAGCGGCGCGTTTCTTTACCGGCATAGAGATACATCCCGGAGCTGCAATCGGCAAGCGCTTTTTCGTGGACCATGGCATGGGTGTGGTTATCGGCGAGACCGCTATCGTCGGGGACGATGTATTACTTTACCAGGGAGTGACCCTGGGGGGTACCGGTATTGTCCAGGGCAAGCGGCATCCGACTATCGGCAATAATGTGGTCATCGGCGCCGGGGCAAAGGTCTTAGGCAATATCACCGTCGGGGATAATTCATATATCGGCTCAAACGCGGTGGTGATCAAGGATGTTCCTCCGAATTCCACGGTAGTGGGGGTGCCGGGCAGGATCACCAGGCAGGACGGCAAGAAGATAGACATAAGCCTGGACCACGCGCATGTATTGGACCCGATCAACCAAGCGATCGAAGAGCTGCAATCCCGGCTCGATAAATTAGAGCAGAAGTAGGATATTCTTTCATGCCTATTTTCATATATAACTCCCTTTCCAGAAAAAAAGAGGAATTCAAATCTTTAGAGCCGCAGAAGATCAAGATGTATGTCTGCGGCCCCACGGTTTATGATCAACCGCATATCGGCCATGCCCGCAGCGCTTATATCTTTGATGCCATTCGTCGATATCTGATATATAAAGGTTATAAAGTTACCTTTGTGCGCAATGTGACCGATGTGGATGATAAGATAATCGACAAGGCAAGGCAGGAATACCCGGGAGAGGATTTAAACAGTGCGGTCCAGAAAACAGCAAAAAAATACCTTGATGCTTATCATGAAGATATGCGGCAGCTGGGGATATTAGATCCGGATGTAGAACCCAAAGCTACAGAATATATCCCGCAAATGCAGAAATTTATCGAGGAGTTGATCAAGCGCGGTGTTGCCTATACTGCGGGCGGAGATGTATATTTTGATATTAAAAAGGCCAAAGATTACGGAAAATTGTCCCATCAGGCAATAGAAAAAATGGAGTCGGGGGCAAGAATAGCCCCGGGAGAAAAAAAGAAGGACCCGCTTGATTTTGCTTTATGGAAATCCGCCAAAGTTAATGAACCTTCCTGGGACAGTCCTTGGGAAAAGGGGAGACCTGGTTGGCATATCGAGTGTTCCGTGATGAGTTCCGACATTTTAGGAGATGAGTTTGATATTCACGGCGGTGGGCTGGATCTTATTTTTCCTCATCATGAAAACGAAATAGCCCAATCCGAAGGCGCAGGCAAAAAATTCGCCCGCTACTGGCTCCACCACGGCCTGCTTACCATCAACGGCCAGAAGATGTCCAAATCTTTGGGTAATTTCATCACCGTAAAAGGTTTTATGGGAAAGCATAAGTATCCGGATCTGTTAAAATTATTATTCCTCTCAACCCACTATCTGCATCCGGTTGATTATACAGATGATAAAATTGAGGAAGCAAAGAAGGCCCTTGAAAGATTTGAAATATTATTCAAGAAAATAATGGAAGCTAAAATTGATAAGAAGAAAAATAGAGCAGTGAATGTAGATTTTGTAGAAAAAGGAAAGAATGAATTTATCGAGGCAATGAACGATGATTTTAATACCCCCCGTGCCTTGGGTTGTCTTTTTAAGCTGGTCACTGATACCCATAAATTTATTGAATCCGGTAAAGAGGATAATGAATACGCCGATAAAGTTGAGCAAGCGGGACAGACTATAATAAATTTAAGTAGAGAAGTGTTTGGTTTAAGTTTGCTAGATGAAGTTGCCGCAAACGATTCTTTGGAGGTGATACAGCTTTTAAGCGCTTATGAAGAAGCTAGAAAAATTAAAGATTATGTTAAAGCCGACGCTATACGGGAGAAGCTGAAACAGCTGGGAATGATTGTTGAAATCGCAAAGGATGGGCGGGTTACTTCACGAAAAAGCTTATAATTTGCTATAGCGGATGGCGAGGATTGGCTTGAGCAGCATCTCAAAAAATGAAAAATAAAAACGTTTATATAATTGCCGGGCCAAACGGCTCCGGTAAAACGACATTCGCGACAATGTTCCTGCCTGACTATGTAAAGTGTCCTAATTTCGTGAACGCAGATCTGATCGCGCAAGGATTGGCGCCGTTTGAGCCGCGCAACGCGGCAATTAAAGCTGGAAGGCTTGTATTACAGCAAATCTGGGAATTCTCTAGGCGAGGGGTTGATTTTGGTTTTGAGACAACGCTTTCCGGCAAGTCTTATGTCAGCTTACTTTCTGACCTAAGGGCAAATGGCTATTCCCTGCACCTTTTCTTTTTGTGGATACCTAGCCCGGAATTAGCGCTTGCCCGTATCAAAGAAAGGGTGGCAGACGGCGGGCACGATGTTCCGGCAGATGATGTCCGTCGCAGATTTAGGCGCGGGATCAGCAATTTCTTCAATTTGTATGAACAATTACTTGATTCCTGGATGTTATTTGATAATTCAAAAGCAAGGCCTGTTCTGATAGCGAAAAGACGCAATGGCCGCGTGGAAATAATAGATGAAACATTATTCGCCCTGATCCGTAAAATGCGAGGTAAAAAATGAAGAAGAGAATGTCTTTACAGGATAAAGCAGAAGCAGCGTTAAAGAAAGCAGTCCGAAGAGTTGTGGAGCGGCATAAAATAACCGGCCGGCCTCTGGCTGTTTGGTCGAAGGGAAGAACCATACATATATCCGCGAATACCGTCAAATAGAATTATGAAAGGTAAATTCATAACATTCGAAGGTTCCGAGGGCTGCGGCAAGAGTACACAGTCCGAGATGCTCTTCCGTTACCTTAAAGAGCAGGGATTGAAAGTGATTTACTTACGCGAGCCAGGCGGAGTAAAGACAAGCGAGAGGATAAGGGAGATATTGCTTGATACAAAAAGCGTAATTTCTCCTGAGGCCGAGACCCTGCTTTATATGGCTGCCCGCGCCCAGGTAGTTGAAGAGATAATTAAGCCGGCGCTTAATTCGGGGCACACTGTTGTCTGCGACAGGTTCCTGGATTCAACCATCGCTTACCAGGGATACGGATTGGGTGTGGATATAAAACTGATCAAGGCCGTAGGGAACTTTGCCACCCAGGGAATAAAGCCGGATCTGACCATATTCCTGGACCTGCCGGTTAAAAGCGGGCTCAAACACAGGCATAACTGCAAAGACCGCATTGAATGCCGCTCATTCAATTATCATCTGCGGGTCAGAAACGGCTACCTTAAGCTTGCCCGCCAGGAGCCGCAAAGGATCAGGATAGTCAAGGTCGCCGAAGATAAACTAAAAACTCAAAGCATGATCAGGGAGATCGTAGATGCGCTTTAGCGGGATCGTCGGCCACGATAAGCCGATAAGCATTATCAGCAGTTTTATAGAGACCAACCGGTTTTCCGGAGCTTATATTTTCAGCGGGCCGGAGGGGATCGGCAAAAAGATGGTTGCTAAGTTAGTTGCCCGGGAGTTAAACGGAGCCGGCGAGGGCCGAGAGCACCCCGATATTCACGTTATTGAAAACGGAAATTCCCAGATAAAGATAGAGGATATTCGGGCCATGCAGCACCAGGCCTCCTTACGGCCTTATGAAGGGAAAATGAATATCTTTATCATTGATAACGCGCATCGGCTCAATCCCGAGGCGGCGAATTCCCTGCTCAAGCTGCTTGAGGAGCCTCCGGCTGACTGCCTCTTTATTCTGGTCACGCATAAGCCGCAGAGTATTTTTAAGACGGTATTATCCCGCTGTAAAACCATAAAATTTGCTCCTTTAGCCAGAGCGGATTTAGAGTCACTTTTGATCAAGGAGCATTCCCTTGATAAGCAGTCAGCGCATTTTCTTGCCTATTACGCGGAAGGCAGGCTGGGCCTGGCTTTGAAACTAAAGGACTCACGTCTAGCCGGGGAAAAGAACAGGATGCTCGATTCTTTTCTGTTACCGGAAAAGTCCGCTGACCGGGACAGGATCAGCCAGAACAAAGAAGAGTTGCGCGCCTTTTTGAACATCCTTGCCTCCTGGTTCAGGGATATATATCTGTTTAAGGCAGGCTTAGGGCAAAGAGAGGCGATCCACGCCGACAGGGAGAACGACCTGCTCAAGCTATCGCATAAATTTTCCTTCAAACAGTTAGACGATACCATAACCTGCATTTCGGAAAGTTTTATGTACCTGGATAATAATATCAATACTAAATTACTTTTACATAACCTGGGAGCGCAACTATGGACGGGATGATCCGCGTGCAGCTAAGAGGCTCGGGAGCTACGCAATTTTATCAGGCAGGCAATCTTAGCCTGAAGGAGGGGGATTGCGTGATCGTTGAGCATGACCGCGGCCTGGATTACGGGGTGGTTGTGCAGCCGTCCTGCGGCCGTTCCTGCCCTAAGGCCGACCCCAAGGAGGCGCCGAAAAGAATAATCCGGCTGGCCAGGGAGAGTGACTTAAAACAAATAGAGGATAACCGCGCTAAAGGCAAAGAGGCATTCAACGCCTGCCTTAAGAAGATCACCGAGCATAAGCTGGATATGAAGCTGGTCAAGGCAGAGTATTCATTTGACCGCTCCAAGATCTTATTTTATTTTACCTCCGACGGCAGGGTGGATTTCCGCAATCTAGTTAAAGACCTGGCCAAGATATTCAAGGCGCGCATTGAATTAAGGCAGATCGGGGTCAGGGATGAAGCCAGGCTTTTCGGTGGGTACGGCTCTTGCGGCAGGGAGCTTTGCTGCAGGAAATTCCTCAAGGATTTTGAGCCGGTGACCATCAAAATGGCTAAAGAGGAAGGCCTGCCGTTAAATCCTCCGAAGATCTCCGGATTATGCGGGCGCCTTATGTGCTGCCTCTCCTATGAATATGAAACCTACAAGATCCTTTCCAAAGGCCTTCCCCGCGAAGGTGAGCATGTCAATACGCCAAGCGGTAAAGGCAAAGTTTTTAGCGTCAATGTTTTTAAGCGCCTGGTCACTGTCCAGCTTGAGGACGGCACCCTGGTTGAAGTAAGCTATAAGGAAAAAGAGCATGGCAAATAAGTTTTATATCACCACACCCATTTATTACGTGAATGCCTCTCCGCACATCGGCCATTCCTACACTACCATCGCTGCAGATGTTTTAAGCCGTTATATGCGCTCCACCTTGGGAAAAGAAAATGTCTGGTTTTTGACCGGTACCGACGAGCACGGCCAGAAGATCCAGAAGGCAGCTGACGCAGTAAAGCTTTCCCCGCAGGATTTTGTGGATAAAACAAGCGAACAATTTAAGGGCCTGTGGAGATCTCTGGATGTTTCTTACGACGATTTTATCCGCACGACCGAGGAAAGGCATATCAAGGCCGTTCAAAAAGTCCTCCAGATACTTTATGAAAAAGGGGATATCTACGAAGGCAGGTACGAAGGGTTATATTGCACTCCCTGCGAGACATTCTGGCTTGAGTCGCAGGCCGTTGGTGGATTATGCCCGGATTGCCGGAGGCCCGTTGAGCGTATTGTTGAGACAAATTATTTCTTCAAATTATCCAAATATCAGGATTGGCTGCTGGATCATTTAAAGAAGAACACGGATTTTATCAGGCCAGCCAGCCGATATGAAGAAACCTTAAGGTTTCTTGAACTGAATAAATTAAATGACCTGTGCATCTCCCGGCCCAAAGAACGGCTTAGCTGGGGCATACCTTTGCCTTTTGCTTCCAGGCATGTGGCTTATGTGTGGTTTGACGCCTTGATCAATTATATCAGCGCGGTAGGCAGCTTTGATGATAAAGGAAATTATCGATCCAAATGGTGGCCGGCCGAGCTTCATCTGATGGCCAAGGATATATTAAGGCAGCATACTGTCTATTGGCCGATCATGCTGCATGCTTTGAACATCCAATTGCCTAAAAAAGTATTTGCCCATGGTTGGTGGATGATCAACGAAGATAAGATGTCCAAGTCCCGGGGAAATGTGGTCAATCCGCTGGAGATGGTAGAAAAATACGGCTTGGACGCATATAGGTATTTTCTCTTGCGCGAAGTCCCTTTCGGCTTAGACGGCAGCTTTTCGGAGGAGAACATCATCAAGCGTTATAACAGCGACCTGGCGAATGACTTAGGGAATCTGGTTTACCGCACCCTGACCATGATCGAGAAATATTACAACGGGGCTATCCCGGATATCAAGTTAAGCCCGGATTCAAAGGTTTCCGGAGAGATACTGGCTAAAATAAAAAATTTAGGCAGCCGGGTCAGTGCCGAATTAGGCAAGCTGGATTTTAGTTTGGCCCTGGAAGCTATCTGGGAGCTGATCGCTATGGCAAATAAGCACATAGAATATACCAAGCCCTGGAACCTGGCGAAGGAGAACAAACAGGAAGAGTTGAAGGAATTTATCCGCCTGTTGGTTGATACCATAAGAGAGGTCGCCAGGCACCTGTATCCTTTTATGCCGCAGACAGCAGAATCCATTCAAATTCAATTAGGCGGCACAGTGATCAAAAAAGGCAATCCTTTATTTCCCCGTATTGAGACCGAAAAGAAGTAGTTCCTTATTTAAATGCTGATCGATACTCACTGCCATTTGGACTTTGCGCAATTTTCCGGCGACCGTGACGCGGTTATCCGGCGGGCAAAGGAAGCCGGGGTGGGTTATTTTGTGAATATCGGCGCTACCCTTGATTCTTCGGCCGCATCAAGCGAGCTTGCCGCAAAATACCCGGAGGTTTATGCCTCTGTCGGCGTGCATCCTCATGACGCAAACAGCTTTAAAGATGATGATCTGGCCAAACTAAAGGAACTGGCCGCGAAAGATAAGGTGGTTGCGATCGGAGAGACAGGCCTGGATTATTTCCGCAACCTTTCTTCACCGGAGGATCAAAAACGGGTCTTTGAAAGCCAGATCGAACTCGCTAAGTCCCTGGATCTGCCGCTGGTGGTGCATACCCGCCAGGCAGAGGACCAGACTTTAAAGATCTTAAAAGCAGCCATGCCTCTTCGCGCGGTGGTGCATTGTTTTTCCGGGGATGAAAATTTTCTCAAAAGTTGCCTGGATCTGGAGTTTTTTATCTCTTTTACCTGCAATATCACTTATAAAAAAGCGCAAACGTTAAGGGAGATGGTTAGATCAACTCCGCTGGATAAATTAATGCTGGAAACAGATGCTCCGTATTTGGCTCCCGAAGGGTTCCGTGGCAAGAGGAACGAACCTTCTCATATAAAGCTGTTGGCAGAAGAGGTCAGCCGGATCAAGGGCGTTAGTTTTGAGGAAGTGGCGCAGAAGACAACTGGAAACGCCAAGCTATTTTTTAAATTGAAATGAGCAGCCAGATTTCGGTAGTTAAATGCGATAGTTATAAGCCCTCCCTGGTAGAAGTTGCGCTAAGGCGCTCTGTCGATCTTTTGGGAGGGATAACCTCTTTTATCAAACCAGGCTCAACAGTCCTGGTCAAGCCGAACCTTTTAATGTCCACAGGCCCGGAAAACGGGATTACCACGCATCCGGAAGTGGTCAGGCAGGTTATCCGTATCCTCAAGGAGATAAATTGTAAGGTTATTGTGGGAGACGGGCCGAGTATCTGGGGCAGGTATATAGATAACGTCGATGAAGTTTATGAAGTTACCGGTATAAAGAAACTCTGTAAGGATGAGAGGGCAGAGCTGGTGACTTTTGATAAGCGCAGGATGCGTGATAAATACCCGCTTACGGTCTGGCTGGATAAATGTGACCACCTGATCAACCTGCCTAAATTCAAGACCCATGAGTTGACCCTGATTACCGGAGCGATCAAAAATCTTTTTGGCCTGGTTTCGGGAACATATAAATTGGAGCTGCATAAGAATAATTTCGCGCCCCCTGAATTTGCCAAAACACTTGTGGATATTTACCAGGATGCCAAACCTGACCTGACGATCATTGATGGAGTATTGGCTCTGGAAGGTGATGGCCCGGCAACCAGCGGAAAGGCCCGCAGCCTCGGCCTTTTACTGGCAGGATCCGACTGCGTGGCATTGGATACGGTGATGGCTAAAATAATGGGTATTAAAAGCCAGGAGGTTCTCACTACAAAGGAAGCGGCGCGGCGTGGGCTGGGAGAAGGCCGGTTAAGTGAAATTAAAATACAGGGCGAGGATATCGACAAATTAAAGATTAAATCCTTTAAGCTTCCTACTACATCAATGAGCATAAATAACCTGGCCTGGCCATTGAAGAATATTGTTAAGCCGCTGATCAGGTATTATCCCTATTGCTTGCGCGTCAAATGCACGGCTTGCGGCCACTGCGTGAAAGTCTGTCCCAAAAAATGTATTACTCTAGAAAGCGGCGGGATTTACGTTGATTATAAGCAGTGTATTGCCTGCTTCTGCTGCCAGGAGGCCTGCCCCGCGGCGGCAATTGGCGTTCGGAAGAGTGTTTTGGCCAAGCTGATCGGCCTGTAATTCAGGGACACAATACTTAATTCAAAGCATGTGACCAGAGGGGGACGCCAGAGGGGGACGTTCCCCAAGGGGACACCCCTGGCGCTGAAAACCAATAAAAGGGGACAGGTTAGCTTTGTTTTGAGAACCGTCCCTAGGTTAAAGATGAATATTCGCACAATAGACTGGAAGAATAACAAGGTCAGGATCATTGACCAAACCAAATTGCCGCATGAATTAGTCTATCTTAATATTGATAAACTGAAAGACCTTTGGCAGGCGATAAAGATTTTGCAGGTGCGCGGAGCTCCTGCTTTAGGCGCAGCTGCAGCTCTCGGAGTTTATCTGGGGATAAAGGATTACCCGGGAAAGGACTGGAACGGATTTGAGCGCGAATTAAGTAATGTGTCCCGGTATATAGCCGGCGCCAGGCCCACTGCCAGGAATTTATTCTGGGGTATTGAAAGGGCCTGCGATGCTGCTTCAAAAAGTAAAAATAAACCTGTCTTTCAAATCAAGCAGGCCATCCTAGCCGAAGCTAAGAAGATCATGCTAGAGGATATGGAATCCTGCCGCAGAATAGGTAATTATGGGGCAAAATTACTGCGCGATAACTCTACGGTCATGACCATCTGCAATGCCGGGATACTGGCGACCATTGATTACGGCACTGCCCTGGGAGTCATTTACCGGGCCAAGGAGCAGGGCAAGAATATCGAGGTTTTCTCCTGCGAGACCCGTCCGCTTTTGCAGGGTGCGCGGCTCTCTACTTGGGAGTTGCATAAAAAGGGAGTAGATGTTACCATGATCGCTGATAACACCGCAGCTGCTCTCATGCGCCAGGGAAAAATAGACATGGTGATCACCGGCGCAGACCGTATTGCCGCAAACGGCGATTCCGCCAATAAGATCGGCACATTGAATCTGGCTATCCTCTGCAAATACCATAAAATACCTTTTTACATTGCCGCGCCCAAAAGTACCTTTGACCTGAAGATAAAGAGCGGCCGGGAGATCGAGATTGAAATGCGCCACGGCGATGAAGTTTCCATGATTTTGAATAAGAGGTTTGCTGCCCCCAAAGGCGCGAAAATATTGAACCCCGCCTTTGATGTTACCGGCCATGAATTGATCAGCGGGATCATTACGGATAAGGGCATAATCCGGCCGCCTTATAAAAAGAATATCGCAAGAATTTTAGGGAAATAAATGCGCTTAAAAGATATCGGGGAGTTTGGTTTGATCAAAAGATTCCGGGATAAAATTAAAACCGATAACTCTGTCGTCAAAGGCAGCGGTGATGATTGCGCTGTCCTTAAGCTGGATAAGGATAACTATCAGCTTTTTACCTGTGATATGATCATTGAAGGGGTGGATTTTAAGAAAACAGTTGACCCTGCCTTGGTGGGAAGGAAGGCCTTGGCAATTTCCATCAGCGATATCAGCGCCTGTGCAGGGATCCCCAGGCACGCCGTAGTCTCCTTGGGACTGCCGCTTGCTATGCCGGTGTCCAGGGTTGACCGGCTGGCTAAAGGGCTGTTTAGCCTGGCCAAAAAATACCGGATCAATATTGTCGGTGGAGATATCAGCTCCGCGGATAAATTGATAATAGATGTAAGTATGTTGGGTGTGGTGGAGAAGAAGAACCTTTGTTTACGCTCCGGAGCAAAAACCGGGGATATCATTATGGTCACAGGGTCGCTGGGCGGCTCGATCAAAGGCAAGCATTTGAAATTTGAACCGCGGCTTAAAGAGGCGCGTTATTTGGTGAATAATTTCAAGATCAACTCGATGATCGATATCTCTGACGGCCTGCTTCAGGACTTAAGCCATATCCTTGAGCAAAGCTCTGCCGGAGCAGTGATGTATGAGAAGCTCATCCCTTTAAGCAGGGAGGCCAGGGGAGTGGATGACGCGCTTTCTTCGGGCGAGGAGTTTGAGCTGCTTCTTACCGCTTCAAGGGACCAGGCCAATAGAATAATTAAGAGCTCCAAATACCGCTTCACGCCAATAGGCGAGATAATGCCCAAGGCATTCGGTTTACGGACGATCAATTATAAAAATGAATACTCCCGGATTAAATCCCGGGGGTTTAAGCATTTCTAAATGAAAAAATTATCCAAATCAGTTTCCTCAACTTTAAAAATAGGCAGGAGTATCAGCCGCCTTCTCAAGCCCGGGGATATCATTCTCCTCTCCGGAACCCTTGGCGCCGGCAAAACAGTCCTGGCTAAAGGGATCGCCCAGGGCCTGGGGATAAGTAAGGATAAAGTGATCAGCCCTACTTTTGTCCTGCTGCGCGTACACAAGGGCAAGCATCCTCTGCATCATTTTGATTTTTACCGGCTCAAGACTCCCGCTGATATATTGGCCTTAGGATATGAGGAGTATTTTTATTCCGAAGGCATCACCTTGATCGAATGGCCGGAGCGCCTGAAATTCCTCTTGCCCAAAGAATTCTTAAAGATTAAACTATCTGCTAAGGCAGCCAACAGCCGTTCCTTACAGTTCATTGCCAGGGGCTCCGCGTACAAGCGGCTATTAGGAAAGCTTAATGAAAATATTAGGGATTGATACTACCACGAAATTTCTTTGCCTGGGTATTTACGCCAATGGCTCATTTTATGAATGTAAGCTTGAAATGGGCAGGAACCTTTCGGCGTTATTGGCAATAACCATCCAAAGGGCCCTGGATGCCGCCGAATTAGAGGTTAGCGATATTGATTACTTCGCCTGCGGCTTAGGGCCCGGCTCTTTTACCGGTATGCGCATAGGTTTGGCGACGATAAAGGGATTAAGCGTTGTAAGAAATAAGCCGGTTATCGGTGTACCGACACTGGATATCCTGGCGAAAAACGCGGCAGCCAAGGATAATCTGATCGTCACTGCACTCGATGCCAGAAGAGGCCTTATCTATTGCAGCTCTTACAAAAAAAAGAGAGGGGTCTTAAGGCGAAAAAGTGAATACGCGCTTTTGACCCTGGATGAATTCATTAAAAAATTCAACCGGCATCCGATCATCTTGGGTGACGCTGTATTTACCTATGGAGATAAGATATCAGGCGCTATAAAAGGCGCGCAGTTGCTGGATAAAGACTACTGGTTTCCCGAGACGCATAATCTTATGGAGCTGGCTGTTGAAAAAACCAGGGCAGGAAAATTCACCAGCCCTCTTACCATTAAACCCGTTTATCTATACCCCAAAGAATGCCAGATAAAAACAAAATAGGCTACCGGCCCACCTGGGCAGAGGTAAACCTCAATAACCTGGAATATAATTTCAAAAAGATCCGGTCCTTGCTTCGGCCGCATACAAAGATCCTGGTTACGGTCAAGGCCGATGCTTATGGCCACGGGCTTATTCCCGTATCCGAAAGGCTGGTTGCCAACAGGGTGGATTTTTTGGGGGTAGCTTCCATTGATGAAGGGATAAAATTAAGGAAGGCCGGGATCAAAACTCCCATCCTGGTCCTTGGCCTTATCCTCAAAAAGGATATCCATCCGCTGTTTAGTTTCGGGCTCACTCCTACTGTATGCGATAAAGAGTTCGCGCTGGCGCTTAACCGCCGGGCCAGGGCATTGAATAAGAAGTTGTTCGTTCATATTAAAGTAGATACCGGAATGGGCAGGATCGGTGTCCTGCATGATGACGCCTTTGCCTTGGTAAAGAAGGTCCACAAGCTCAGATCTATCGCAATCGAAGGAATATTTACGCATTTTCCTTTTGCCGATCTCAACCGTAAATTCACTGATTTTCAGATCGGCCTATTCAATAAGTTAATCGCGGACTTAAAAAAAGACGGCATAACCATACCCCTGGTGCATGCGGCAAACAGTGTCGGGTTGATCGATTATAAGGACAGCCATTTTACCATGGTCAGGCCCGGCCTGGTGATCTACGGCATGCATCCTAAGGAAGGACTGGGTATAAATCTAAAACCAGTGTTAAGCCTTAAGACCCGGGTGATCTTTGTCAAGCAGGTCCCTCCGGGGTACGGCATCAGCTACGGCCACGCTTACATAACCAGGCGTACCACACGCATCGTCACCCTGCCCATCGGTTATGGCGACGGTTATCCACGCAACCTTTCAAATTTAGCCTGTGTTTTGATCGGCGGCAGGCGTTTCAGGATAGCCGGAAGGATCTGCATGGACCAGATCATGGTAGATGTAGGCACGCAGAGGCCGAAGATCGGCGATGAGGTTATTCTGATCGGCAGGCAGGGAAAACAAAGTATTACTGTTGAGGAGTTAGCGGGTTTGGCCGGCACCATTCCCTATGAGATCGTCTGCGGTTTAGGCAGCCGCATCCCCCGTATTTACACCCCTTAAGGTAGCTTCCGGATAAGATAAATGCTGCCCGTTAATACGATGACATGGCTCATTGAAACGGCGATAAAGGGCGGGATCAATCCGGACTTACCGACAGCCAGGCATACCGCATCAAGCACGTAATAGAGAAACCCCACGATTATCGATATACCCACCGAAGCCATTCCCGTGGCCCGCTTACGCATCATCAGGGAAAAAGGTATGCCCAGCAGCATGATTATAATGCTGGTAAAAGGCATGGTAAAACGCTGATAAAGGTCAACTTTGAGATTGCGGGTCACGCTGGTTGCCCCGCTCTTAGAGATCCTCCAGATATAATCCTGCATTTCTTTTATATCCATCAGCTCGGGTTTTTGCCTTAAAGAGGCAAAATCCTTCGGCGTCTCCGATATGGTCATGATCTCCTCTTCAAAATAAACCGGCTCCTCTACTACCTGGCCGTTCTTGTCAAAAGTATAGGTGATACACTGGTAGAATTTCCATAATCCGTCCTGGTAAACCCCTTTGGTGGCGACGATCTTTTTGGTCAGGTTCTGGTGCTCATCATGCTCAAGTATGGTTATCCCATCCATGGTCTGGGTAGCCAGGGTGAATTTATTGATGAAGAAGAGCCTGTTCTTAAGGCCGTACATAGAGAGATTGGTGATGGTTGCGGACTTTTTGAATTTGTTCCTCCCGGCGCCCTCCTCCATCTGGGCCTTGATCCTCTGGTTTTCAGCCAAAGCCCGGGGGACGAACCTGCCATTTACCCAGAAGACCAGCATGCTGACCAGCATTCCGAAGATCAGCGCCTCCCTGCAGATATCGAAAATGCTCATGCCGCTTGAACGCATGGCGATTATTTCATTGTTGTGGTTAAGCTTGCCGAATGTGTAAACCGTGCTTATTAGGCAGGCAAAGGGGGAAACCTGCACGAACATCACCGGAAGATAAGAGAGGTAATAGCGGACCAAGAGGCCCAGGTTGGCCTGTTGTTTCAGTATATCCTCCAGGTTAGTGAGCAGATCGATAATGACATAGAGGAAGAGGAAAACAAAGATGCAGGAGAGGAATATGCTGATCACGGATTTCAGGATGTAACGGTCTAGGATGCGCATAGTTTATACATCAAATATGAGCCGACGGAACCGAAGATGATGTTCGGCAGCCAGAGGGCTAGCGCCGGCGGCAGGTGCCCTTCGATAGCCAGCGCCTCGCAGCCGATGAATAAAGGGTAATATAGGACGATGATCAGGACGGCAATGCCGATGTTGATTGATTTTTCCCGCCTGCGCGTGATGATGCCCAGGGATGAGCCCAAAAGCATGAATACAAAACATGAGAAGGCCAGGGCTAATTTTTCATGGATCTCCGTTAACAGGGGAGCCGGGTTTATCCCTTCGCTTTTTAATTTTTTAGCTTCTTTCTTGAGCTCCTTGATAGTCATTTCTTTGGGTTTTTTGTCCACGACCTTATCCTGCAGCTTGGCCATATCCAGGTTCATGAAGTAGGTGCGGAAGTTAAGCTTGTAGAAGCTGGTGGGGTTTTCCGGGTCAGGCTCATCGCTGGTCCCGTCGATAAGCTTAAGTTTGATGGTATTATTATCCGGCATGGCGATGAATTCCCCGGCCTTGGCTACAATGGTGCGCGTGGGTTTGTCTTCCCCCTGCGGCTCATAGATGCGGATGTTGTTAAGCCGGTTTTTCTTCTGGTCAACGCGGTAGATAAAAAGGATATATTTCTGAAAGGAGTTGATGAATACCCCCTCTTCAAATGCGGCAGTAGGGTTCTTAAACCCCATCTGCTTTAAGGTCTTGCGGTAGGCAAAATGCGCGTAGGAGGCAGCCCGGTCATTAAAAACAGCCAGCCCCATGCTTAATATAAGGCCGATGACCAAAAGAGGAAGCAGTAGCCTGAACAGGCTTACCCCGCTTGAGCGTATGGCGATTATTTCATTATCGCTGGAGAACCTTCCCAAAGCAAGGAGCACGGCTACCAGGACAGATATGGGGAGGGTATAGGTGACCAGGTAAGGCATAAGATAGATGAGCAGCTGCAAAACGCTGAAAATATCTACTCCTTTGTTGATCACCAGGTCGGCGATGCGCTTTAAGTTGCCGATGAGGACCATGACAAAGGTCAAAACCCCCAGGACAAGCAATAACGGCGAGAGGAATTCCCTTAAGATATAGTTGCGCAGGATCTTCATAGTTAACTTGCCAGGGTCAGGAGGGTTACTTTCCTTGCCCCGGATCCTTTTAAGCCGGCAGCTGCCTGGTTGGCAGTAGCCCCGGTAGTCAAAACATCGTCGATCAGCAGTAAATTCCTATCCCTGATCAGCTCAGGCCTGGTTACGTAAAAACTATTCTCCACGTTAAGCAGCCTTTCTTCGTGACCGAGCTCGGCCTGGGTTTTGGTTGCCTTAGTCCGCATCAATACCTGTGGCAGGACCATTTTGTTGAACTCCCGGCTTATTTGATCGCTTAATATTTGGGCCTGGTTAAATTCCCTCTCCCGCAGCCGGCTCTTATGCAGGGGGATGGGGATAATATAATCCATATCCGTCAGGGGCAGGTTATATTCTCTTATAAATTCATTCATGATCTTTCCTAAACCCTCTCCCAGGTAATCATCCCCGGCATATTTAAAATCGCGGATCAACTTCTTTATTATGCCGCTGTATCTGCAGGGGCTGAAAGCCCGGTCAAAATTGAATTTTACTCTAAGGCACGGCGGGCAGATATTCCTTTCAACGCCTGCGCCTTCTAAGTGCCTGCCGCAGGAAACGCAAAAAGGAGGCAGATTTCTTTCCAGCTTATCCCTGCAGGAGGCGCAGATAAATTCAGGCGGCCTGGTCGGGGCTTTCTTTGCCCCGCAGCCAGGACAGCAGTCAGGATAGATCAATTCCTTTAATCCTTTAGCCAGCTGGCGCAACATAAAGATATGATAACAATGAAATTTGGCTTTGTCAAAGTAATTGACATAGACGGCTGGCGATAGTAAAATAATTCACTATGGAAAAAGAAAGCCGGGAAGAATTAAAGAAGAAATTGTTCGACCTTCTGAATAAAGAGGCTTTAAAAAGAGGCAGCTTCACCCTATCCTCCGGAAAGAAGAGCAATTATTATCTCGACGGACGGGTGATCACCCTTTCACCGCAGGGCGCCTACCTGGCAGCCAGTATAATACTGGATATGATCGCTGACCGCGGGCTTGACGCAGCCGGAGGCCCGACCCTCGGCGCAGACCCGATCGTCGGCGCTTTGGCAGCGATAAGTTATATGAACGGCCGGCCGATCAAGACCTTTATCGTGCGCAAGCAGGCCAAGGAGCACGGTACGCAGAAGCAGGTGGAGGGGCCGGCGCTTAAAGAAGGGGATAAGGTCATTCTCCTGGATGATGTTGCCACCACCGGCAAGGCGATCATTGAAGCAAAGCAGGCTTTGGACAAAATAGGGGTTATCGCCAGTGAAGCGATCGTGATCGTTGACCGCAATGAAGGGGCAGCGGATAACCTCTCCGCAGCCGGCCTGAAATTGGAATCAATCTTTAAGATCACTGATTTTGGCCTCTAGTGCAAAAGAAAAAAATAGTAGTAGTCGGGGGCGGGCCATCGGCAATGATGGCAGGGATCCGGGCAGCAGAACTTGGCCAGGATGTCATGCTCCTTGAAAAAAATAATTCCCTCGGCAACAAACTCCTCTTAAGCGGCAAAGGCCGCTGTAACCTCACTAACGCCGAAGACCTGGAATATTTCTTAAAAAGATTCTCCAAGAACGGCGAATTCCTTAGGGATGCTTTTAAAAAATTCTTTAACCGGGAGCTGATGGATTTTTTCCAGTCCCGCGGATTAAAACTAAAGACCGAGCGCCAGATGCGCGTCTTCCCGGCAACCGACCGCTCCTCCAGCATCCTTGATGTATTGAAAAAGGAGCTTGAAAAAGTTGGGGCGCAGGTTATCTGTAAAACTAAAGTCGTGGATCTATTGACGGAAAAAGGCGCGGTCAGGGGTGTGCGCCTGGATAATGGCAGGGAGATCCCCGCTGACAGGGTGATATTGGCAACCGGAGGCGCCAGTTACAGTTTTACCGGATCGGATTCCGCCGGAATAAGGCTTGCCGGAAAGCTGGGGCATGCGATCGTGCCTTTATCCCCGGGATTAGTTCCGCTTACGGTAAAAGAGGATTATCCCCGGAAGCTGGAGGGCCTGGCCTTACGCAATATCAGGATCAAATTCTTAAGCGGAAAAGCCAAGATCATTTCTGATATCGGAGAGCTTGTTTTTACCGCCTCCGGAATATCAGGGCCTTTGGTGATCACTTTAAGCG